>CAZRKS010000181.1:4202-5423 GCA_964600315.1 uncultured Steroidobacteraceae bacterium | reverse complement strand
TGACGGAACCCGCCGTGGCCTCCTCGGACGCGACCAACATCGAGTGCTCCATCCGGCGCGACGGCGACAATTACGTGGTCAACGGCCGCAAGTGGTTCACGACCGGCGCGATGCGCGAAAGCTGCCGGATCCTCATCGTGATGGGCAAGACCGACCCGGATCACCCGGAGCGCCACCGGCGCCAGTCGATGATCCTGGTGCCCAGGGACACGCCCGGCGTCCGCGTCGTGCGCTCGCTCACCACCCTCGGCTACCGCGAGCAGCCCTTCGGCGAGCCGGAGATCGTCTTCGAGGACGTGCGCGTGCCGGCGTCGAACATCCTGCTCGGCGAGGGCCGCGGCTTCGAGATCGCGCAGGGGCGGCTCGGGCCGGGCCGCATCCACCACTGCATGCGGCTCATCGGCTGCGCGCAGCGTGCGCTCGAGCAGATGTGCCGCCGCGCCGAGCAGCGCACCACCTTCGGCCGCCGGCTGAGTCAGCACCAGTCGGTGCGCGAGGACATCGCGCGATCGTTCTGTGAGATCGAGCAGGCGCGCCTCCTCACGCTCATGGCGGCCGACCGCATGGACCGGCACGGCAACAAGGTCGCACGCGACCTCATCGCAGCGATCAAGGTCGTGGCGCCGGGCATGGCGCTCGGCGTGCTGGACCGCTGCATGCAGATCCACGGCGCGGCCGGCCTCACGGCCGATTTCTTCATGGCCGAGGCCTACAACTACGCGCGGCAGGTCCGGCTGGCGGACGGGCCGGACCAGGTGCACATGATGCAGCTGGGCGGCGATCTCGTGCGCCGCCACAACGCCTGAGGAACACCAACATGAGCTACCAGCACATCACGATACACGCGGACCAGGGGGTCGCGACCCTCACGCTCAACCGCCCGGCCACGCTGAATGCGCTGAACGCCGAACTCGCGGGCGAGGTGATCGACTGCGTCGACCGGCTGCGCGACGAAGGCAAGGTGCGCGCCCTGCTCCTCACCGGCGCGGGCCGCGCGTTCTGCTCGGGCACGGAACTGGCGGGCGAATTCCCGAGCGACGCCGGCTCGTTGCTCGAGACCCACTACAACCCGATGTTCGAGCGGCTGCTCGCGCTGCCGTTTCCGGTCGTCGCAGCGGTGAACGGTCCCGCGGCGGGTGCGGGCTGCTCGCTCGCTCTCGCGGCGGACATCGTCATCGCCGCCCGCTCCGCGTATTTCCTCGAGGCGTTCGTGAACATCGG
>CAZRKS010000181.1:2936-4102 GCA_964600315.1 uncultured Steroidobacteraceae bacterium | reverse complement strand
GGCCGCACCGGCGACTTCGTCGAGGGCGTGACCGCGTTCCTGCAGCGGCGGCCGGCGGCCTTCAAGGGCCGGTAGCCTCCAGGGCCGGGCTGCGCACCCGGTCCCGGCGCGCCGTCAGCGTCCCTTGAACACCGCCTTGCGCCGCTCGACGAACGAGCGGACGCCCTCCGCCGAATCCTCGCTCTGCATGACCGGCACGAGGTCGCGCATCATCTGCTCCACCGCCTCGTCGCGCGAGTGATGCAGCGCGAACCGGGTCGCCTTCAGGCACCCGCGCACGCCGAGCGGCGCCGCGTCGGCCACGGAGCGCGCGATCTGCATCGCCTGCGGGAACTGCGCCCCGGGCTCCGTGAGCTCCTGCACCATGCCCCATCGCAGCGCGGTTTCCGCATCCCAGCGCTCGCCGGTGAGGAGCACTCGCTGGGCATTGCCCCAACCGACCTCGCGCGGCAGGCGCAGAGTCGCGCCCCCGCAGGGATAGAGCCCGCGCTGCACCTCGAGCATCTGGAACTGCGTGTCGCGGCTCGCCACGCGGATCTCGCTGTTCAGCAGGATCTCGACGCCCCAGGTGAAACAGTAGCCCTGCACGGCGATGACCACGGGTTTCGAGTGCTGCGGCCCGACGATGCCCATGGGGTCGATTTCGCCGGCGCGCGCCGGGAAGGTGAGGCCGCTGCCGAAGATCGGCGCCCACTCGTTCAGCTCGATGCCCGCGGTGAAGTGCTTGCCCGCCGCATGCAGCACGGCGACGCGCAGATCGGGGTCGTTCTCGAGCCGCGTGTAGGCCTGCGCGAGGTCGTGGTACATGGCGACGCTCAGCGCGTTGTACTTTTCGGGGCGATTGACCTCGATCACGAGCACGTGACCTTCGACCTGGGTGTGGACGTGCGACATGCGTGCGGCCTTCCTGGGGCGGGTGGATGAACCGCGCCACTGTACACCGACAGCGGCTCGCGCCGGGTCTTCGCGAACGGTTGGTATCCGGCCGTTGACCGTTTCGGGAGGGAGGTCGAGCGCCAGGGCGGCGGCTCGGCCGCGTTCACCCTATGAGGAGCCCGCGCCCATGAGCCAGAAGAAAGTGAAATGCGCCCTGATCGGGCCGGGCAACATCGGCACCGACCTGCTGATGAAGCTCGAGCGCAGCCCGCTGCTCGAGCCGGCGTGGA
>CAZRKS010000181.1:0-2836 GCA_964600315.1 uncultured Steroidobacteraceae bacterium | reverse complement strand
GGCTTCCTGATGATGGCGCACATGAACAGCCCCGAGGGGCTGGTCGCGCAGGCGCGGCTGATGGAGAGTTACGGCGCCAACTGCCTGTACGTCACGGACTCGGCCGGATACATGCTGCCCGAGGACGTCAAGGCGCGCATCGGCGCCGTGCGCGAGGCGCTGAAGCCCGAGACCGAGGTCGGCTTCCACGGCCACCACAACCTCGCGATGGGCATCGCCAACAGCCTGGCCGCGATCGAGTGCGGCGCCACGCGCATCGATGCCGCGGCCGCCGGCCTCGGCGCGGGCGCCGGCAACACGCCGATGGAAGTGCTGGTCGCGGTGTGCGACCGCATGGGCATCGTCACCGGCGTGGATCTCTGGAAGATGCAGGACGTGGCCGAGGACCTCGTGGTGCCGATGATGGACTTCCCGATCCGCATCGACCGCGATTCGCTCACGCTCGGCTACGCGGGCGTCTACGGCAGCTTCCTGCTGTTCGCCAAGCGGGCCGAGAAGACCTACGGCGTGCCGGCGCGCGACATCCTGCTCGAACTCGGACGGCGCAAGCTGGTCGGCGGGCAGGAGGACATGATCGAGGACGCCGCGCTCACGATGTCGCGCGAGCGGAGCGGTCCGAGCCGCCTGTGACCCTGTTCCCGAAGACGCCTGCGCGCGGCGCTATATCGCGCCCCGGGGCGCAGCGCTAGACTTTTTGGTGCGTGCGATCGCCTGCCGGCATGCGGCGGCACGGAGCGCGCAATTCAGGCGTATTCGGAGGCGTGAGATGGCTACCAGGGCGAAGGCGAAACGGGGTACCTCGCGACAGCGGCCGGTCGATCTGCGCCGCGCCGTCAAGAAGGCGGCGGCGGCCCAGCGCGAGTCGATCGAACAGGCCAACACGCGGGTCGTCGATGCGATGAAGGACATCGTGCATGCGCAGGTGGGCGTGTATGCCGAGATCTACGACGAGGTGAGCGCGCGCCTCACCAGGGTGAAGAACGAGACCCCCAAGCACTGGAGGCGGTTCGTGCGACGTGGCGAGCAGGTGCAGAAGGACGTGCAGGCGGCCCAGTCGGATCTCATGCAGAGCCTCGAACGGGCGCGGACCGATCTGCAGCGCAAGCTGACTCGCGTCCAGCGGGAGTTGCGCAGCCGCGTGGACAAGCTCCGCTCGGAGTGACGCCCGGTCGGGCAGGCCGGAGAGGGCGATCGACTCAGCGGCGTCCCGGTCGCTCGGCTGTCGGCTTGCGCCCCGGCTCGAACAGCGCGGTCAGCACGTCGGAGCGGCGCAGGCGCAGGTAGGTCATGGGATCCAGCGCCCGCCGCCACAGGGCGTAGACCTGCTCGCTGTCGCTGATGCCCGTCTTGCACCACGTCGCGAAGTGCTCGCAGTTGTTCAGGACGATGTCGAAGGCGACCGAGCCGAGGCGGCTCTCGGCCCGTGCGATCACGGCGCGCGGCCCGAATGCGGCGACCGCACCGCCCCGTCCCGCCATGCGCAGCAGTTCGTGACGCCACTGGATCTGCAGGCGACGCGGCAGGTCGTCCGGGTGGTCGAGCTGCTCGAAGAACTTCCGGTAGTCTCGCACCTCGATCTCGGCGCCGCGCGCGAAATCCTTCATCCTGGTCCGCTGCACGCTGCGCGGGGTCGCCCAGGTCTCGCCGGTGAAATGGATGACCGTGCCGTCGCCGCAGTCGATGCCGTGGTGGGTGAAGAGCCCGCCCATGCGCGGGACGAGGACGTGGTCGGCGCGTGCCATGGCTTGGGTTCGCTGGCCTGACGAGACACAGAAAGCTCGGTCGACAGTACCCGCGGCGGCATGCGACTCGCAAGCCCGGTCGGGCTGGCCAGGTCGATCTGGCCAGGCCGGGGCCGCGTCGGACGCAGCGCGGCTACCCGGCTGCGGCTTCCCGGACGAATCGACCGTCCCTCAGAAAGCAGGCAACCTGCCGGGCGACGTCCCGGGCGAACAGCATGCCGACATGGCTGTGCCGCAGCACCAGGTGATCCGCGAGGCCGGGAATGATGGTCTCGCTCACCGCCACGGTGCCGTCGTTGTCCTCGTCGAACCGCGCGAGCAACCGACCCGTCCCGATGCGACGACAACCGGCAATCGCGCCGACCGCCTGCTGCCCCTGCCAGTGTCGCTCCCGAGCCTCGATGAGTTCGCTGGCCACGTGGGGACCGAGCAGCGACCGCAGCACCGGCCAGCGCGCGGCACCTTGGGCGGCCTTGCAGTCCCGCAGCGGCGAACCGAGCAGCACGGCATTGCCGAGGACCGGTTCTGCATGCTCGCTCAGCGTGCGGTAGACGAGCGCTCCGCCGAGACTGTGCCCCACCAGGTGCACCCGGCCGCCGCCACCGAGCTGTGCTGCAAATTGCGCCAGCCGGTCGCAGGTCGCGGCCGCGTCGCCGGTCAGCGACGGGTACGGGAACTCGTGGACGTCGAACCCGTAGTCGCGCTGGAGGCGGCGGCGCAGCACGCCGAACCCGATCCCGTTCATCCACAGACCGTGGACGAGAATAATAGGGGACATTCCCCTATTACCTATTGCGTTGCGCAGCCGGTGCGGCGGGACATAGGGCGGTAATAGGGGAATGTCCCCTATTCTTTCACCGGCATGCGCACGCGGATGTGCAGCTCGCGCAGTTGCTGCTCCGAGACCTCCGTGGGCGCGTCGGTCAGCGGACAGGTCGCCGTCTGTGTCTTCGGGAACGCGATCACGTCGCGGATCGAGTCGGCGCCCGCCATCAGCATCGCGAGGCGATCGAGGCCGAAGGCGATGCCGCCGTGCGGGGGCGCGCCGTACTTGAGCGCCTCGAGCAGGAAGCCGAACTTCTTCTGCGCTTCCT
>CAZRKS010000180.1:0-5434 GCA_964600315.1 uncultured Steroidobacteraceae bacterium | reverse complement strand
TGATCTTCGCGCGCGGGTCGAAGTTCTTGTAGACGCGGTGGCCGAAGCCCATGAGACGCTTGCCGCCGTCCTTGTCCTTCACGCGGTCGAGGAACTTGCCGATGTTGTCGACCGTGCCGATGTCCTCGAGCATCGCGAGCACCGCCTCGTTCGCGCCGCCGTGCGCCGGGCCCCACAGCGCCGACACGCCCGCGGAGATCGCCGCGTAAGGGTTGGTGCCCGTGCTGCCGGCGAGCCGCACCGTCGAGGTGCTCGCGTTCTGCTCGTGGTCGGCGTGCAGGATGAGCAGCAGGTCGAGCGCCTGCGCCGTCACCGGGTCCACCTCGTAGTCGGCGGCCGGCACCGCGAAGAACATGCGCAGCATGTTCGCGCAGTAGTCCATGTCGTTGCGCGGATAGACGAACGGCTGGCCGAGCATGTGCTTGTAGGACGCCGCCGAGATCGTCGGCACCTTGGCCAGGATGCGGTGCGCGAAGATCTCGCGGTGCCGCGGGTTATGGTTGTCCATGGAGTCGTGGTAGAACGCCGCCATCGACGAGACGACCGCGGACACCATGGCCATCGGGTGCGCGTTGTAGTGGAATCCGTTGAAGAAGCGCAGCAGCGATTCGTTGATCATCGTGTGATAACGGATCGCGCCGTCGAAATGCTCGAGTTGCGCGGCGGTCGGCAGCTCGCCGTTGATGAGCAGGTAGGCCACCTCGAGGAAGCTCGACTTCGTGGCGAGCTGCTCGATCGGGTAGCCGCGATAGAGAAGGATGCCGGCGTCACCGTCGATATAGGTGATCTTGCTCTCGCAGGCCGCGGTCGCCATGAACCCCGGGTCGAATGTGAAAATCCCGTGGTCTTTCAGTAAGTTGCCGATGTTCAGGCAGTCCGGCCCGACGCTCCCGCCGAGCGCCTGCAGCGTCGACTTCACGCCCGAATCCAGGTTGACCAGTTCGTATTTCTTGGAGCTCATCTGTGCCCTACCTCGTCTCGCGACGGCCCGCGGCCGCGCCTTTGGCGGTCTTGGAGACTTGCATGAGCGGCGGGCGCAATCAACTCCGTACTAATCCACCACCTTGAGGGTTTGTCCCGGGACCGGCTCCTTGTCCGGGTAGAGGTCGTTCAGCAGCCGCAGCCGCTCGGCGGGGTACTGGCGGATCGGCGAGGAACGCGCGAGCGTCTCGATGCGCGTCTCAGGGGTGGTCTTCAGGAGTTCGATCCGGTCCGGCTCGGCGGTCGCGAACTCGCTGTCCTTCAGGCGGCGGAAGGTCTTGATGCTGGAGAGGAACAGCGGGTCGCTCGCCGAGAGCGCGGAGTTGAGCCGGGTGGCGCCGCGGAAGACGTAGGCGAGGTTGTTGAAGTACACGACCGCATACCGCGCCGGCCCGCGGTTGCCCCAGGGCAGCGGGACTTCCCGGGCGACCACGGTGTACCCGCGCAGGCCGTTCATGTCGAGCGGCCCGGCGTCAGTGAGCGGGATGCCCGCGAGATTGCGCGTCAGGAAGGCCCTGGGGTCGGTGTCGGGCGGGACGGGCAGCGCCGTCAGCTCCAGGAAGGCGTCTTTCTGAGGCGTGAACGCGACGACCTTCGTCGGCGTGTTCTGGATCGTCCAGCCGGTCGGAAACGCGACCGTGAATCCCATGTCCGCGTGATAAAAACGGCTGCCGCGGACCACGCCCTGGGCGCGGCTGGGCCCGAACGGCAGCCCATTGATGCGGTCGAGGTAGACCTGCCGGCCGTCCGGGCGCGCCTCGCCGTGGTCCACCTTGTGGGCGGCCGCGACGACCTCCTTGAGTCGCGTGTCGTTGTCGGGGTGGGTCGCGAAGACGCCGTGGTAGACGCGCGGCTCGCGGCCTTCCTGCCGCGCGAGCTGCACCTCGAAGCTCTCCTGGTTCTTGAGCAGCCGCACGACGTCGATCATCGCGTCGGGGTCGTACCCGAGCCGGTCGAGGTACTGCGCGCCGAGGTCGTCCGCCTCGAGTTCCATGTCGCGTCCGTAGCCGCTCACCAGCGCGGTGCCCGCCATGTTGGCGATCGACGCGAGGTCGCCGCTGCCCGTGAGGATGCCGATGAGCGTGGCCCCGACCCCGGCCGCGGTGGCACCGGTCTGCTGGCGCACGGCGTGGCGCGCCGTGACGTGGCCCACCTCGTGCCCCATGACCGCCACGAGCTCGGCCTCGGAATTGAGGTAGGCCAGGATGCCGCGGGTGATGTAGACGTAGCCGCCCGGCAGTGCGAACGCGTTGATCTCCTCCGAGTCGAGCACGGTGAACGTGTACTGCAGGTCGGGCCGATGGCTCACGGCCGCGATGCGCTGGCCGAGGCCACTCACGTAGGCCTGCAGCGCCTCGTCGTCGTAGCGGCCGTATTTCTGCAGGATCTTCGGGTGCGACTCGCGGCCGATCGCAACCTCCTGCTCGGCCGACATCGTCACGAGGTCCTTGTGCCCCGTGACCGGGTTGGTCGCGCAGCCAGGGGCCAGGCCGGCGGCCAGCAGGACGAGCAGGAGTCGGGCGCGGGAACGGGTCATGCGGGCCTCGCGTGCGGGTCTGCCGAGTCTAGAGGGCCGGCCACGCCGCAGAAAGTTCCCGACGGGAGCGAGGCGTCCGCCCGCCACCCCAAACGCAAACGGGGCGCCCATGGCGCCCCGTCGCTCGAATCCGGAGGCCGGACCGGGTCAGCCGCGCGCGTACTTCTTGCGGAAGCGATCGACGCGCCCGCCCGTGTCCACGATCTTCTGCTTGCCCGTGTAGAACGGATGGCAATTCGAGCAGACTTCGATCTGCAGGTCCTCGCCGAGCGTGGAGCGCGTCTCGAAGGTGTTCCCGCAGCTGCAGGTCACCGTGATCTTCTTGTACTCGGGGTGGATTCCGCTCTTCATGGTCGCGGTCCTTCCTGGGCGGCAATCGGAAAAAGGGCGCGAAGTATAGGAGCGCCGACCCGTGCTGACAAGGATCTCGTCCGTCGTTGCGCGGTGACCACAGGCCGTCGGGTCGGTTATCCACAAAAGCTGTGGATAACTTTGTGGATGGCGCGTCTGCGAGGTGGCGCTTCCGGGCGCGGCGCAGGCGCATTTTCGCTTTGGTCAAAATTTGACCACGATATTTCAGCCTGTTATTTCAATGAGTTATGACTCCTGTCTAAGATGTCACTTCGACTACGGTCCGTAACATGGCGTATCTAGGTGGGCGCGCCCGGCGTGTGAATAAGTGTCCTGCCGGACGCCGGCTCACGGAGGAACCCGGACTGCAGGTCATTCAGGAACGAACGCCCCCGCCGGGTCGGGATCCAGCGCCCGTCCGGGGCGTGCTCGAGAAGGCCTTTGGCGCACGCCGCGGCGATCTCCTGTTCCACCGTGGTCGCGGCCAGCCCGGTGCGTTCCTCGAACAGCGCCGGCTCGATTCCGTCGCTCAGCCGGAGCGCGTTCAGGAAGAACTCGAACGCGAGGTCCGCCTCCGGCACGACCCGCTGCTCCTGCATTCGTTCCTCGGGACGGGCCGCGGCCAGGTAGCGGGCCGGCTGACGGACGCGCACCGTCCGCGTGACGGCGCGGCTCAGCGGATCGGTCGTCTTGCCGTGAGCCCCGGCGCCGATGCCGAGATAGTCGCCGAAGCGCCAGTAGTTCAGGTTGTGCCGGCACGCATGTCCGTCCTGCGCGTATGCCGACACCTCGTACTGGCGGTAACCCGCCGCCGCGAGCCGCTCCTGGCAGGCCTCCAGCATCGTGCAGGCCGCGTCGTCGTCTGGGAGCGGCGGCGGGCGGCGCTCGAACACGGTGCCGGGCTCCAGCGTCAGCTGGTAGTGCGAGAGGTGGCGCGGCGCGAGTTCGATCGCCCGCTCCACATCGTCGAGCGCCTCGGCGAGCGTCTGTCGCGGCAGCGCATACATGAGGTCCAGATTGAAGTTGTCGAGCCCGGCAGCGCGCAGTTCCGCGACGGCCGCGAGGACGTCCGCGGAGCCGTGAATCCGCCCCAACGCCGCGAGATGGCGGTCGTCGAAGCTCTGCGCACCGAGAGACACGCGATTGACGCCCGCAGCACGATAGGCGGCGAAAGCCCCGCGCTCGACCGTGCCCGGATTGGCTTCGAGCGTGACTTCGAGATCGTCGGCCGCGGGCAGGAGTTCGCGCGCGCGATGCAGCACCGCCGCAATCGAGTCCGCCGCAAACAGGCTCGGCGTGCCGCCGCCGAAGAACACGGAGACGAGTTCGCGTCCCTCGAGGCCGCGCGTGGCGAATGCGAGGTCGTCGAGCAGCGCGGCGAGGTAGGCCCGCTCGGGGATCCCGGCCGCCGGCGCGGCGTGCGAATTGAAGTCGCAGTACGGACACTTGCGCACGCACCACGGCAGGTGGACGTAGAGCGACAGCGGCGGCGGGCGCGGCGCGCTCACGGACGGCCGTCCGCCCCGCCGAGTGCCGCGACCAGCGCGCGCAAGGCCTGTCCGCGATGGCTCAGACGATTCTTGTCGACGGGGTCGAACTCGGCGGCCGTCCGGCTCGAACCGGCCACCAGGAACAACGGGTCGTAGCCGAATCCGCCGCTGCCTCGCGGCGCGTCCGCGATCCGCCCTTCCCAGCTCGCCTGGCAGACCACAGGCGCCGGATCGAGCGGCCAGCGCAGGTACGCCAGCGCGCAACGGTAACGCGCGCTGCGCGCCTCACCCGCGACCCCGGCCAGCGCCCGCAGCAGTTTGGCGTTGTTGGCTGCGTCGTCGGCGCCCGGGCCGGCGTAGCGCGCCGAGTGGATGCCGGGCGCGCCCTGCAGCGCGTCGACCTCGAGACCCGAATCGTCGGCAATGGCCGGCAAGCCCGCCGCCGTTGCCGCGAAACGGGCCTTGAGAATGGCATTCTCGACGAAGCTGAGCCCCGTCTCCTCCGCCGCGTCCTTCGTGAAGTCGGTGAGCGGCAGCACCTCGACCTGACAGGGCGCGAGGATCGCGCGCATCTCGCGCAACTTGCCGGCATTGCCGGTCGCGAGCACCAGCCGCGCCGGGACCGCGCGCGCGCCCGCGGTCACCGCTTCCCGCTGCGCGGCGCCACCGCGAGCGGCGCCTGCAGCGCCTCGAGCTGGACGGCGAAGAGTCGCTGGCACGACGCCGCCGCGAGATCGAGCAGTTCGTCGAGTTCGTGGCGGCGAAACGCGTGACCCTCCGCGGTGCCCTGGACCTCGACGAAGCCGCCGCCGTTGTTCATCACCACGTTCATGTCCGTCTCGGCGCTCGAGTCCTCGGCGTAGTCGAGGTCCACCACCGCGACGCCGTCCACGATGCCGACCGACACGGCCGCCACCTGGCCGTGCAGCGGGCTCGAGCCGATCGCGCGGCGGCGGGCGAGCGCGTCCATCGCATCGGCGAGCGCGACGTAGGCGCCCGTGATCGACGCGGTGCGCGTGCCGCCGTCCGCCTGCAGCACGTCGCAGTCGAGCGTCACCGTGCGCTCGCCGAGGGC
>CAZRKS010000179.1:0-5437 GCA_964600315.1 uncultured Steroidobacteraceae bacterium | reverse complement strand
CCCTCCCCTACTTCCAAAAAATCATCGATCCGCCGCCGGCGCTCCCGGCGGCGGCATTGCTTCCGCGCGCAAGGAGGATGTCATGCGTGTGGATGCGGCGATCCGCGTTTGGATGCCTTGTCCGCGCGAGGGTCAGCGCCCCTTCTCAAGGCTCCTCTAACGGGTCAATTCCTAGAAACGAACTGAACTGAGAGCCCATGCTGGCCTTGAAAAAAGCAAAGCTTCCGCCCAGATCAGTATTCCGCTGGCGGTAGGCTACGGCTCCGCCTTGAGCTGTACGGCGTTTCGTACGAAGCGATGTGCAAGCTTGACGTGTCGCAATGTGTCTATGAGGCACATGCAATGCACTATATCGGTTGACGGCTCCCACATTTGTTGGGGTTCGTAGGAAGCCAGCGGCGAGTAGGAGGCGTGCCATGGACAAATGGTCCAGAAACACGCGTCTCGCTCGGGATATCGTCTTGCTGGCTTATGCAGTTGCAAAACTGTTTATTCTGGTGGTCGGTTTCCTGAGCGGGCGCGTCAACTGGCTTTGTCATGATCGAAAATTACAAATCGCATTTTGAACTAAAAAGTAAGCACATCTTTGTGCCAAGCGAAGAATGCGTGCGTAAAGGCCAGATTCTAATTGCTTACATTGGGAGATGCGTGACATTCCCTGAATTCTTTTTTCATTATCGATCTGGCGGCCATGTTGCTGCTCTACACGAGCATTTGCGGCGTCGATTTTTCTTTCGGATCGATATCAAGAATTTCTACTATGCGATTTCGCGAAGCCGCGTAACGGCGGCACTCAGGGACATTGGCTTCAAAAACGCCCGTCTTTTTGCAAAATGGTCATGCGTCAAAAATCCATTCGGCGCTTCCCCCTCCTACTCTCTCCCAATTGGCTTCGTACAGTCACCAGCGCTGGCCAGCTTGGCTATGGCTTCATCGCCGCTGCTTCGCGCATTTGAGGAAGTGCAAGCTGAGGGGATATTTTGCTCGGTTTATTTCGACGATTTCATTTGCTCGGCGGATGATTTCGAGCGGCTTGAGCACGCCTATGATCGCATTCTCAAAGGATGCGAGGAAGCGAATATGCCTATCAATCCTGCGAAGCTAGTTATCCCCGCCTCTGAAATTGTCGCATTCAACTGCAAGCTAAAGCACGGTATTGCCGAAGTGACTGGCGAGCGAATAAGCGCCTTTTTTGACGTGCCGCATTCGCCCGCGTCGGAAGCCGCCTTCGCACGTTATTGCGAGACGGTAGCGTCGCAAAATACAAGCACGGCGAAGACTGGGGTGCCCGCCTCCTGAGGGCTATTGGCATGCACAATGCCCGCCACCTCAGCTCATCTAAATCAATCGTCTTTTTTGGCGTTCGTCCCGAACCACGGGAAAAAACTGCGCTGCCTTTTCAGGCGCAACGTGTCCTGTGGCGAGATCGCTCTCGTGCTGCGACGCTCGCCGCCAGCTTCGGTAATCACTTCGAGATCGTCGGCTTTCAGCATCGCCGTGTGGATATCATCGCTGTGCGCGGGCGTCGTATTGTAGATCGACTCATAGAAAGCGCCGACGCTTATGGCGTCACCGAACTCCGAGATCACACAGGGAATATCGTTGTGTAGCTGGTCCAGCGCCGCTTTCCGGCCCGACACATCGAAAAGATAAAGCGCGCCCGGATCGTGACGCGGATCATAGGAAAGCATGTTGAGGCCAGAGCGCCCGAAATGCGCCTGCTCGCTGCTGTTGCTGTGCAAAATGTCGTTGTATTCCTGCCGCGCACGGTAGCAGTTGGCGAAGTGAATAAGCCAATAGCGCCAGCCGTCGGGATTGTTGATCGAGAACGGGCTGACATAAGGCGCGCAGGTTTTGAAGGCCTCCATCACCACACGTTCGGCGGCGCCAAGCCATTCCTTGTTGGTCATGGCGCCTTGCAACTGGGATAGCTGTTGAAACTCCAAGCCGACATGCGCGAGTTGCTGGGCAAGCAGCGCTGGATTGGATTTTTGCAGAAACGCCAGCAGCGCCTCGATCACGAAAGTGTAAAAAATTTCTGCCTTCGGCTGCACATGCATGATGTCCGCCAGTGTGGCGCGGCTCACATGCGTGTGCCCGCATTGATCCAGATTGAAAATGACAGACGGAAACCGCTCATGCTGCACAAGCGCTTTGATTTCGGGATAGATCGCCTCGAACTCCGCGTTTCGATATTCGATCTTTAGATGCAGGCGGCTCGCGGTGTCTTTCGCTGCGGCGACAAGCGGTGCGATATTGGCGCGCAAGGCTTCGATCGCGTCGCGGTTGGCATCATTTAGGATGAGAAAACATTCAATATCGAGGGCCGCCATGCCTTCAGCGCGCCGCTTGATGTTGAAGGTCTGGGCCGCATTACGCAATTCTTCGATGAAGATCAGCGGCGAACCTGGCGTGCCGCAGTTATAGCGTCCACCGCCGGCAAAGCCTTCGACAATGGCCAGACGAAAGCGGGATTGCTGCGGCAACTGGCAGCGAACCGCGAGATACCGGATAAAATATTCCCGCAGAATTTTGAGCTTGCGCTTGGAGTGTTCCTCCAGCGTCGCGCCATGCGACCATTCATACGGCTTCCCGACCATCGAGCCTACAGGCCGCCATTTTGGAGCGCGGGCATCTCGTCCCATTCCTGGCCGCGATAGGTGCGACCATTCGCTCGCTTGGAGCGACGCTTGTTGTCCTTGCCCCACGCGCCCCATTGCTTGAAGAAAAATGCCGTGCCGAACAAATCGCACTGGCGGTAAATTTCATCAATCCAGTCTTCGCGGATAGGCCGCGCGGCAGGGCCGCTCTCGCCGCCGACGATTGCCCAATGAATGGCAGAGAGATCGACGCGTCCCACGGCGCCGATCAGCGGCTCGAACGAAATAAAGCGAATGGCCGCTTGCACGGACCGCAAGGCGTCTATCCGGTGCAGCACGGCAGCATCTTCCACGCTGGTTCCCAGCCAAACATTAGCCAGAGGAGGGCCGCCCCAACTGTTCACAAGCGCCGCCATGCGGTCGGGACGCTTGGTGAGAATCTGATAGTGATGATGCGGCGTTGCACGCATCACATCCCACACGTCGCGAATGAACGCGTCTTTCACCCGGTCGTGAAACAGATCGCTCATCGAATTGACGAATATCTTGCGCGGCTTTTTCCATTTCAGCGGAATGTCGAGCGCGTCACGATCCTGCCGCACGACGCCGGACCAGACCGTGCGCTTCCCGCTGCGCCGCGTCAGCCCCTTGTATTTTTCGACGCCCATGGCCTCCAGTCGACGCGCCATATGCATGGCGTAGCAATTGGTGCAGCCAGCGCTCATCACCGAGCATCCGGCAACCGGATTCCAGGTGGCGTCCGTCCATTCGATTTGTGTGTCGGCCATCGCGCGTAACGAGAGGAAATTCTTGAACTGGCGAAGGTACAGGATTTAATGCCGATCTTGAAGCGGCATTGCTTCTGAATCCTCGATCCCTTGGTTGGCCATTCAACACGCGGTGCCAATCACCGCCGCCGATCGAGGCGGCGAATGAGCAACTGAATAAAGAGCATGGCAATTGGAAGCAGCGCCAGCCGGTGCAGCGGCGTCCACAGGCCATAGAACCAAAGCAGGTAATCGCCGAAGCTCAGCAGGCTGCCACCGCGAAGCCGACAATGGCCAGCGCCTTGTAGCCACGATGGCACTGCTGAGAAGGACGTCCTGCACGCTTGTTTTTACCTTCGGTGGTCTGGGGCGGAAGGCAGGGGCGTCAAACGATGCCGTTTGGCGCCGCGGAGAAGAATCATGAACACGTCCCTCGATATTCGCGTTCGGCTGTTCCGAATGGAAGAGGCGCGTCGACAAACGTAACGACAGCTCGACATCACCGATCGGTAAATTATCAGGCGCATGACGGCGTTGATTCCGACGTTGCAGCCGAAGGGATACGGCTATCGGCGCGGCGAGACGTGCGATCCGCGCGCCTTCCTCGAGCGCTACCGCATGAATCTCGCAGCGATCTCCGCCGAACGGCAACCTGAAATCGACGCTCTTTCGCGCAAACTCGCGCGGCAGGATTGTGCGATCGCCGCCTTTCGAGAGCGCCATTGCATTGATTGGCCGCGCGCTGCGTGACCGGCTGGGCATTCCCATAGTCCGATCCTTCGGCTGTTCGCTGGATTGTGTCGTCCTTGTCCTTCCTCCCTCGGATTTGGCGCGGTCGTAAACCGGCTGGCGTTCGCTTCAAGGCCGCTGGCGCGCCGCGTTGCGGCCGGCGCAGCCGCGCTCGTCAAAGCCGGCTCGCGTCCTGCGCAGGGCTGACGCCCCGCTGGTCCGCAAGCCGGCCTCGCTCGCTTTGGCCGCGCCGGACCCTGAAGCGTCCGCCGAGCGCCGGTTTCCTGTGACCGCACCCGAGGGAAGGACGGCAAGGGCCGATCCGAAACCTTGGGGCACCGAAAGGATCATCCCATGGCCAAGACCGCTCAGACCTTCCGCCGTCCGTCCCGCGTCATTCCGCTTCGCAAAGGCACCACCCTCGAAATGGTTCGTCTCGCCTGCCCTGATGCCGAACAAGCGTTGCGCATCGCCGAGAGCTTTGGACTGTCCATTTTGGACGGCGCCGGCACTCGCGACATTCATGAGCGCCTGCTCGTCGAAACCTCTGGCAGCCTGAGCGACGGCCTCGGCGAAAAAGCCATGCAGATCCATCTGCAGCGTATCGTCGGCTCCTACGTCGCCTCCGCGCATGGCGCCGGGCAGTTCTACTCCCGAGCTGTGAGCGAGGCGCGCGATGCGACCTCCAAGGCTTCCAACGACAGCCGCGACGAAGACCTCGACGGACCCGTCGGGTTCGACTCCAAGGCCCAACGCAAGCGCGAGTTCGCGGCCGACATGGGACTGCAGGCTCATGCGTTGAGGATGGCCGCGGAGGGCGCCGTCGCCGCCTACGAGCAGGTCGTTGGCGAAGCCTGGAAGCCGTTCGAGCGTCCGCTGGAGAATCCTGGCGCTTCTCTCGACCGCAAGGCGGCGCAGGTTCAGATGGCCGCTTTCGGCTGATTCTCGCAGGCGGGGTTTTTCCCCGCCTCTTCATTCCCCAATTGCCTATGCAGGGCTGGCTCTCTTCGGGAGCCGGCCTTTTTCCTTGTCGGGCCAAAGAGGACGGAAGACGGACGAAGAAAGCGAAGGCCTCCCTCGCTTCCCGTCCCGGATTGAGGTCCTGCCGGACCCGGGCGGTCGCGCAACGGTGCTGCCGTCCTCCACTGCGTTTCGGTCCGAGCCCATTGCCTGAGAGCAATGGGCTCGGATGCGGTCCCGCCCTGCCCTTCCGGCTGGCGGACCTCCGTGACGGGGTTGCGATGGTCGCGGCCTCTAGTCTGGAGATTTTGATGATGAGCGGGAAGTACGAGAAGACGCGCGTCGACATCTATGCGCGGATCACCGAGAAGATCGAGCGGC
>CAZRKS010000178.1:0-5467 GCA_964600315.1 uncultured Steroidobacteraceae bacterium | reverse complement strand
CGCCAGGCGCCAGCGGAACTCGACCTGAGTGCGCTGGGGTTCGGGCGGCTGTCGCTGCCAGACATTCCGGCGCGGCAGAAGGCGATCCGCAGCGTGCTCGAGGAGCTCAAGTACCGGCCGGATGCTGAGCGTCCGCAGATTGCCGAGCGCATCGCCGAGGCCGCGGGTGCTTCGCTGCCGCGCGACCTCATGATGAACGAGGCGCAGGTGCGGCAGTTGCACCGGCTGGGCATCGACATCGGTGCGCACACGGTCTGGCATCCGATGCTTTCCGGCGTCGAGCCTCGTCGGGCGGCGCAGGAGATCGGCGACAGCAAGCGGATCCTCGAGGAGATGATCGGTGCGCAGGTGCGGGCCTTCGCCTACCCGAACGGACGGCCGACCACTGACTACGCGCCGATCCACGCGCGCATGGCGGCGGAAGCGGGGTTCACGGTCGCGGTTTCAACCGCCTGGGGCGCAGCAACACGCCGGTCGGACCCGTTCCAGCTGCCGCGCATCGCGCCGTGGGACAAGCGGGCGGCGCGCTTTGGGGCGCGCATCGCGCGAGCCTACGCTCAGAGGCGGTTCGCGCAGGCCGCCTGAGGCGTCAGGCCGCGAGCCTGTTCCACGACGACGCCGTAAGGTACGGTCGTCCGAGTTCGCTCTGGCGCAGGACGGCAAGCACCGCCTGGGCCTGCGCCGCTTCGAGCTGCATCTGCCACTTCCAGGCGCTCTCGAGCGGATCCTTGAACACGCTGTAGTAGTCGGAGCGCGACTTCCCGGTGCTGTCTGCAAGGAAGCGCTCCGTCTGGGCGTTCCACTCGAGTCCGGCGAAGTCGAACAGGCGTCGCACGACCGGCGGCGGGTCCGCACAGAGTTCCTCGTAGTAGAGGAGGCAGTGACGCCCCGTCGCCGCGGAATCTTCTGCAGCCTTCTCGTTGAAGAGCACCCAGCGCCAGGCGAGGCGTTCCACGGGCAACATGACCTTCAGCGTGTCGAGCGTGAGTCCCCGTCGACGCGCCTGCGGAGTCTCGCTCAGCATGCCGAAGATGCCCCAGTCCTCGGCCGCCCCGGCATTGTTGAACTGCTCAGCCGACTCGCCCCGCAGGACCGAGGCCACGTAACCGCAGGGGTGGCGCAGGATCTGCACCGCCCGCGCATCGTCGATGGCGCGCAGCAGCAGCCCGAGCCGTCCCAGCGATTCGATCGACTTCCAGGCGAGACGCCAGTCGCCGCCGCCCTCGAGCCGCGGGGCGCCAAGCACCGGAACGGCCAGACCCAGACGCGCGGCCGCCTTGCTTACCGTCGCGCCGAGCCGGTGCAGGCTCGCGGAGCCCGACGCCGCATAGGCCTTTGGAAAGATGGGTTGCTTGCCGCAGACGGCCTCGGCACGCATCGCGACGACCTCGGCGAGGTAGGCGTGGAGGCGCTGGCGCAGGCGGGCCGCATCGTCAGGGTCGGCGAGCAACGGGATGTCCGACAGCGGCTTGTAGCTGTCGGGCTCGTGTCTGTAGAGCGTGCGCGGGTGACTGTCGAAGATCTTGCCGAGCCAGGTCGTACCCGAGCGCGGCATGCCGAAGAGGAGGATGGGGCGGTCGAGTTTCATGCCGCTCCCCCTGCCTGGGCGGCGGCCGACCTGGTCCGCTGCAACTGGTGCGCAACGGCAGCGTCCAGCTGCGTCGTCAGGCCCTGGCACAGCGCCTCGATCTGCGAGTCCACCTCCGGGTCGACGGCCTTGCGAATCGACGACGTCGACAGGTGCCTGCGGTAGCGTTCGCGAAACGGGATGCCGAGGAAGGCGAAAATGCGCCGCAATTCGCTGTCAGGCGAGGTGACCAGGGTCTCGTAGTTGACGAGCAGCAGGTCATCACGACGGTCGAGTTGCTCCCTGACGCAAGGAGCGTTCCGCAGGTACCAGATCAGGGCTCGCGCCGACTGCTCGCTGAGCCCGCGGCCGTGGTGAAGCCGAATGAGGTCGCGATCACTTGCTGCCAGGTTGCGGGCGCGCCAGCTCGCGCGGGCCGGATCCTCCAGCACGATGCGCAGGTATTCGTTGTGCTGTTGCCATTTCTCCATGGCAGAGTTCACGGCGTCCTGGTAACGGCGATAGATCCACACCGACCGCGAACCCGGGAACGCGTCCATGATCTCGGCGGCCCGGTTCGTGTCCGCCGTCGGCTTGAAGACCACGTGCGTGGCGCGCGATCGATGGACGAGATCCGCGATGGTCGCGAGATCCCTGAGCTCGTATGCGACGAAGGCCTCGGGATCCGTCTCGTTGAAGGTCTCGGCCTCGATGCAGGAATCGAAGCAGTCGAGCAGCATGTTGGTGCCGGAACGCATCTCGCCGAACAGGAAGACGGGTATCGGCGGGCTGCGGCGTGGGCGCAACGCATTGACGCCGCGCTTGACAGCCTTGCGCAGGCGTTCCCTGTGGGTGGTCACGGCGCCACCTCGTGTTCGCGGAACCATTGTTCGAGCATTGCGAGCACCCAGACGAAGACGCCGTGGTATTCCGCATCGTGCTCGCCGTGCAGCGTGAGCTGCCGGTCGATGAAATCGCTGCGGACGATGCGGCGGGCGCGCAGGGCATCGAGATTGCCGAGCACCAGTTGGCGCAGCGGCGCGCTCTGCTGCAGCCACAGGCCGAAGGGCAGGCCGAAGCCGTGCTTCTGCTTGCGGATGATCTCGTCCGGCAGGAAGCCGGTCATGGCGCGCTTGTAGAAGTCCCGCAGCTTCGTGCCGGGCATCATCAGGGCAGGCGGCACGCGGTTGGCGAGCGCGACCACGTCCGGATGCAGCATCGGATAGGAAACCTGCACGTCGGCCGCTGCGCACATCGCCTCGACCTTGCGCAGGTCGTTGTCCGCCAGCGTGAACCGCCAGTCGTAATACAGCATGTGATTCAATGCCGATCGCGCCGGAGCGGCGTCGTAGACCGCCCGGGCGTGGTCCACCGGACCCGCGGCGTCGAGGCCTGCCAGGAATTCCGGGTCCAGCACCTCGGCCGCGCCGGCGTTGCGCAGCGGATTCCAGATTTCCAGCCGGTCCGGTAGTGGGATGCGGGCGCGCGACACGTAGGCGCGAGCCTTGCGCAGCGGGCCAACGGCGAGCGCGCGCGGCAAAGCGTCGAGGCAGGGTTCGAGCAGTCCGGCGCGCAACGCGTGCGGCAGTCTCTGGTAGCGTTCCAGCCGTTGCTGCTTCGCGTAGCGCGAATTGCCGGCGAAGATCTCGTCGCCGCCGTCGCCCGCCAGCAGGTGCGTGACGCCGTGCCGGCGCGCGAGTCGTGCGCAGTAGTAGGCGGGCAGGGCGGACGAGTTACCGAACGGCTCATCGCAGGCGCGCGCGATCGGAGCGAAGGCCTGCACGATGTCGTCGGCCCCGATCGCGTACTCGTGTCCCTCGCAGCCGAAGCGCCGGTTGGCGATCCGCGCGTATTCGAGTTCGTCGTAGCCCTCGAATCCAAAGCCGATGGAGAAGGTCCTGGCCGGCCCTTTCGATACCTCGCTCAGGAGTCCGGCCACGGTCGAGCTGTCGAGACCGCCGCTCAGGAAGGCGCCGCTGTCCCGCTGCGGTTCCGCGCAGCGAACGGCTGTGCGCAGGCTCGCGTGAAGTGCGGCCTCGAGTGCCTCGAAGTTCCCCGGGCGGTCCTCCTCGAACACCGGGTCCCAGTACCTGCGTACCGTGGCCTGCCCATGCTCGAATTCCGCGACGCTCGCCGGCGGTAGCTTGCGCACCCCTGCGAAGATGGTCGCGGGTGAGGGCACCATGTGAAAGAAGAGATAGCTGTAGATGGCCTGCCGGTCGAGCGCGGGCCGCGCCGCAAGGTTGCGGGCCACGGCCTCGGCGGACGTCGACGTGACGAGATTGCGGTCGTCGGCCGAGTAGGCGAGGCGGCCAATGCCCATGCGGTCGACGGCGAGCATCGCGCGTCCGGCGGAGGGATCGAGGATTGAGAGCGCAAAGCTGCCGTGAAGTCGTTCGAGCAGGCGCGCACCGTCCTTGCGGTAGGCGTCCAGGATCTCGCCCGCCATGCGGGCGTCAGCGACCCGCTCGACGCCGCCGTGCCAGCAGGGCCGGCCGTGGATGGCGACCGTGAGCCCGTCGCGAGCCGCGAGCCCGGGCGCCTCGCAGGCCGAAATCGTCCAGGCCGCGGATGCTTCGCCGCGCGCCATCGCTCCGAACAGTCGCTGCATTCGCCGTGTGATCCTGATGCCGGGCCGCTATGCTACCCGAACGGGGCCGTGGAACCGCGAGACCGACCGCAAGATAGGGCGGCGGTGTGTGCCTGCCCCGGTATCCCGTCACACAAATTACAGGGGCGTTGCGGTAGCCTCTTCGTGCAATTTTGGGCCGCTCGAGCAGGCCTGCTGGCTGGAGAGTCTCGCGAGATGGAATGGGTCTTCTGGGTGTCCCTGGCGCTCGTCGCCTACGTCTACGTGGGATACCCGCTGCTGATCGGGCTCATTGCAAAGCTGCGGCGCAGACCCGTGGCCGCGGCGGCCATCGAACCGGCCGTCACGCTGATTGTCTCGGCATACAACGAGGAGCGGGTGATCGGCGAGAAGGTCCGCAACGCGCTCGGACTCGACTACCCAGCGGATCGCTTCGAACTCATGGTCGTCTCGGACGCCTGCTCGGACCGCACCGACGAGATCGTGCAGTCCTTCGCGGATACCCGAGTGCGCCTGCTGCGCATGCCGAATCGCGGCGGCAAGACGGCCGGGCTCAATGCGGCCGTGACCGCGGCCAAAGGCGAGATCATCGTCTTCTCCGATGCCAATGCGATGTACAACGAGCGGGCGATCCGCGCGCTCGTCGCGCCTTTCGCCGACCCGGCGGTCGGCTGCGTGACGGGCGAGCAGCGCTACCATGCGGCGGAGAGCGGCTCGGCCGGGGAGAGTGAAGGGCTCTACTGGCGCTACGAGCAGGCCATCAAGCGTTTCGAATCGGACGCGGGCTCGGTTGTGGGAGGCGACGGCGCCATCTACGCGATCCGGCGCGGACTGTATGCGCCGATGCGCCCTGAGGACGTGTCGGACTTCGTCAACCCGCTGCAGATCACGATGGCGGGGCACCGCAACGTATATCAGCCGGAGGCCTACGCCATGGAGCACAGCGGCGACTCCGACCAGAAGGAGTTCCGCCGCAAGACGCGGATCGTGAACCAGTCCTGGCGGGCCGTGCTCCAGCATCGCGAAATCCTGAATCCGTTGCGGCACGGACTGCTGTCGTTGCAGGTCTGGTCGCACAAGGTGCTGCGCTGGTGGGCGGCGGTTCCCTTCATCACGCTGGCCATCTCGAGCACGGCACTGCGAAACGGGGGAGTCGCGTACGCGACGACGTTCTGGATGCAGATCTTGGCCTATGGACTCGCGGCGGCCGGACTTCTTTGGCGTGGCGCACCGAGTCGCCCGCGCCTGGTCTCGGTCCCATACTATTTCGTGCTGGTCAACGTGGCGTCGATCAAGGGAATCGTCGAGAA
>CAZRKS010000177.1:0-5491 GCA_964600315.1 uncultured Steroidobacteraceae bacterium | reverse complement strand
GGAGTAGGTGTTGGTGTTGGTGTTGGAGTAGGTGGGATTTGAGTACAATTAGTCTGTCCATCCATATTATTAGTATAGTATCCAATATCACAATTAATGCATTCTCCACCAGTAATATTATTGTATGTATCAATAGGACATTTTGTACAATTTTGAGAACTAGTTTGTCCCAACGTTGAATACCCAATTTGACATGGTTGACACGAAGATGCATTATTTGGACTAAAATATGAACTATTACATGCAATACATGATGATGATCCTGTTCCAAGTGTTTCTTCTCCAGGAGAACATGGTTGACACATTTGAGAACTCGATACATTCGAAAAATAATTTAAAGGGCACGGAAGACATGATGATAATCCAGTATCATTCGAATAGTATCCAGGTAAACAATCCAAACAAATTGTAGCATTGTATGTATCAGAATATTTTCCCATTGGACATTCGACGCACAAGTTGTCTATAGTTCTAAATGTTCCAGGTATACAATTTTGCAAAATTGGGGTAAATCCAAAATTAATATACAAATAATCAATATCACCAGTGATAAAATCATAATGATCATATTGAATGAATGTATTTGTATCAATATAAATTGTTCCCCATGACCAAACAGTTGAATCATTACCAACAAATGTAGGATTAACAAACGTTTGATTTAATATGATACTGTTATTTGAGAATGTATCATTAAGAGGTATTCTAATTCTGTAATCTATTCCAGATACAGCATTAAATGTATAATAACCTGATGTATTTGTAAATGTGGTTTGATAAACAAATGTTCCAGGAAAATCAGTCAATTCTACATAGACATTTGGTATTACTGGATCTGCTATTGGTATGTAATATCCATCATTATCAACATCTCTAAATAACAAACCTTGAATAATTATGCTTACAGGAGTGGGAGTGGGAGTAGGGGTAGGAGTGGGTGTTGGAGTAGGTGTCGGAGTGGGAGTAGGGGTAGGAGTGGGTGTTGGAGTAGGAGTGGGCGTTGGAGTAGGAGTGGGTGTTGGAGTGGGTGTTGGTGTCGGCGTTGGAGTTGGGGTAGGCGTAGGCGTAGGCGTTGGAGTAGGAGTTGGTGTCGGAGTGGGGGTAGGAGTAGGTGTTGGCGTGGGTGTTGGTGTTGGAGTGGGAGTTGGAGTTGGAGTAGGTGTTGGAGTAGGGGTAGGGGTAGGTGTTGGAGTGGGAGTAGGGGTTGGAGTCGGGGTAGGTGTCGGTGTTGGTGTTGGGGTAGGTGTTGGTGTTGGAGTAGGTGTTGGCGTTGGCGTAGGAGTAGGCGTGGGTGTCGGGGTTACTAAATTGAGAATTAATTAAAAATGTCAAAAATAATACCTATTTCAGTACAGTAAGTTTGCCCTGTTTGTCCATTTGTTGAATAATCTATTGGACATGGTAAACATGATCCTCCACTTACATTGTTATAATAATTAACTGGGCATTGTTGACAAACTGATGATCCTGATCCTGATTGTGATCCTAATGGACATGTTGTACAATTTGGTGAAGCTGTTGTGTTCGAAAATGTGCCAGACGGACATATGGTACATGATGCAACTGCATAACCTCCAGGAGAATAATATCCAACACTACAAGCTTGACATGAAGATCCATTATAAAAATATCCAGGTGAGCAAGAACATGAAATTGATTGACAATTTGTAACGGCTGTGTTACTTTTTGAAAGATCGCAAGAACCTGCGATTACTGACATACAAATAACCCTTCCGTTCATATTAAAGTTTGAAGCAGTGTTTGCACCTCCGGTAAGTCTTGTTACCACAGTACCGGCCATTACCACGTTTGAAAATGTAGTATATTGATGCATATTCCAAAATACGTTGCATGTTTGAGCATTGTTTCCCATCACTACTGTAGTCCCTGCTTGCATTCTGACATTTGTTGTCGAACCAGTAAAAATAAAAACAAATATTGCATCACTATTTCCTAATGCATCCATTGTAATCGTTCCAGAAAATGTAATGGTTGATGTTGATGTATAACAATAAACTCCGGACGTATATGTAGGTGAAGATATTGTTGTTGCAGTTGAAGTGGTTGTACAAGGTAACCCCAATAAATAATTGTTTAAATTTGTTGCATCATTTTTTGCTAGAGTATAATTCGAATTTCCAAGATTTATTGTTCCAACTATTGTACAAGAACCAGGACATGATACTGATGAATTTGCACCGACATCACCTGTAATTATTGTTGAAGATGTTGAAAATGTTAGGGATGGTGAAAATGTCAGAACGGCAAATTTTGCCAATGACGCAATATTGGGTGGACACGTGACGCTTAATATTGAAACGTATTTTGAAGTAATTTCGTTAATGAACAAATTTGATGAGTAAGAATCAACATTGTTATCAAGAGAAGGAATATCAATGTATTGTTTTTTAATGTAATCAACAGGATTTCTCCACCAAAAAAATCTGGAACCAGAAAATGTCATGTTTTTTGATGAATATTTTCCAATACTTGTCAAAATGTAAGATGGTATTGCATCAGTAACCAAATAATTTGTACTTTGTATTTTTCCTCCATTATACAAATCATTTATTGGTAATTGAAGTCCATTTGTATAAGATAAAATTGTGTTCCCCCATTTCTTTCCATAGAATATTGCATCTACAGGAATATAACTCGGAACCACAGACGATGCGATAAAATCATATACAACAACACCATCTGCACTTGTTCCACCGTTTCCAAGTATACCAAAATTACTTGGATTTCCAATATTATCATCACCATACTCAATTTTTGTATCCTTTAATTTTAGAACATGTATTGTAGAAACTTTTGATGAAATGTTGGAATAGCCATAATTTGTCATGTCAGAATAATATTGTGATTGAGCGTTAATTAAATTTATCATGAACGGCAATGACAAAATGTTAGAACCACCAACAATGTATTCGTGACCTTCCGTAATATTTCCATTGTTCAAATCAAATGCATAGGTTGTTGTACCGCCAGCTCTTATTCCCAATGAATTTGCAGAACCAAACGTTGTAAAAAAAACTGAATATGGGGTATGTTGTAATGAAAAATTTTTGGTCCCTGCCAATATGACAAATTCTCTGTTGGCATCTGATAATCCGTCAGATGGGTTTGTATAAATACTCTTTATTATTAACCCAGGATCTTTTAACAAAACAATATTTGATGTTGATGATGGACATCTCATTTTGGCACATGTTTGATAATCCATGTTCTGATATCCAAACATGTAATCTACGCTTTGAGGATTTTTATTGAAAGTATAAGTCCAAGGTGAATATTGCAATGCAACTGATAGGTCACTTGTACTAAAATTGTAAATTTTTGGAAAATCGTTGGTTGACAATCTATTCAAAAAACTTTGAGATGATAATTTAAAATTTGAAAAGAATCTTAGAGGATGAGAATTTAGAGAAAATAACACTGAACCACTCGGAGGTATCAAAAAGGTATCATTCAATGTAATTGAACTTGTATCACATAGTATTTCCAATTTTACAGTAACTCCATTGTAGTAATTTATTAATGAAATCCAATCATTATATAATTGTCTATCACCCAAAAAAAATGATGGTATTGTATAAACCCTCCTCAAAAGAGGATGAATTTTGAATAGGTTACTGGAAGTTTGATTGTAAAGCAAAGTTGGACCAAAATTTTGAGTTTTTGTATAGCTATAAAACCGATAACTTGTTTCATTATCAAGTGTTATTCTTGAATTAATCCTTGCAGAATAACTATTGGTGGTAACGTTAATTTTGTAATCCAACATCATAAAAATTTTGTTTGGTTGAATCCAACCAATTTCATCTGGAATTTTTATAAGATTTTTGGTGATACATTTGTATTTGGTATCATAATAAAATCTTTTTGCTGATTTGCCTTCATTTTTGTAATAAACAATTGGATCATTTGTTTTGTCATCAAGTGAATTATAATTTGCAAGAGTATTAAAATGTATATTTGATACATTCGACTCAAAAAAAGTTGTGAGTGTTTGTGGATCAATTGTTGAAACAAAATTTTTGTAAGTCAATGATGAATTTGGTATTCCTACATTAAAGTCCATTCCATCTGACATGTAAAAGTTGTTTACAAAATCGAATTTATCCCATGTCAAATTTGTCATATAAAACGTTGGTATCCCAGAATTTGCGTGATAATAAAATGACATTGTTTCATATGAATCACAATAAATATTTGAACAAACTTGATATGAATCATAAAGCATAGGATGAGTTGGAGTGCATTCCATGCTTTTTGACCAAACAAACTCTACAGAATTGGAAATATCAACGTATGATTTCCAAGGACTCGTTTGTAATATTGGTCCGCCGTTTTGGGTCATTGTATAGCCAGGTACATTCAAGTAAAGATAACCGGATATTGATCTTTGTTTTAATGGCAACACGTCCCTAAATATCCAACTCTTTTGAAATGTTTGATTACAATAGAGGGTAAAATCCAAATCACCACCAGCATAATATTGGTACTTTTCAAGAGAAAAGTTTGTCATCATGTCATATTGTAATGATGATGATAATTTTTCTGACACAAAATATCCCATCATAAACCCATCTATCATCAAATTTTTTACAGAAATGATACTATTTCTATTTATTGTAGAACATCTTATCGTCATTATTAACATGTTTGATTCAGAAATTAAGCTGGTAGAATTTCCAATCAAGAATTTTAATCCATTAGTTTCACCACTTTGCGGAGATTGTTGTTGATATAACAGTTTGTCGGATGATACGGTTGATATTCTAGGCAAAAAAATGTTTACCAAATTGAATTGATCTTTTGTTGCATTATCATAGTTAATGTTTGCAACATTGTTTATTTGGGGTATTGTTGACATTGAATTATCGACCCATGTAATCATGGACCCAGAATCAAAATTTGTGGTTATCATGAAAGCATTTATTCCGGTTGGTGCATTCCAAAGAAAATTTGTCATTGTTTTTCTTGAAGGACGAGTAGTGTTTGGTAGACCATTATTTATTTGTTTACTAACAGAACTGTCTTGTATATTATCAAATTTTTGTAAAGCAATTGATGCCATATTTTCAAAAGGTATCAATGAAAAAATGTTTTCATAGTAATCTAAATTTGACAATATCTTATTTTCTGGTAAAATATTCATTGAAGTGTCATAAGCGTTATTAAAGTCAACGGAAACTACGCTTTGACTGTAAGAACCGGCAGTAAATCCAAACTCATAGTTTGGATTTGTGACATAATCCAAACTCGGACCAAAAATTGGATTTTGAGAGACTAATGACAAGTTTCTAGGACAAATGAATTGACCTAGACATATACCAACAAATGTTAAAAAAAATATAAACATTTGTTGTTTTATCATAAGATTTTTAAATGGCATCGTATCAACTCAAACTTTAAAAAAAAATTCTGTAAACTAACAGGCACAAAACCAAAAAAAAATCAAAACTTTAAAAAAATAATTTTCAAT
>CAZRKS010000176.1:0-5495 GCA_964600315.1 uncultured Steroidobacteraceae bacterium | reverse complement strand
GCGAGCTCGCCGAGATGACCTACCCGCGCTTCCGCCAGATCGCCGCCGAGAGCCCGACGCTGCTCTTCGAGCTCGCCACGCAGCTCGCCAGCCGGCTCGACCGCACCAACCGCAAGCTTGGCGACCTCGCCTTCGTCGACGTCACGGGCCGCGTCGCCCACGCGATCATGGATCTCTGCAACGAGCCGGACGCGATGACGCACCCCGAGGGCACGCAGATCAAGGTGAGCCGCCAGGAGCTCTCGCGCCTCGTCGGCTGCTCCCGCGAGATGGCCGGCCGCGTGTTGAAGGTGCTCGAGGAGCAGGGCCTGCTCACCGCGCGCGGCAAGACGATGGTGGTGTTCGGCGTGCGGCCGCGGCTCAAGGGCAAGGCGGCGCAGATGTCGGCCCAGCCGAGCGCGCCCTCGCCGCTCGCGCTCCGCGCGCGCAAGGCGACCACGGTCGAAGAAGACGAGGACGATGACGACGACGACGAGGAGTGATCCTCGCGCGGCGCCGCGCCGCCGGGCCTGCCTGACTCAGCCGCGCGCCTTTGCGATGGCCGCCCGCATCGCCGCGATCGTCGCGCGGTAGTCCTTCGCCCCGAAGATCGCCGAGCCGGCGACGAACGTGTCCGCCCCCGCGGCCGCCACGGCCTCGATGTTGTCGACCTTCACGCCGCCGTCGACTTCGAGGCGGATCTCGCGGCCGCTGCGGTCGATCAGTTCGCGCACCCGCGCGATCTTCGGCAGCGCCGACGCAATGAACGACTGGCCGCCGAAGCCCGGGTTCACCGACATCAGGAGCACCATGTCGATCTTGTCGAGCACGTGGTCGAGCCAGTTGAGCGGCGAGGCGGGATTCAGCACCAGCCCCGGCCGGCAGCCCTGCTCGCGGATCAGGCCGATCGTTCGGTCCACGTGCTCGCTCGCCTCGGGGTGGAAGGTGATCCAGGTGGCGCCGGCCTTGGCAAAATCCGGGACGATGCGATCCACCGGCTTCACCATCAGGTGCACGTCGATCGGCGCGGTGATGCCGGCCTTGCGCAGCGCCTCGCAGACCAGCGGGCCGATCGTGAGGTTCGGCACGTAGTGGTTGTCCATCACGTCGAAGTGCACGAGGTCGGCGCCGGCGTCGAGCACGGCGCGGACTTCCTCGCCGAGGCGCGAGAAATCGGCGGACAGGATCGAGGGCGCAATCCAGGGCTGCAGCATGTCGGGACTCCCGCGGGATGCTGGCGTCACTCTAGCAGGGCGGCCGCCTACTTCATCCCCCGGTGACTGCGTACCACCTCGTACGCCTCGAGGATGCGGCGCGTGCGCTCGTGGGCTGCCTCGATCATTGCCTTCGGCAGGCCGTTCGCGACCAGCTTGTCCGGGTGGTTGCGGCTCATGAGCCGGCGATAGGCGAGCGTCACCTCTGCGTCACCCGCCTCTGGCCGCACGCCGAGCACCTGGTAGGCGTCGGCCAGCGCGCTGGTCCGCGACCCGGCGGTCGGGCCCGCGTCCGGCCCCGCACTCGCGTGCATGCGCAGCATCGCCTCGAGCGCGGCGAACTCCATGAGGCTGATGCCGAGCGCGTCGCACATGCGCGCGAAGATCGTGCGCGAGGCCGGATTGAGGCCCGCGCCCTGCAGCGCCGCCTGCAACTGGATCTGCACGAAGAGTCGCGTCAGGTCCTCGCGCCCCGTCGCGGAGGCCCGCAGTTCGCGCAGCACGGCATCCAGCGGAAAATCCGCATGCTTACCCTCGGTGTAGAGGTCCATCGCGCGGCGCATGTCCGCCGCGCTCAGCGCGAAGCGGCGCATGGCGGCGCGAGCGGCATCGATTTCCTGCTCGGTCACGCGCCCGTCCGACTTGGCAACGTGCCCCATGGCCTGGAAGGTCGCGCGGAAGAACTGCTCGCTCAGGCTGCGTGGACCGCGCGCGGCGCGCGCGGCCTGTTCGGCGGCCCGGCGGTCGAACTGGTGGCCGATCAGGAGCCCGACGATGGCGCCGAACAGGCCGCGACCGACGATCGCCCCGAGCACTGCCCCGATCAGCTTGCCGTACCAGCCCATGATTGCTTGCGGTATGTTAGCAGCACGGCGCACACCCGCCTTCCGGAAGGTCCCGATGTACCAGAGTCCCGCCCCGCCCTCGCCGCCGATGCACGAGTCGAATCTCCGCGGCCTCGCGCGGCTGCACCAGGGCAAGGTGCGCGACCTCTACGCCGTGGACGCCGGGCACCTGCTGATCGTCACCACCGACCGCCTCAGCGCATTCGATGTCGTGTTGCCGGACCCGATTCCCGGCAAGGGCCGGGTGCTGACCAGCATCTCCAACTACTGGTTCGGACGCACGAAGCACATCGTCCCGAACCACCTCGCGGACTATCCGCTCGACCGGGCCGTGCCGGACGCGGCGGAGCGCGCGTCGATCGCCGACCGCAGCATGATCGTGCGGCGCCTGCGGGCGCTGCCGGTGGAAGCGGTCGTGCGCGGCTACCTGATCGGCTCGGGCTGGAAGGACTACCAGCGCAGCGGCGAAGTCTGCGGCATTCGCCTGCCGACCGGGCTCCGCATGGCCGACAGGCTGCCGCAGCCGCTCTTCACGCCGTCGACCAAAGCCGCGCAGGGGCAGCACGACGAGAACGTCGGTTTCGCCGAGATCGAGGCGACCATCGGCGCCGACCTCGCCGCAAAGGTGCGCGATACGGCGGTCGCCCTCTACGAGTTTGCGGCCGCGCACGCGCTCGCCCGCGGCATCATCATCGCCGACACGAAGTTCGAGTTCGGCGTGGACGAGGCG
This sequence comes from uncultured Steroidobacteraceae bacterium, assembly GCA_964600315.1. Lineage (GTDB taxonomy): Bacteria > Pseudomonadota > Gammaproteobacteria > Steroidobacterales > Steroidobacteraceae > RPQJ01. Next base: position 2,727 of record CAZRKS010000176.1, on the reverse strand, counting down.
GGCACGCTGACGCTGATCGACGAGGCGCTCACGCCCGACTCGTCGCGCTTCTGGCCCGTCGACACCTACGCGCCGGGCTCGAGCCCGCCCTCTTTCGACAAGCAGTTCGTGCGCGACTACCTCGAGACGCTCGACTGGAACAAGACGGCCCCGGGCCCGCGCCTGCCGGCCGACGTCATCCGCCGGACCAGCGAGAAATACGAGGAAGCGCTGCGCCGGTTGACGGCGTGAGGCGTTGCTCGCAGTCGCCGGCCGATTCTCGTCGCGACCATGATGAGCCTGTTGCAGCGAAGGAGCACGACCATGCAGTCCTCATCTGCCCGCCGCCTGCGGTTACTGGAAATTGCGGTGCTGACGGTGACGCTTGGCGTTTCCGTCGTTCGCGCTGAGCGACCACGCGACACCGACTGGCCGCTGCACGGCAACGACTGGCGCGAACAGCGACATTCGCCGCTCGACCAGATCAACCGCGAGAACGTCTCGCGCCTCGGCCTCGCGTGGTCCTTCGACCTGTATACCAACCGCGGCGTGGAGGCGACACCGCTGGTCATTGACGGCGTGATGTACGTCTCCGGCAGCTGGTCCATCGTCTACGCACTGGACGCCAGAACAGGCGCTCTGAAGTGGCACTACGACCCGCAGGTCGATCGAAGCTTCCTCGCCAAGGGCTGCTGCGATGCGGTCAATCGCGGAGTTGCCTTCAAGGATGGCAAGGTCTTCGTCGGTACCTACGATGGGCGCCTGGTCGCACTGAATGCGGCCGACGGCCGTGTGTTGTGGGACGTGCAGACCACGGATCGCAACCAGTCCTACACCATCACCGGCGCGCCGCGCATCGCAGGCAACCTGGTGGTGATCGGCAATGGCGGCGCGGACATGGGCGTGCGCGGCTATGTCACCGCCTACGAGACCGCCACGGGCAAGCAGGCGTGGCGCTTCTACACGGTTCCGGGCAATCCGGCCGACGGCTTCGAGAACGCCACGATGAAGATGGCCGCGCAGACCTGGAACGGCACGTGGTGGAAATGGGGCGGCGGCGGCACGGTGTGGGACTCCATCGTGTACGACCCGGAGCTCGATCTCCTGTACATCGGGGTCGGCAACGGCTCCCCGCGCAACCAGGAGCTGCGCAGCCCCGGTGGCGGCGACAACCTCTTCCTCGCCTCTATCGTCGCGTTGCGCGCGAGGACGGGCGATTACGTGTGGCACTACCAGACCACGCCCGGCGAGACCTGGGACTACACGGCCACGCAGCCGATGATGCTCGCGGAACTCGAGATCGGCGGCCGCCAGCGCAAGGTGCTGATGCAGGCGCCGAAGAACGGCTTCTTCTACGTGCTCGACCGGACCACCGGCGAGCTAATCTCGGCGCAACAGTACACAAAGGTGAACTGGGCCACCGGCATCGACCGCGCGACGGGCCGGCCGATTCAGGACCCGAAGCTGCGCGACTTCAAGAACGGCGTCACCGTGCTGCCGTTCATCGGGGGCGGCCACAACTGGTCGCCCATGTCCTACGACCCGAAGACCGGACTGGTCTACTTCGCCGAGATGGCGGTGCCGCAGAATCTGGCCTCACCCAAGCGCGACATCGACCGCCTGCCGGGCACGGGCCTGTTCAACGGCGGTTTCGACAGCCTCGCGGCCGCGCCGCCGCCGATGCCCAATCTCGACGAGTACATCGCGAGCGTCTCGTCGGGACGGTTGCTGGGCTGGGATCCGGTGCGACAGCAAGCGCGCTGGGTGTACGAGCAGGGTCGGCCCAGCAACAACGGCACGCTGAGCACGGCCGGAATGCTCGTGTTCCAGGGCGACCCGTTCGGCAAGGTCCGCGCCTTCGATGCGGAAAACGGCAAGCCGCTGTGGTCCTTCGACGCGCAGACCATGGCGATGGCAGGGCCCATCAGCTACGCGGTCGACGGACAGCAGTACGTCGCTTTCGCCGTCGGCGTGGGTGGCGGGCTGAGCCACGAGGCCGGCGCACTCTCGCACGCCTGGAAAGCGCGCAACAAGTCGCGCGTGCTCGCGTTCAGGCTGGGCGGCACGGCACAGCTGCCGCCGCTGCCACCGGACGAGCGCGTGATGCCGAAGCCGCCGCCGGTCACCGCCGGCGCAGAGGTGGTGGCGCACGGCCAGGTGATGTATCAGCGCTTTTGTTCGTATTGCCACGGCGATGCCTTGCGCACCGGCGCCCTCAATCCCGACCTGCGCTGGTCCTCCGCCGATACCCACGCCGTGTGGCAGGACATCGTGATCGGCGGCATGTTGCAGCCCGTCGGAATGGTGAGCTTCAGGAAGTTCCTCACGCCCGGGGATGCCGAGGCGATCCGGCAGTACGTGTTGAGCGAGGCGAATCGCGAGTATTCGCGGGTCCGGCCATCGGTGCCTGGCGGTACGAATTGAGTCGGATGCGCCGTGCCGAGCCGCGCCGCCATGTTCCCCAACCTGCACCTGCGCATCGAGCACTGGCTCTTCGACCTGCCCGAGCAATTCGGCGGCCGCCCGCTGCGGTTCGTCGCCACGCCGCTGCGCTACCTCTACGCGTTGCTGCGCGACCTCGGCCGCGGCGACCTGGGGCTGCGCGCGATGAGCCTCGTGTACTCGACGCTCTTCGCGATCGTGCCGGTGGTCGCGGTCGCCTTCTCGGTGCTGAAGGCCTTCGGCTACCACCGCGAGCTCGAGCCGGTGCTGTTCGAGTTCCTGCGGCCGCTCGGCGACCAGGGCTAC
>CAZRKS010000175.1:0-5548 GCA_964600315.1 uncultured Steroidobacteraceae bacterium | reverse complement strand
GACGGAGTTCGGGCACGGGCAGCGAATCGACGAACAGGGCGTCCGCGTTGCCCTTGCCGCCGCGGATCGATATCGCACGCATCATCTGTGTATCCTAGCGATCGGGAGCGAAGCCGTGGGCCTAAGTTGTCGCTGACACAGTTCTTCGGATTCCTCGGCGCGGCGCTGCTCATCACGCTCGCCCCGGGGCCCGACAACCTCATGGTGCTCTCGATCGGCGCCTCGCGAGGGCGCCTGCGCGGCGTGGCCTTCGGCCTCGGTTGCGCGCTCGGCTGCCTCAGCCACACGGCGCTGGCCGCCATCGGCGTGAGCGCGGTCATCGCCGCCTCGCCGACCGCCTTCACGCTGCTCAGGGTGGCCGGCGGACTCTATCTCCTGTGGATCGGCGGGCAGACGCTGCGGAGCAGCGGCGCGACGACCGACGGCCGCGCGACGACCGACGGCAGCACGCCCGCGGCCTACTTCCGCAAGGGCCTGATTGCCAACGCGATCAACCCCAAGGTGATCATGTTCTTCCTCGCGTTCCTGCCGCAGTTCGTCGTCGCCTCGCACGGCAGCACCGCGTGGCAGATCGTGCAGTTCGGCGTGATTTTCACGCTGCAGGCGGCACTTCTCTTCGGCCTGCTCGGCTATTTCGCCGGCCAGATCGGCCAGTGGCTGGGCCGCCACGGCAAGGCGGGCACCTGGCTCGATCGCATCGCCGGCTGCGTGCTCGTCGGCCTCGGCCTGCGACTCCTCGTCAGCCGCTGACCGTCGCCCGCTCACCGCGAGGACACCCCATGCAGATCCGACTGCTCGTCACCGGCGGCACCTTCGACAAGGAGTACGACGAACTCACCGGCCGGCTCTTCTTCAAGGACACGCACGTCCGCGAGATGCTGCGCCTCGGCCGCGCCGACCTCGACCTCGAGATCCGCACGCTGATGATGATCGACAGCCTCGAGATGCGCGACCTCGACCGCGAACTGATCCTCAAGAGCTGCCTCGAGCCCGGGCGCGACCGGACGGTCGTCACGCACGGCACCGACACGATGCCGGAGACGGCGCGCTACCTCGGCGAGCGAGTCACCGACCGCACGATCGTCCTCACGGGCGCCATGATCCCCTACACCTTCGGCAGCTCGGACGGACTCTTCAACCTGGGCTGTGCGCTGGCGTTCGCGCAGGTGCTGCCGCACGGCGTGTACGTCGCGATGAACGGCCGCTGCTTCGACTGGCGCACGGTGCGCAAGAACCGCGCCACCGGCCGCTTCGAGGACGCGGGCGGCGCGTGACCCAAGCGCGCGCGGGCCCGCCGTCAGACGCGGACCATCACCTTGAAGCCGCCCCAGAACATGCGCTTGCCGTCGAACGGCATCGCCTTGGGATCCATCATCTCCGCGAGACGCGGGTCCTTCATGACCTTCGCCAGTACCTGGTCGCGATGCCGGCGCGACTTGTAGACGACGTAGGAGAACCAGACCGCCTCGCCCTGCTTGAGCTTCACGCTTTGCGGGAACGACGTGTGCTTGCCCGGCTTCACGTCGTCCGCGATGCACTCGACGTAGTCGAGAGCACCGTGCTCGCGCCAGACCTTGCCCGCCTTGCGCGCAATCCTGCGATAGGCCGCGGTTTTGCGCTTCGGAATGGGAATGACGAATCCGTCGACGTACATGGCCATGCTGCTCTCCCCGCGGCTCTGGTTTGGCGGCCGCCCGGGCGCATCTTGCGCTACTTCGCGCCCGCCTGCAGGCAGCTGCGCCGGTAGCGCGAGGGCGTCACGCCGGTCTCGCGCGCGAACGCCGTGCAGAAGTGACTCTGCCCGGCGAAGCCGACCGCGGCGGCGATCTCGCCGACCGTGAGCGAAGTCATGCGCAGCATCTCCCGGGCCCGGACGACCCTTGCCCGCAGGATGTAGCGGTGCGGCGTGACCCCCGTCACCTGCCGGAACGTGTTCGAGAAATGCGTCACCCCGACCCCGGACCTCGCTGCGAGGACCGCCACGCCGAGCGGCTCGTCGATGTGGCGGTGGATGTGCTGGACCGCCAGGTGCACGCGCAGCAGGCCGCTGCGCGAGCCGTGCAACACGTCGTCGGCCGCCGGCGACTCGAGGCTGTGGCGCAGCTGCGCGAGCAGCGCGTTGCCGAGCACGGCGAGATACCCCTCATCGTGCCCGGGCGCGCTCGCGACGGAGGCGAGCTGCTGCGCGAGCGTCACGATCACGTTGTCGACGAACGTGAGCGGCGCCTTGTCGCGGCGCGCGGCGAGCCAGGCCGGGGCACGCCGGGCTCCGTCGAAGTAGGCGATCATGCCTTCGCCGACACCACGCAGCGCGAATTCCGCGCCCACGCCCGCCGGAACCAGGGTCACGAGACCGGGCAGCGAGCGTCCATCGGTCTTGGCTGCCGCCCGATACGAAAACGACTTGCCGCCGGTGTGCACGAACAGGATCGGCTCCGGCAGCGGAGGGATGGCCGCGACCTCGAGCAGGGCCCGATAGCGCTCGAGCAGGAACGCCGGGCTCGCAGGGATGCGGCAGCGGATTTCCGGGTGACCCGCCAGGTCGAAGAGCAGCGAGCTGATGCGGGATCCGGGTCCCATGCGCGTGATCGACAGCGACTGAAAGAAAACGAAAAACGCGCGCAGTGTGGACGCAAGTGCGGGGTCCGTCCAGAGCTAGGCTTCACGCCCAATACTGGAAGAACAGGTATCCTGCCTTGGCCACATCGTCAGGCGCCTCCCTGCGTGCAGCGGCGCTCATCCCGGGATGGCTTGCGTTTCTTTTCAGCGCGCCGGGGTTCGCAGGGGCCGCGTGGCTGAACGAGACGGGCGGCGCCGACATGGGCATGGCCTCGGCCGGCCGCGCAGCCTTCGCGACCGACGCCACGACGATCGGCGCCAACCCCGCGGGGATGGCGACGCTCGCCGGCTACAGCGTCACGGCCGTCGTGCTGCCGGTGAAGGCCGACATGCAGTTCGCCGGCCAGGCGGGCGCGCAGGGCCGGGCGAGCAACCAGGCCGATTCGCTGCCCATCGTTTCGGCCTACGCGTCGGCGCGGCAGGGACACTGGGCGCTGGGTTTCGGCGCCTACACGAATGTCGGGCTGGGCTGCGACTTCGGCGAGGAGTGGGTCGGGCGGCGCGCCATCGAGCAGGCCGAGCTCGGGTCGATCAATCTCGTGCCGGCCGTCGCTTATGCGGTCACGGACCGGCTGTCCATCGGCGCTTCGGCCGGGGCTCAGTACGCCACGGCCTATGGTTCCTTGGCCGTCGCGAACGACGCCGCCTTCTACGGTCCGCCCGCGGGCCTCGCGGACGGCCAGATCGAACTCGAAGGCGATTCCTGGGCCGGCATCGCCAACCTCGGGGTCGTCTATCGCGCAGCGGGCGGCACTCGCGTCGGGCTGGCGTGGACATCCGCCGTCGACCACGCGATCGATCTCGACGTGCATGCGCACGGACTTCATCCGACGCTCGGGGCGATGCTGCAGCAGCAGGGCGCGCTGCGCGCCGACGTCTACATGCCGCAGCAGCTCATGTTGAGCGTCGCCCGGCCGCTGTCCGCGACGACGCTGCTCGCGGCGAGCGCCGGCTGGCAGCAGTGGTCCGCCTTCGGCGCCACGAAGATCCAGTGGGCGAACGGCTCCGCGTCGATGTTCCCGGACGGACTGCAGGATACGTGGAGCGCCGCGGTCGGCCTGCGCCAGCGCCTCGACCCGCGCTGGACGCTCGCGGCCGGTGTCGCCTACGACAGCGATCCATCCACCCGCGGCCGCGTCCCTGTCTATTTCCCGGTCGCCGAGCAGTTCCGCGTCGCGGCCGGGGCGGACTATCGTTACAGCGACGCGCTGCTGCTGCGGTTTTCCGCGTCGGTGATCAATCAGGGCGAGATCCACGTCGCGCAGGACAGTTTCCCCCTGCCCCTGCCCGGCATCCCGCCCGTCGACGGCACGATCCGCAACAGCCGCATCTACGTGCTCGGGCTCACGGCCGACTACCGGCCCTGACGCCGAGGCGCAGCAGGACCTTGCCGGTGCGGCCCGGCTCGAGCGCGGCGGCGACGGCCGGCACCACCTGCTCGAGCGGAAAGGTCTGGCTCACCTCCGCGTGGAAGACGCCTTCCACGGTCAGCCGCTTCACCGCGCGCAGAGCACCGAGCACCCTGAGCGGCGACTGCATCGCCAGCCAGTTCGGCAGCAGGAATCCCGAGACCTGCGCCACCGGCATCATGAGGTCGCGCCCCGGGATCACGAGCGGGCTGTCGGCGAGCGTGCCGTAGATCACGAGCCGCCCGCCCCGCCCGAGGCAGCGCACGACGTCGCCCGCAAGGGCTCCCCCCACGCAGTCGAGCGCGTAGCCGACGCCGCGCCCGCCGGTCAGCTTCGCGACCTCGGTGACCAGATCCTGGTGCGCAGTCTCGATCACGGCGTCCGCGCCGAGCGACTGGAGTTCGGCCGTATTGGCGCCCGAGCGCACGACGCAGATCGTCCGGAATCCGTCGCGCCGCCCGAGCCGCACGACGCTCTTGCCGAGCGCAGAGCCCGCTGCCGTCACCAGCAGCCAGGCGTCGCGCGGCACGGCCAGCACCTCGCGGACCATGGCGTAGGCCGTGAGCGGATTGATGAAGAACATCGCGGCCTGCTCGTCCGGCACGCTCGCGGGCAGCACGACCGCGCGCCGTGCGTCGACGACCGTCGCCTCCTGCCAGGTGCCCTGCGGCGGACCACTGACGACGGCGACCCGGCGCCCGCGCAGCCGCCGTGCCAAGAAGCCGCTGCCGCAGGCCTCGACGACCCCCACACCTTCACCGCCGAGGACATAAGGCGGCTCCGGACAGGGCGAGGTGCGCTCCGGGTCGAAGTGCACGCGACCGCCCGCCGCCGCCGCCGCCTGGTTCCAGAGGCAACGCTCGAGCGCCCGGTGATACGTGCCGTGCACGAAATTGAGGTCCGAGGGATTCACCGGACTCAGCCGCATGCGCACGCGCACCTGCCCGGGGCCAGGCTCGGGCACCGGCAGGTCCTCCACGCGAATGTCGGCGATGTCGCGCGTGTACGCGTGGATGCGGGCGGCTCTCATGCGCCGCTCAGACGCGCGTCAGCCAGCCGTGCTTGTCCGGCGCGTCACCGGTCTGGATGGCGACCAGCGCGGCGCGCAACTGCTTCGTCACCGGGCCCACGTCGCCGTCGCCCACGCGATGCTCCCGGCCGCGATGCACCAGCGTGCCGACGCCGGCGAGCACCGCCGCCGTGCCCGAGAGCGCGGCCTCGCCCTCCGCGACCCAATGCAGCATTTCCGTCACGTCGAAGACGCGTTCTTCCACCCTGAAGCCCATCTCGCGCGCCATCGTGAGCAGCGAGTCGCGCGTCACGCCGTGCAGGAACGTCGAGTCGAGACTGCGGGTGAGGAGGTGCCGGTCGCGGATCAGCAGGAAGTTCGCAGCGCCGGTCTCCTGGACCGAGCCGCCGGGGCAGAAGAGCACCTGGTCGACCTTGTGCGCGTCGCGCGCGGCCAGCGTCGGTCCCATCGCCGCGGCGTAGTTGCCGCCCGTCTTCACCATGCCGAGATG
>CAZRKS010000174.1:0-5574 GCA_964600315.1 uncultured Steroidobacteraceae bacterium | reverse complement strand
AGGAGATCGAGCAGCCGCTGGTGCCGGTGCTGCTCGACATGGAGCACCTCGGCGTACTCATCGACCCTGCGATGCTCAAGCGCCAGAGCCACGAGCTCGCGAAGAAGTCGCAGGAACTGGCCGAGCGGGCGCACGTGGTGGCGGGCGCGCCGTTCAATCTCGACTCGCCCAAGCAGTTGCAGGAGGTGCTGTTCGAGCGGCTCGGTTTGCCGGCGAGCCGCAAGACCGCGAAGGGCCAGCCGTCGACCGCGGAAGACGTGCTGGAGGAACTCGCGGACGCCTATGAATTGCCGCGCATCATTCTCGACTACCGTGGCATGGCGAAGCTGCGCTCCACCTATACGGAGAAGCTGCCCGGACAGGTGGACCCTCGCACCGGACGCGTGCACACGTCCTATCACCAGGCGGTCGCCGCCACCGGCCGACTCTCCTCCACCGACCCCAACCTGCAGAACATCCCGATCCGCACGCCCGAGGGCCGGCGCATCCGCCAGGCGTTCGTCGCACCGCCGGGCCACGTGCTCATGGCGGCCGATTATTCGCAGATCGAGCTCAGGATCATGGCGCACCTCTCGGGCGACGAAGGGCTGCTCGCCGCCTTCGCCGAGGACCGCGACATTCACCAGGCGACGGCAGCCGAAGTCTTCGGCGCCGAGCCCGCGGCCGTGACCCCCGACCAGCGACGGGCCGCCAAGGCGATCAACTTCGGGCTGATCTACGGCATGTCCGCGTTCGGGCTCGCCCGGCAGCTCGGCATCGAGCGCGGCGCCGCCCAGAAGTACGTCGATCTCTACTTCCAGCGCTACCCGGGCGTGAAGCGCTATATGGACGAGACGCGCGCCACCGCGCGGGAGCAGGGATTCGTGCAGACCGTCGCGGGACGCCGCCTGTACCTGCCCGACATCCGCTCCCGCAACAATGCTCTGCGCCAGTACGCGGAGCGCAGCGCCATCAATGCGCCGATGCAGGGCACCGCCGCCGACATCATCAAGCGCGCGATGATCGACGTACACGACTGGCTCCGGCGCTCGAGGACCGCCGCGCGGCTCGTCATGCAGGTCCACGACGAACTGGTCCTCGAGGTACCGGAGGAAGCGGTCGGCCAGGTCGGCCGCCGTCTCGAGGAGATCATGTCCGGCGCGGCCCGTCTGCGGGTTCCGCTCAAGGTCGAGATCGGCACCGGCCGCAACTGGGACGAGGCGCACTAGCCGCCGACACGCTGTTGCCTCCTGGCAACATTGATGCGCCTCGAGTCAGAATTTTCTTTCTGGCTCCATTAGTTAAGTCCGTGTAGGAACTTGCCACAATCGCGGCGGTCTACTGCTGCGGCGTAACATCATCGTTGCGCTGGGCCGCGCCGCAGATTCTTTGCGCGAGGCCCGGACCAGCCACCAGACCAGTCAACAAAGGACGTACACCATGAGACTCACCATCGGTTTGCTTGCAACGGCGATCGCGTTCGCCGCGGGCCCCACTCTGGCGGCTGACACGGGTTTCTACGTCGGCGCCGGCATGGGTTACAGCAAGATCAGCATCAACGAAGGCAAGCTGAACCACCACCTCGACAGCTTCGCCGAGGAGTTCGGCTGGGCGCTGACCAAGGGGACCGTCGACCAGAACGCGACCCCGTACCAGTTCACGTTCGGCTACCGGCTGATGCCGTACCTCGCGGCCGAAGTCGCGTGGATCGACATGGGCAGCGCCGACTACCGGGGCTACATCGACGAGATCGCCGGTCCCGGCTCCGGCAGCGTCAAGGGAACGTGGGAGGCCTCGGGCTGGCCGCTGACCGTCCTCGGCATCTGGCCGATCAACGACATGTGGGAGGTGTTCGGCCGCGTGGGCGTGTTCGTCGGCGACGTCAAGTTCTCGGGCAAGGCCCTCGATTCGAACGGTGACCTCGTCTGCCTCGGCTCTGACTGCTTCAAGGGCAGCAACAAGGACAGCTCCACCGAGTTCATCGGCGGCGTCGGTGTCGACGCCAAGTTCATGGACAACTGGGCAGCCCGCTTCGAGTGGCAGGCGATGCCGAGCCTCGGCAACGACGACACGGGCTCCGGGAACTTCAACAACCTGATGTTCTCGATCCTGTACAAGTTCTGACCGATACCCGTCGCGCACCGCGATAGCTGCGGCACAAGAGGGCCTGCCGGCATCGGCGGGCCCTCTGCATTTGGGACAAGGTCTCCCGGCGGACGACGTGCTTTCTCAAGAGATCGATATTGTCAAGAAATAATGACTTGTCTCGGCGTAACTCGCTGATACATCGAGAGGCACAGGTCGTCTGTCAATTCTGGTAACGATATGCGGAGCGCTTGAACTTTGCCGTGCGGGCCCCATCTAATCCCTTGAGCGTCATTGCGATGCTCGCGCCCGCCTACCTCCCTGGGCGTGGCGCCGACCCGGTCATCCCCCAACGCCGGGTTTGCCTGCCCCGGCTGGATCCGCTGGTCCAGCCGGGGTTTCTTTTTGCGGGCGTCCCTCCAGCATCTGCTGCAAGCGCCGGCGCGCATCCGGCAGTCCGGTGCCGCTCAGCGCGGAGAACAGCTGCACGGTGACTCCGTCACCGACCTGGCGCCGCACGTCGTTCAGCGTACGGCTCGCCGCGCCGCGACCCAGCTTGTCGGCCTTGGTCAGCAGCACGTGCACGGGCACCCGCCGCGAGCTCGCCAGATCCAGCATGGCGCAGTCATGCTCCGTGAGCGGATGACGCACGTCCATGACGACGACGGCGCCGTGCAGCGAGCGGCGCCGCTGGAAGTAGTCCGTGATCAGTTCGCCCCAGTGCCGACGCATCTCGCCGGGGACGGCCGCGAATCCGTATCCCGGCAGATCCACCAGCCGGCGGCCCGGCTGGAGCTCGAAGAAGTTGATCAGCCGCGTGGCCCCCGGCGTGCGGCTGGTCCGGGCGAGCCCGTTGCGTCCGGTGATCGCATTGATCGCGCTCGACTTTCCGGCGTTTGACCGGCCCGCGATCGCAACCTCGGACCCGGTGTCTTCCGGCAGCCGGCCCACTTGGTTTGCGCTGGTCAGGAACCTGGTTTCGCGGAAGGAGGACATCGGTGGGGGCCGGCGGCGCGCGCGGATGCCGTAGTGTACAATTTACGGCTCTCCCGCCTCTGCCGTTCGGAGTCGTGACATGACCGCGAAGCTCGTCGCCACCCTGTCCCTGGTGGCCGCCCTCGGCTGGACATCAACCGCGCTCGCCGCGGGCTCGAAGGAGGCCGGCCAGGCCAAGGCGGTGACCTGCAGCGCCTGCCACGGCATGGACGGCACCAGCCTGAGCCCGGAGTGGCCGAACCTCGCCGGCCAGCATGAAACCTACCTGGTGCGGCAGCTCGGCGCCTTCCACGCCGGAGAGCGGCAGAACGCCCTCATGACGCCGATGGCCCTGATACTGTCGGAGCAGGACATGGCCGACGTCGCGGCCTATTTCTCGGCCCAGGCCATCCGCGGCGGCGAAGCAGATCCGGCGAAGGTCAAGCTCGGCCAGCGCGTGTTCCGGTCCGGCAACGTGGCAGGCCACGTCATGGCGTGTGCCGGCTGTCACGGTCCGACCGGCCGCGGCAATGGCCCGGCCTCCTACCCGTCCATCCAGGGACAGCATTCCGTCTATGTCGCCGCGCAGCTGCGCGCCTACAAGGCGGGCACGCGCACGACGGATCCGAATCAGATGATGCGCAACATCGCCGCGCTGCTGACCGAGGAGGAAATCGACGCCGTCGCCTCCTACGTGCAGGGCCTGCGTTGAACCCGGTCGTCGCCGCCCTGTCTCAGTCCGTCATGAACACCAAATTCCGGCGCCTGGCCCGGTCGCTCCTCGCGGCCGGCGCATTGCTCCTCGCGGCCCGCGGAGCCGCCGCGCTCGACCTGCAGGAAGGCGTGCAGTACAAGCCGATCCGGCCGGCCGTGCCGGCCGACGTCGCGCCCGGCAAGGTCGAGGTGGTCGAGGTGTTCTGGTACGCCTGCGGGCACTGCTTCCTGCTAGAGCCCAAGCTCGAGTCGTGGGACCGCAGCGGCCGGCCCGCCTACGTGCAGTTCGTGCGCCTGCCCGCGACCTGGAACGACCTCCTGAAGACGCACGCACGCGTCTTCTACACGATCGAGCTGCTCGGCAAGCCACAGCTGCACGAGGCCGTCTTCCGCGAGATCAACGTCAACGGCAACCACCTCGAGACCCCCGAGAAGATCGAGGCCTTCTTCGTCTCGAAGGGCGTGAGCAAGGCGGACTTCCAGAAGGCGTTCGCATCGTTCGCGGTCGAGTCGAAGATCCGCCGCGCCGAGGACCTGAACCGGCGCTACCGGATCACCGGCACGCCGACCGTCGTCGTAAACGGCAAGTACACCACCGACGTCGGCATGGCCGGCTCCGAGGACAAGCTCTTCCAGGTGGTGAACGAACTCGCCGCGCGCGAGAAGAAGGGCGGCTGAGGCCCGGCTGCACTCGCCCCGCTCGAAGCCCCGCCTGCGCGGGGCTTCGTCTTTCGGAAGGTCGCAAGCCTCGCGGCGCGGCCTTGTGCTAAAAGGTCCGCCAGTTTCCCCGGGCTCTGCACGATGCTTCGACTCCTCATCCCGACCGGCAGCGGCTACACGTGGGTCAGCCACGTGCCACCGGCGCCGTTCCCGGACGAGTTCCTGTGGGCGGACCTCTTCGAGCCCACGCCCGAGGAGGAAAAGGCCGTCGAGTCGCTGCTCACCGTCGACGTGCCGACGCGCGACGAGATGAAGGAGATCGAGACCTCCAACCGGCTGTACGAGGAGAGTGGCGCCGTCTACATGACCGCCACGGTCGGCAGCAAGCTCGACTCGCCGTCGCCCGAGTCGAGCGCCATCACCTTCATCCTCGCGAACGACCGCCTGATCACCAACCGCTACGTCGACCCGACGCCGGTGCAGCGCTTCATGCAGTACGTCGAGCGCTCACCGGCGGCCTGCACGTCGTCCGCCACCCTGTTCGCGGGTCTGCTCGAATCGTTCGTCGAGCGCATCGCCGACCTGCTCGAGCGCGTGCAGGCCGAACTCGACGGGGTCTCGCACGCCATCTTCCCGCGCACCTCCGGCGAGTCGCCGACGAGCGGCGACCTGCACGCGCTGATCCAGAAAGTCGGCGCGAACGGCGATCTCGTGTCGAAGGCGCGCGAGAGCCTCGTCAGTTTCCAGCGCCTGCTCATGTACGTGCAGCAGGCGAACAACGTGACGCTGTCGCAGGACCAGCGCGGCCGCTTCAAGTCCACGCTGCGCGACGTGCAGTCGCTCTCCGACCACGCCGGGTTCCTCGCCAACAAGATCCAGTTCCTGCTCGACGCGGTGCTCGGCCTCATCAACCTCGAGCAGAACAACATCATCAAGATCTTCTCGGTCGCCGCCGTGATGTTCCTGCCCCCCACGCTGGTCGCGAGCATCTACGGCATTAACTTCCACCACATGCCGGAGCTCGACAAGTTCTGGGGCTACCCGCTGGCGCTCGTCGCGATGGTGTTCTCCGCCGTCGTCCCCTACATCTATTTCCGCCGCAAGGGCTGGCTGTAAGAATCCTCCATGGCAAAACCCACCATCACCAACATCGCGGTGTTC
>CAZRKS010000173.1:0-5587 GCA_964600315.1 uncultured Steroidobacteraceae bacterium | reverse complement strand
ACAGCCTTCCGCCCTCCGAGCCACAGCCCACAGCCCATAGCCTGCCGCTGCCGCCAGAAGCGAAAAACCCGCCGGACGGCGGGTTCTTCTCGGGATCAAGCGGCGCAATGCCTCACTTGATCTTGGCTTCCTTGTAGGTGACGTGCTTGCGCGCCTTCGGGTCGAACTTCTTGACCTCGAGCTTCTCCGGATGGAGGCGCTTGTTCTTGGTCGTGGTGTAGAAGTGGCCGGTGCCGGCGGTCGAAAGCAGCTTGATCTTGTCGCGCATGGCTCAGGTGCTCCGGTTCAGACCTTGACGCCCTGGGCGCGGAGTTCGGCCACGACCGCTTCGGCGCCCTTCTTCTCGATGGTGCGCATGCCGTTGCCCGACACGCGCAGGCTGACCCAGCGCTTCTCGGACTCGAGCCAGAAGCGCTGCACGTGCAGGTTCGGCAGGAACCGGCGACGGCGCTTGTTGTTGGCGTGGGAAACCGTGTTCCCTGTCATCGGCTTCTTGCCGGTGACCTGACAGACTCTGGACATGGCTGGATCCTCAAGGCCCGGGTACTGCCCGATGAGGCCGTCCCCGCGAAAACGAGCCGCGTTTTATACCAGCGGAGGGCGTCGGAGGCAAGTTTCGGAGCGGCCTCCCGCAGGGCGGGCAAGCAGGCGCGACAGGTGCCGTCTAGCCAGGCTGATGGCTACACTACTCAACTCACTGTTGTTGCTCATTTTTTTCTATCCTGGACGCGCCCTTCGACGAGTTTTTCCTGTAGCCACACCTTGATCAGGGACTGGTACGGCACGTCCCGCGCGTTGGCTGCGGCCTTGATGCTATCCAACAGGTGCTTGGGAAACCGCAACGAGATCGTCTGGGTGGACGGCTTGAGATTCGGAAAAGCGGCCAACTGGGTCGCCGCCAAATCGAAATAGGGTGTGGAATCGTGGGTTGCCCAGAACTCGCGTTCCTCGTCCTCTGTGCGGAACTGCGGGATCGCCTTAGGTTTTCTGGCCATAGACTTGGCGCTCCTTCCTGTTCATGGCCCGGGCCGAGACGACGCGGATGAGTGTCGCTTCAGCTCGAAGCGTAAATATGACCACCAGGTGCCGCCCGCGATCCGTCTTGCCCAAGGCGCGGTACCGGCGTTCCATCGCCGAGTGCAGGGCGTCTGGTGCCACCTGCAGTGGCTGGTTGAAGAACACCTGCTCGATCTCCCGGTTGTCCACACCGTGCCGGGCATTCTTGCCGACGTTCCCTGCATCCCAGTCGAACCCGACGACACGGTCGAAATCAATCACGTTTGTATATTACCAATATATACAGTGCGGATCCGCCAGACAGGCACGAGCCTGTGGCTCGGCTCACAGCAGCCCCCGCTCGGCGAACGACACGCAGGCCCCGTCGCCCACCACGATGTGGTCGAGCACCCGGATGTCGACGAGCGCGAGCGCCTCGCGCAGCCGGCCGGTGATCAGTTCGTCCGCCTGGCTGGGCTCGGCGATGCCGGAGGGATGGTTGTGCGCGAGGATCACGGCGGCCGCATTTCGGGCGAGCGCGAGCTTCACCACGTCCCGCGGGTGCACGCTCGCGCCGTCAATCGTGCCGCGGAACACCTCGTCGAAGCTGATCACGCGGTGCCGGTTGTCGAGGAACAGGCAGCAGAACACCTCGTGGTCGCGGTCGCGCAGGCGGGCGCGCAGGAACTCGCGGGTCGCCCTCGGATTGGCCAGCGCGGGGCCCATCTGCATCAGTTCGGCGTAGTGGCGGCGCGAGAGTTCGAGCGAGGCCTGCAGCAAGGCGTATTTCGCATCGCCGAGGCCGCGCACCCGGCAGAGCGACTGCCGCTCGGCCGTGAGCAGCCCGCGCAGCGTGCGGAACTCGCCGAGCAGGCCGCGCGCCATGTCGAGCGCGGAGCGGCCGGGCGTCCCGGTCTGCAGCAGGATCGCGAGCAGTTCAGCCTCGCTGAGCGAGGCGGCGCCGAGCTTCAGCAGTTTTTCGCGCGGGCGTTCCGCGTCGGGCCAGTCGCGTAGCGTCATGGGCGTCCCTTCCTCCGGCGCCATGCTCGCCGGGGACCGGGAAGACCGCACTCCGCAAATCGGGTGGAACAGGCTCGATTCGCGCGAGCCGCGCCCGCCCCGCCGCTGGCTGCCGCGCTATCGCTTCGCGAATCGCGCCTCGAGCGCCGCCGCCACCTGCGGATCGACGAACTCGCGGATGTCGCCGCCGAGGCTCGCGATCTCGCGGATCAGCGTGGAGGAGATGAAGTTGAACCGCTCGGTCGGGGTCAGGAACACCGTCTCGACGTCGTCCGCGAGGTGACGGTTCATGGTCGCGAGCTGGAATTCGAATTCGAAGTCCGAGACCGCCCGCAGTCCGCGCACGATGGCGCTCAGCCCGCGCTCGCGGGCGAAGTTCACGGTGAGGCCGCTGTAGCCGGCGACTTCCACGTTCGGCACGTCGGCCAGCACGCGGCGCGCGAGGTCCATCCGCTGCTCGAGGGTGAAGACCGGCGTCTTGCCGGGGTTGGCGGCGATTGCCACGACCACATGGTCGAACAGCCGGCAGGCGCGGCGGACGAGATCGTTGTGACCGTTGGTGAAGGGATCGAAGGTCCCCGGATACATCGCACGGCTGCCCATGAGACCTCGCTATCCGCCCGTGGCTATTTCGCGACGCGCGAGATGATAGCCCACCTCGCCGGCGCGCTTGCTGCGCAGCAGGGTCCAGCCCGGCGGCAGTTCAGGTGCCCCGGCCGAGGCGGCATCCTCCAGGTAGGCGAGTCCGCCGGGACGGAGCCAGCCGCCGGCGTCGAGCCGCCGGCAGACCTCCGGCAGCGCGTGCGCCGCGTAAGGCGGGTCGAGGAAGACGATGTCGAACGGCTCGGGGCCGCCGGCGAGATAGTGCTCCGCCGCCGACCGCACCACTTCGCCCCGGTCGCAACTGAATTCCCGTAAAGCCGCGGCTAGGTGCCGGGTCACCGCTGGATCGACGTCGACGAAGACCGCCCGCCTCGCTCCGCGGGACAGGGCCTCGAGCCCGAGGGCGCCGCTGCCGGCGTAGAGGTCCAGGCAACGGCTGCCGGCGATGTCCGACTGCAGCCAGTTGAACACGGTCTCGCGGACCCGGTCCGGCGTCGGCCGGATCGCCTCGACCGGCGGGAAGCGCACCTTGCGGCCGCGCCAGTCCCCGCCGATGATGCGCAGCAGCAGACGGTCGGCGGGCGTGGCGCGGACGCGACTCGTGGTATTTGCTTTCTTGCGCGCCATCCCCGGCCCAGCGTAGGCTTTCGTGTCGATCAGTCACACAACGCGTGATCTTACGCGCGGTCCGGATCAAGGGGATGCACACATGGTAGATGCCAAGACGCGGCTCGTTGCGCTCGCCGTACTCGCGGGCGTGGGATTGAGTGGTTGCGACCTGAGTCAGAAGGACCCGAACTATCCGGAGTCGCAGGCGCCGACGACGTTCAACGCGTTGTTCAGTCTCGCACCGACGCCCAGTCTCGTTGCGCCAGCGACGCCTTATCCGTTCGACGCCTGGTTCGCCACCTCCAAGGACGGCACGATCGACATCCCGGCCGCGCTGGCGTCCGCTCCGAACTTCATGCAGGGCACGGCGCTGAACACGCTCGACGGATGGTCGACGACGGGATGGATGAGCACGACCTTCAACGGCTCGCTCGATGCATCGACGCTCAGCGGCAGCACGGTCCGCGTCGTCGAGCTGTACCAGTCGAACTTCAGCATCACACCGGCGACCGGCGCCGAGTTGCCGCCGGGGGTCACGAGCCCGGT
This sequence comes from uncultured Steroidobacteraceae bacterium, assembly GCA_964600315.1. GTDB lineage: Bacteria > Pseudomonadota > Gammaproteobacteria > Steroidobacterales > Steroidobacteraceae > RPQJ01. Next base: position 1,813 of record CAZRKS010000173.1, on the reverse strand, counting down.
GCGTCGCGTCCTCAAGTACGGCACGGACTACACGGCGAGCGTGTCCAGCGACTACGACAGCGAAGGCAAGATTCTCAGGATCACGCCGCTCGCGCCGCTCACGGCGAGCACGTCCTCGACGCACATCGGTTACGTCGTCTACCTGTCCACGGGCATCAAGGACACCAGCGGAAACGTCGCGGAGCCGAGCGAGACGTACGCCGCGATCAAGGCCGCGCCGGCCGGCTGCGGCACGATCACCGACCCGACCACGAAGTCGCTTTGCCAGTTGACTCAGGCCCACCTCGCGATCGGCAAGGCGGTCGGCATCGATCCGGCAGGCGTCATCCTGAGCTGGAGTTTCTCGACGCAGTCGGTGGACACCACGTTCGAGTACATCGCCAAGGCCGTGCCGGGGGTCGCCACCGCCGTGAATCCCACCGGCCTCTCGACCAAGGCGGTCGGCGGACTCGGCAAGGCCAACATCTATGTCGGCACGACGAAGCTGCCTTATTACTCGCCGGTTCCGGCGACGGCGAATGACGCGACGATCCTGACCAAGTTCTGGACGGCCGCCGGCCCGCCGCCGGCGCCGCTCGACCAGACGAGCCGCTGGATAACGCGTTTCAACCCGGTCCCGGCCAAGACGGCGGACGTCACGGTTCCGGTGCTCGCTACCGTGCCGAATGCGACGGCAGCGGGGGGAGCCTGCGTCAAGCCGGCCGCTGGGTGGCCGGTCGCGATCGTCGAGCACGGGTTTCAGGGCAATCGCCTGACCATGCTGCGCATCGCCGACGCGTTCGCCGACGCCTGCTTCGTCGTTGCGGCGATCGACGCCCCGATGCACGGCATCACGGACAAGACGAGCCCGTTCTACTGCCCGAACAACCCGCTGTGCGCCGCCGCCCAGGAGCGCACGTTCAACGTCGACTTCCTCGACAACGCGACGAACGCCCAGAAGCCCGACGGCCAGATCGATCCTTCCGGCACGTGGTTCTTCTACGTGGGCAACACGCTCTACAGCCGCGACAGCCTCCGGCAGTCCGAGGCCGACATGATCGTGTTCACGAAGTCGGTCGGCACGCTGGATCTCACCGGCGACGGCGTGGCCGACGTGAACCCGAATCGCGTTCACTACGTGGGCCTCTCCCTCAGCGGCATCATGGGCGGTTCGCACCTCCATTTCGCAGGGGACACGCAGACCGCGACCTTGTCGGTGCCGGGCGGTCCGCTGAGCCTGGTGTCGCTCCAGTCGCAGACGCTGCCGTTCAAGAACCTGATCGCGACCAGCATCCCCTACAACTCGGCCCTCTACAACAAGTTCTGGAACGAAGGACAGGCTGTTCTCGATGCGGCGGACCCGGCCAACCACATCCTGAGCGGGCAGAAAGTCGTGCCGATGCACCTGCAGAAAGTCGTGGGCGACACGGTCATTCCGAACGTGTCGACTGACTATCTCATCAATGCGGCCAAGCTGAAGAAGATCAGCACGCTCGGTCCCACCGCCGTCGGCGAAGGAACCGGTGGCTACACGACGATGTCGGCGGGCAGTCACGGCTCGCTCATGGACCCGACGGCCAGCCTCGCGGCGACCATCGAGATGCAGACCCAGGCGGTGAAGTTCGCCGCCTCGGCCACGCAGCCTGGCGGCCCGTTCGTCGTGATCACCAACCCGAGCGTGGTCCAGCCGTAACCGTCGGCGAAATCGACGCCATGAAGGGCGGGTAGCGATACCCGCCCTTCTTTTTTGCATCCGCTACAATCACCGCCCCGCCCCGCCGATCCGCACCATGGCACTGTTCAGCTTCCGCTCGAAGAAGCCCGACGAGGGCGC
>CAZRKS010000172.1:0-5599 GCA_964600315.1 uncultured Steroidobacteraceae bacterium | reverse complement strand
TGTAGACGTTGGCCTTCTTGGTCTCCCGGGAGGGGATCTCTATGTCGAGGTCATAGATCCGCTGGCCGTCCACCAGCGCAACGCGCAACTCCTCGTCCTGGGTTGCGTTGACGAGCATTCTCTTCATCGGTCCTCGCTCTGTACGAGTTGGGGACCGTGAACGCCCGGAAGGGGGGTGCCGTGGCCTGGTGGAGAGGTCTGGCAGCGGCTTGTGTCGTCATGCGGCTGTCATTGTGGCGCCTGCTTTCACGAGGAAAGTGGGCGTTGGACCGGATCCTGGTTTTCTGGCATCGACCCCGCCGGTGTTCGCGTCGGCCCGCCGCCCGCCGGGGCTGCAGCACCTGCGCGTGTTCACGGCAGTGCGATGGTCTGAGTCATCAGAACCAACTAAGATGCGCGCGCCCCGGGTCTCAAGGACCTCGAGATCGCGACGCGGGATCGGCGCTCATCCGGCCGCCTGGGCGAACCGACAGCGCTTCTGCGCTGGACTCTAGCAAGCGAAGCACGGGAAATCAATGGCTTACGAGAATCGAAAGCGCGAGGCCTCGGGCGAGACCCCGGCGAGCGCCTCCGGCGGTGCCGGCGTGCAGTATGTCGAGGCCGGCGAGGGTGACGACGGCCAGCGTCTCGACAACTTCCTGGTCCGGGTGCTGAAAGGCGTGCCGCGCACCCACGTCTACCGCCTTTTGCGCAAGGGCGAGGTGCGCGTCAACAGCAAGCGCGCGAAGCCGGACCAGCGGGTCGCAGCGGGTGACCGCATCCGGTTGCCTCCGGTGCGCCGGCCGGAGACAGGGGAGGCCGCCGGTGCACGGCCGCCGAGCCGCTCGCTGCAGGATCTGCTCACGTCCGCCATCGTCTACGAGGACAACGACCTGCTGGTGGTCAACAAGCCCGCCGGCGTCGCCGTGCATGGCGGCAGCGGTCTGTCCCATGGCGTGATCGAGATCCTGCGCGCCGCACGCCCGGACCTCCCGGAACTCGATCTCGTGCATCGGCTCGACCGCGAGACGAGCGGCTGCCTGATCGTCGCGAAGCGTCGCGCCGCCCTGCGGAACCTGCACGCGCAATTGCGGGAAGGGACGACGGAGAAGCGCTATCTCGCGCTGGTCTGCGGCAAGTGGGACCTCGGCCAGAAGCGCATCGAACTGCCGCTCGCCACCGGCGAGCGCCGTGGCGGCGAGCGGCACGTCGCCGTACGGGGGCACGGGCAGATGGCGGTGAGCACGTTCCGGCCGGTGCAGTTCTTCAGCAACGTCGCCACGCTGATGGAGGTGTCGATCGACACCGGGAAGACGCACCAGATCCGGGTCCACGCGGCCTACGCGGGGCACCCGGTGGCGGGAGACGACAAGTACGGCGATCGGGAGCGGAACGCGGCACTGCGCGACTACGGTCTCAACCGCATGTTCCTGCACGCGGCCTCGATCGGCGTGAATCGCCCGGGCACGCAGGAACCGCTGCACGTGAGCGCACCGCTCGGCGACGACCTGCGGGCCGTCCTCGACGCGCTGGTCAAGGCACCGCGATCCCCGCGCGCCGCAGCGCGCCGCAGAGCCAGATCAGCGGCAGGCCGGTGAGGCCGGTCGGGTCCTCGGACTCGATGCGCTCGAAGAGCGCGATGCCGAGCGATTCGGCCTTGAAGCCTCCGGCGCAGTCGAGCGGCCGGTCGGCGGTGACGTAGCGCTCGATCTCGTCCCGACCCAGCGTGCGAAAGCGCACGACCGTGCGGTCGACGTGGGACTCGGCGCGGCCGCTCCGCGCATCCTGCACGTGCACGGCGGTCAGGAACTCGACCTCGCGCCCCGACGAGCGGGCGAGTTGCTCGATGCAACGCTCGACCGAGCCAGGCTTGCCGAGCAGGTCAGCGCCCCGCGCCGCGACCTGGTCGGAGCCGATGACGATGCCGTCGGGATGACGTGCCGCGACCGACTCGGCCTTGAGGCGGGCCAGGCGCTGCGCGAGTTCGCGAGCGGATTCCCCCGGTCGCGAGGTCTCATCGGTTGCGGGTGCGGCGCATTCGAAAGGCAGCCCCAGCCGCTCGAGCAGTGCGCGCCGATAGGGCGAGGTCGAAGCGAGGACCAGCCGTGTCTGGGGCGCGCTGCTCATGCGAGCGGCCTCGCGTCCGGATCCTTGAAAAACAAGGGTTTAAGCTCGCTACGTTTTGACAGCCGGGAGAGCGGTCACTATTATACGCGCCCCATGTCGGCAGCCCGGTCCGATCTCGTCAATGCGGTCGAACTGGCGGGCCGCTGCGCCACGCTGGAGCGCCGCTTCGAGCTGACGCAGTTGCCGCGGCTCGGGGAAGCGGGCGCGCTCGCCGGGACGCGCGGCGATGCGCGGCTCACGTTCGGGACGTTCGAGGGGCGCACCACGGTCGAAGTGAGCGTCGAGGGCCGCGTGATGCTGCCCTGTCAACGCTGCCTGCGGCCGTGCGAGTGCGCGGTGTCGGAGTCGACGCAACTCGTCGTGGTGGCCGACGACAAGGAGGAAGTCCCCGGCGGTTTCGAACCGGCCCTCGGCGACCCCGAGCGCCTGTCGGTGACCGAACTGGTCGAGGAGCAGATGCTGCTCGGCCTGCCGCTGGTGCCGCTGCACGACGACGAGTCCGAGTGCGGCGCGATCGAGGCTGCGCTGCCGGTCGTCGCGGAAGACGCGCCGGCGGAAGAGAAACAGAGACCATTTGCGAACCTGCGGGAGTTGCTCGGCGAGGACGAGCGCTGATCCGCGACAGGAGAGAAGATCATGGCAGTCCAGAAGAGCCGCAAGTCGCCCTCGAAGCGGGGCATGCACCGTTCGCACGACGGTCTCACGAAGCCCGCGCTGTCGGTCGACCGCACCAGCGGCGAGACCCACCTGCGTCACCGCGTCACGCCCGACGGTTTCTACCGCGGCAAGAAGGTGATCGAGAAGCCGGCGGCCGACGAAGGCCAGGATTGATCCGGACCGTCTGCGCCCGCGCATGAACGCCGGGCTCACGATCGCGGTGGACGTCATGAGTGGCGACCACGGCGCCGACGTCGCCGTCCCGGCGGCGCTCGACGTGCTCGCCGCTACGCCCGACCTGCACATGCGGCTCGTCGGCCGCGGCGAGATCGTGCGTCCGCTGGCGGGCCTGCCGCTGCCGGCGCGCTGCTCGCTCGTCGAGGCGAGCGAAGTCGTCGGCATGGACGAACGTCCCCAGGACGCCGTCCGGCGCAAGAAAGATTCCTCGATGCGCGTGGCCATCAACCTCGTCAAGAAAGGCGAGGCGGCGGCGTGCGTCTCCGCCGGCAACACCGGCGCGCTGCTCGCCACGGCGCGGTTCGTGCTCGGCATGATCCCCGGCATCGACCGCCCGGCGATCGTCTCGGCCGTGCCCGCTGCGCATGGCCACACCGTCATGCTCGACCTCGGCGCCAATCCGGACTGCACGGCCGAGCACCTCGTGCAGTTTGCGGTGATGGGGTCGATCATCGCCTCGGACCTGCACGGGACGGAGCGGCCACGCGTGGGCCTGCTCAACATCGGCGAGGAGGACATCAAGGGCACCGAGGAGATCCGCGAGGCCCATCGGCGGCTCGCGGCGGCGCCGATCAATTACACCGGATTCGTCGAGGGCGACAAGATCTTCTCGGGCGACGTCGACGTGGTCGTCACCGACGGCTTCACGGGCAACGTCGCGCTCAAGACCATGGAAGGCGTGGCGCGCTTCATCGTGAGCGTGATGAAGGACGAGTTCACGCGCGGTCCGCTGCGCAAGGCCGGCGCGCTGGCGTCGGCCCCGGCGCTCAAGGCGCTCAAGAACCGGCTCGATCCGAGCGCCCACAATGGCGCGAGCATGGTCGGCCTCTCGGGTGTGGTCATCAAGAGCCATGGCGGCGCGAGCCGCCTCGCGTTCGCCAGTGCCATCCGCGTCGCGATCGCGGAAGCCCGCCGCGGAGTGCCGGCGCAGATCGGCGAACTGATGGCGCGCGTGAATGCGACGGCGCCGGCGTCGCCCCCGGTGAGCTGAGCCGCCTCGCCACGCCCGCTAGGGGCTGGCGCGCTCGCGCTCCTGCGCGCGCCGACGACGCATCCGCGTGACGAGCTGCGCACGACGCTTGCCGAGCTTCGCCGCGCGCACCGCGGCATGGCGTTCCTGCGACAGGGCCTTCGGCAGGGCCGCACGAAAGCGCTGGAAGTCCTCGTAGGCGTCGATCTCGTGACGCAACTGCCGGAACACCAGTTCGATCATCACCGCGTCGTCGAGCAGGCCGATGCCCGGCAGGCTGTCGGGAATGATGTCCTCCGGGTCGCAGAGGTAGGCCAGGGCGGCGAGCACCGGATTGCGCTCTTGCTCGTCGAGTGCCCAGTCGCCGTCGCCGAGCAGACTGATGAGCGTCTCGATCTGCGAGAGCCGCGCCTTGACGAAGTCCGGCAGGTCGGAGCGCCGCAGGGTCTCGACGAGGTCCACGGCTGCGGCGAGGATCTCCTCGTCGTCCGCGATGCCGACCGCCGCGCGGGCCCGCCGCAGCTCGCCGCGGAAAAAACGCAGATCCCGGTCCGACAGCTCGATGACGATCTTGTACGACATGCGCCCCCCTTGCCGCGCGAAGGCTACTGGCCGGACCGCTCGCCGGTCAACGCGTCCGGGCAGACTGCGGATAGAATGCGGCTTCCGTGGACTGGGTCTGACCGCATGGCTCGCGCACCGCTCGAGTTCCTCCGCACGCTGCTCACCCCCGCGCTGCTGTTCGCAGCGGCCGCGGCCTGCGGTGCCGAGTACGTGTTGCCGGCCAACGGCGACACCGTGATCGGTGCCAACACCAGCGCGATTGCGGCCCAGGAGGACACGCTGTTCGACGTCGCGCGCCGCCACGGCGTCGGCTACGAGGAAATCCTCGCGGCCAATCCGGGTGTCGATCCCTGGCTGCCGGGGGAGGGCACCGAGATCCTGATCCCGTCGCGCTTCATCCTGCCCGACACGTCGCGCGAGGGCATCGTCGTCAACCTGCCCGAGCACCGGCTCTATTACTACCCGCCGGCGCAGAAAGGGCAGCCGCGCACGGTCCGCACCTATCCGATCAGCACCGGCAAGATGGACTGGAAGACGCCGATCGGCGTGACGCGCATCGTGTCGAAGCAGGAAAAGCCGAACTGGTATCCGCCGGCTTCGGTGCTGAAGGAGCACGAGGAGCGCGGCGACCCGCTGCCGAAGGTCGTGCCGCCCGGCCCTGACAATCCGCTCGGCGAGCACGCGATGCGGCTCGGCATTCCCGGTGGCTCGTACCTCATCCACGGTACCAACAAGCCGGCCGGTGTCGGAATGCAGGTGACGCACGGCTGCATCCGCATGTATCCCGAGGACATCGCCGAGCTCTACGGGCTCGTGCCGGTCCACACGAAGGTCAATCTCGTGGACCAGACGACGAAGGTCGGCTGGCAGCGCGGCACGCTCTATGTAGAGCGGCAGGCGCCGCTCGAAGGGACGGACAACCCCCTCGACAGCGATCCCGGGCAAATGACGTCGCTCATCAACGCGGCGGTCGCGGGACACAGCGTCGAAATCGACTGGGCCGGTGCCGAGCGGGCGTTCGTGCAGGCGACCGGCGTGCCGGTGCCGCTGTCGCGTCCGGTGCGC
>CAZRKS010000171.1:0-5646 GCA_964600315.1 uncultured Steroidobacteraceae bacterium | reverse complement strand
CCGCTCTGCTTGCCGCGTGCCGCCTCGCGCGCCGAGCGCGTGTGCGTCGAGCGCGGCAGCATGCCGTACTCCGCCGTGACCCAGCCCTCGCCCTTGCCGCGCAGGAACGAAGGCACGCCGTCCTCGACGGTCGCCGTGACGAGCACGCGCGTCTCGCCGAACTCGACCAGCACGGAACCTTCCGCGTGACGGGTAAATCCGCGGGTGATGCGAATCGCGCGCATCTCGTCGCGCGCACGGCCGCTCGGTCTCACGAGGATGTCTCCGGAATCTAAGGACCGAGCCAGCGCACGGCCGCTGCGGTCGTATTGTCGGCGAAGGGCGCCGAGCCGGCGAGCGCCCGCTCGCCGAGGCCCACGAGTGCGGAGCGCAGGCCGCGCTCGGACGCGAGGCTCAACGTCGCGATCTGCTCGTCCGCGAGTCCCGACCACAGGCCGTCGGAGCAGAGCAGCAGGACGTCACCCGTCTGCAGCGGATTGCGCCCGCTCAGCGCCATCTCCGGCAGCACGGGGTCGCCGCCGATGCAGCATTCGACGTAGTTGCGCATCGGGTGACCATGGGCCTGGCGCTCGGTGATGCGCCCGGCGCGCAGCAGCAGTTCCACGTGGCTGTGGTCGCGCGTGCGCACGGCCACGGCGCCGCCGCGCAGCAGGTAGATGCGGCTGTCGCCGACGTGGGCCCAGTAGGCGCTCGAGCCCTGCACGATGCAGGCGGCGCAGGTCGCGCGCGGGCGGATTTCGGGCGGCAGCCCGCGGCCGAGCTCGACCACGGCCTCGTGCGCCCGCCCGAGGGTGAGGTGCAGGAAGCCCTCCGGGTCGAACAGCGGGCGGCTCGTCTCCCAGAACTCGCCGACCATGGCGCGGATCGCGACCTCGGCCGCGCGCGCGCCGTCGGCGTGCCCGCCCATGCCGTCGACGACCGCGAGGAACGCCGCGCCGTCGCCGATCGCGATGGCGACGCGGTCCTGGTTTTCTTCGCGATTCCCGAGGAGGCTCAGATCCGCGTGCTCGATCTGCAAGTGTCGCTCCGGCACGCCGGCTTCTCATGTAGACTCGTGGCGATTTTATAACACCCCGCGCCGCGCCACCGTTAGTGGCCCGTGCGCGGCGACGCCCGACAGAACCCCCGTCACAGCCCACCGGACTCGGCAATGATCCGCAGCATGACCGGTTTCGCCCGCCGCGAGCGACAGGGGCCGTGGGGCACGCTCACCTGCGAACTGCGCACGGTCAATCACCGCTACCTCGAGGTCTCGCTCCGATTGCCGGATGACCTGCGGGGCCTCGAGGCCGAGGCGCGCCAGGCGCTCGGCGCGAGCCTGCGCCGCGGCAAGGTCGACGCCGGGCTCTACCTGCGTTCGACCGCCGCGGTCGCGACCACGCTCGAGCTGAACGCGGCCCTCATCGAGCAGTTGCTCGCGCGGGCGGCCGACGTCGGTGCGACGCTCGGCAGCGGCGCAGCGCCCTTGAGTCCGCTCGAGGTGCTGCGCTGGCCGGGCGTCGTGCGCGAGGCCGAGCGGGACATCGCGCCCGTGGTCGGCGAGGCGCTCGGGTTGCTGCGCGAGACGGTCACGCAGCTGAACGAGACCCGCGCGAGCGAAGGTGCCCGCATCCGGGAGATGCTGCAGACCCGCTGCCAGGCGCTGATCGAGAGCGTCGCGCTGGTGCGCGCCCGCTTGCCCGAGGTGAGCGCACGGATCCGGGCCAAGGTCGCCGAGCGGGTCGCGCAGCTCGGCACGCAGGTCGACCCGGAGCGCCTCGAGCAGGAACTCGTGCTGCTCGCCTACAAGATGGACGTGGAGGAAGAACTCGACCGCCTCGGCAGCCACGTCACCGAGACCCTGCGCGTGCTCGACTCGACCGAGCCGGCCGGCCGTCGCCTCGATTTCCTGATGCAGGAACTGAACCGCGAGGCGAACACGCTGTCGTCGAAGTCGCAGGACGTCGAGACCACGCGCGCCGCGGTGGACATGAAGGTCCTGATCGAGCAGATGCGCGAGCAGGTGCAGAACGTCGAGTAGCTTGCTGCGGCTTGCGCGGATTTCCGCGGGAGATGCGTTGACCCGCTGAGTTTCCGCCGACTTTCGCCAGAATCATCCGCTGGCATCCAATCCCATCTGAGTTTGTCTTGTAGCTCGATCTGTGGCTGGTTTGTAGCTGGATCCGTAGCTGGGATTCGACGAGCAAGGTGGTCAATGCAGTGCTAGAAGCACTCCACGAACCACCGGGAATGGGGCAACGCGGCCGCAGGATCTTCATCTTCGCCTGCGTGAACCAAGAGCCTCCCGAACCTTGGGTAGCGCGATGAGCGGCTGGAACCGCCGGGTCAACCCGTTGACCTTGTGGTCCTGCTCGATACACCAGGAGCGCAGCGTGCTCACCGGCATGTTCAGGTAGTGCGCGGCGTCGATGAACGGATACGCGGGCGTCCGCCGCAGTCGATCAACCTGTTCTCCTCCCATGGGGCACCTCGGCAGTCGAGATCATCGCCCACGGCCACCACGAGCGGCACGCTCGCTGATGCCACGCGCCATGCGCAGCACGTTCTCGCGGTGAAAGTCGAGGTAACGCCGCTGGCCCTCAGAGAACGCACCGACGTTCACTCGGCCGTCCGGATCCACACCCATCCGCGTCAGGGATTTCGGGTCGGCGACCGGTGAAACGATCAGTTGGCCGGAGTCCTCGAACGAGATGAATCCCTTATCGAAAAGGTGGTCCACGGTCGGTGTCAGCAGCAATCCGTTCTCGCCATCGAGCCGCTGATCGTTGTTGCTGTCCCGCCAGGGCTGGACGTGGCTGGCGATGAGGTGCTCCAGGCGCTCGACTTTGGTGACGCGACAGGCACGCTCGATTGACCGCACGTTGTCCCGGAAGAGGCCCTGGCCACGACGCGCCTGCACGAGCGCCGTTCTTTCGGTCTCTCGAATCACAGGGTCCGTGACAATGGCCACCTCCACGCGGCGCTCCCATTCCTCGATGTCGCGCTCCGGCGCCGGCGAGTCGCGTTCGACCCTGCTGATCTCCCGGCCGATGTCGGCCACGCTCGCGGCCTCCCGGCCGATCAACCCGAAGAGCGTCGCCGCGAGCGCCGCGCTGACCTGCGTCAGGTACACACTCTGCCGGCCGTTGCCGTTCGGGGACAGCGGCGCGTACTTGTTCGCGAGGTCCGGGCGCAGGCGGGCGATGTGATCCTTGGGACGGATGGCATTGGCCAGGCGCTGCCAACGAACGCTGACCCGCCAGCCGATCTGGCTCCAGTTCGTGCCGGCGTTGCCGAACTCCTCCGGCTTCGGACTCTCGTGGCAATAGCCACTTACGATGCCGAGCGCCGCGATGCGCGTATCGCAGAACGAGAAGACTATGTCCCCCGGCGACACCTCGCGCATGAATTCGTAGAACGGGTTGCGATGGTGATTCTTGTTGCGCTTGGGCGACCACAGATAGCCGCCGTCGATTTCCTGACGGAAGGTCTTGTTCTGATTGACCCACCAGCAACGCATCTCTTGTCCTGCCGCGAAAGTCTACTTTCGAAGCTCGTCCAACCGAACCCAATCCCCCGGCGCGCGCTCATATGTCCAGAAATGCCATCCGTCGATGGCACGCCGATATGGCAAGGCGGCGCATGCGGCCATCGGGGTTGGCTTCGCTCCACCTGGGCTCGCGCTTGTGCACCTCGCCCGCGCGGCAGCAGGCGACGAACTCGTCGAAATCGCGACGGGTGATCGGCGACTGCTTCTGGGTGAAATGCTCGCTGGTGCGAAGATCATAGACCCACAGCTTCTCGGTCCACGCCGACGGCCGGTCCTCTTTCCTGTCGAAGAACAGCACCTTGCCTGGCAGTACCACGGCGGCGTGGCCATTGATCCTGAGCAGCGAGAGCATGTGCTGTACGAAGTTGAGTTGCTTGTTGCTGGTCTTCGTCCAGAAATCCTCGCGCACGACGATCCCGCGGCGGGCTCCTTGCTCTGGAGTGTCACGTATGCTTTTCCCACAGCGTCCGGACCGGAACCGCAAACAGTCCGTCACCAAAGGCCACCGTCGCCTCGCCGTCGTAGAGCACGATGCCGGCGACGAACCGCTTTCCGGCGACGGCGCGCAGCTTCCGCAGTCCGCGCAGGTCTGCCGCGCTCACCGAAGCCGCGGCCTTCACTTCGATGCCGGCCAGCCGGACGCCATCTTCCTCCAGAACGATGTCGACCTCGAAGTCGTCGCGGTCTCGAAAATGATGGAACGCCACGGGGTCCTCCCGCGCGCTGGCCTGGCGCTTCAACTCCTGGAGGACGAACGTCTCGAGCATCGGGCCGAACGTGGATCGATCGGCGTTCAGCCGGGCGGCATCGAGTCCGAGCAGGGCGCAGGCGACGCCGGTGTCGCCGATGTGCAGTTTGGGGCGCTTGACGAGGCGGCTCATGTGATTGCTGTGCCACGACGGCAACCGATCCAGCAGGAAGACGCGCTCGAGCAGCGTGACGTGCTCGTGGATGGTCTGGCGCGTCAGTTCGAAGGGTGCCGCGAGGTCCGCGACGTTGACGAGGCGCGCGGTATACGCTGCCACCAGTCTGATGAGCTTCGGCAGGGTGTCGAGCGAGCGCAGACGACTCAAGTCGCGCACGTCACGCTGAATCTGGGTGTCCACGTAGTCCCGGTACCAGGCGCGGCGACGCGCCGCGCGACTTCGTGCCAACGCGGCGGGGTAACCGCCATCGACGATGCGTTGGGCCAGGTCGCTGCCGAGCCGCTCGGACAGAGAGGTCTTGAACTGACTGCGGAACAGACGATCGATGAACTGGGATCGGGTACCCGCGATCTCCGACTGCGCGAGCGGGTGGAGCCGAAGAATCTCCATGCGCCCGGCGAGCGAATCTGCGAGCCGCGGAACCAGCAGGACGTTGGCCGACCCCGTCAGGATGAAGCGCCCCGCGGTTCGGTGCCGGTCGATCTCGGCCTTGAGCGAGGAGAAGATTTCCGGGATCCGCTGCACTTCGTCCAGAATGGATTTGGCCGGAAGCCGCGCGACGAAGCCGACCGGGTCGGCTTTCGCCGCCGTCAGAATCGCATCGTTGTCGAATGAGACGTAGTGGTAACCGCGCGCCTCACCGACGGTGAGCGCGAGCGTCGTCTTGCCGCTCTGCCGTGGTCCATGAATGAGAACCACCGGCGAATCGCGCAGAGCAGCATTCAGGCGGGGAGCGAGCAGGCGCGGAATCGTTCGAGCGGCGCCGGACATGGGCCACGATAGGCCCGACGGACGGCTGAATGCAAGTTCAGGCGTCGGCTGGACGCTAGTTTGATGCCCGGCTGAAGGCGAGTTTCTGTATTGTCCCGTCGACCGGGCCGAACCAGGCGGCGATGCGCCCGGCCAGTCAATTGCTCGAGGCCTTGAGTATTTTTGCTCTGCGCGTTGAGTAAACTGCGTGGCGGTCGGCGACTGTATGAGCCGCCCTGCAGGGCAGCCGCGCCTGCAGCCAGGCGTGGTCAACGAGATCAGGCGATGCCGATATTTCTTGACAATCAGACACATGCAGGCGCCCGGCGCGAGCCGGCGCAGAACGTCGAGTGATGCCGGATGACGAGCCGTGACTGACATTGCGGGCCGCGGGCGGCTCTTCGTCATCGCGGCGCCCTCCGGCGCCGGCAAGACCTCGCT
>CAZRKS010000170.1:0-5674 GCA_964600315.1 uncultured Steroidobacteraceae bacterium | reverse complement strand
CCTGCACGCCCTTCGGCAGCTCGATGCGCACGCGGAACGTGTTGGTCTGCGGCTCGGCCGACGGGAACAGGGTGATGCCGATGGCCTCGATGCGCTTGCCGTCGACGTAGACGGCCGCCTTGCGCAGCTTGCGGACCTGCTCGACGGCGCTCTGCGGCACCTCGGCGACGACGCGCAGCGCGTCGAGCGACGCACCGGCCATGAGCGGCGTGCCCGGGGCGACCAGTTCGCCGAGCTGCACGAATTTCTGCGTCACCACGCCAGAGTACGGCGCGCGCACCTCGGTGTAGGACACGCCCTCGCGCGCCGCGTCGAGCCCGGCGCGGGCCGCGATCAGCCGCGCCACGGCCGCGTCGCGCGCGGCGCTCGCCTCGTCGAAAGTCGCCTTGGCGACGACGCGCCGCTGGTACATGTCGCTGATGCGCTCGTAGCGCTGCTGCGCCTCCGCCTCGCGGGCGGTGGCCTCCTTGAGGGCGGCCTGCGCCTGCGTGAGGCTCGCCACCTGCTCCGTGCTGCGGATGCGGACGATCACCGCGCCCGCCGTCACGTAATCGTTGACGTCGAACGCGACCGCCGCGACCCGGCCGGCCGTCTGTGCCGACACCGTCGACTGGTTCACCGCCTCGACCGTGCCGTCGAGCAGGCGTTCCTCGGCGACCGGCGCCGAGGCGACCGCGAAAGTCGCGAGGGCCGGGCCGCTCGAGGCCGTCCGCTCGTCGGCCGTAGCGGGGCCCGTGGCAAGGATCGCAACCAGCATCGCGAGCAAGGCGGTCCTGCGGGCGGCGACGAAGGGCGCGGCGCGGTCGATGCTCATGGAGGGGAACCCGTGCAGCGCGTCAGCGACGACCGTCGTCCACGATCCGGCCAGTCTGGACGTCGATGCGGATGACCGGCAGGCCCGCGGCCTTCCACGCCTGGATGCCGCCCGCGAGGTGCGTGAGGTGGGCGTGGCCCGCGGCCTGCAGCTTGTGGGCCGCCATCAGCGAGCGCTTGCCGGAGCCGCACTGCAGGACCAGGCGGCGGCCTTCGGTGGGCAACGCCTGCGGGTCGAAGGTCGACAGCGGGTAGAGCAACGCGCCGTGGATGCGTTCGAACGCGTACTCGTTCGCCTCGCGGACATCGACCAGCAGGATCTCGCCGCTCTGCAGCCACGCATGGACCTGCTCCGGGGTGGCGTTGGTGACGGGCTCGTGTTGTGTCATGGCGGGTGATCCGTGATCGGTGGTGGAGTTCAGAGGGGACGGCCCAGCACGTTGAGCGGGACCTTGAAGTAGCTCACGCCGTCGTCGCCCGGCGGCGGCAATCGGCCGGCGCGGATGTTGGCCTGCACCGACGGGATGATCAGGTTCGGCACGTCGAGCGTGGCGTCGCGCTGGCGGCGCATCTGCACGAACTCGGCCTCGCTCACGCCGTCGCGGACGTGGATGTTGCCGGCGCGCTGGGCGGCGATCGTGGTCTCGCAGCGCGGCTCGCGGCCGCCCGGCCCGTAGTCGTGGCAGACGAACACGCGCGTCTCGCCCGGCAGCGCGTACAGGCGCTGCACCGTGCGGTAGAGCTCGGCGGCATCGCCGCCCGGGAAGTCGCAGCGCGCGGAGCCGCCGTCCGGCATGAAGATGGTGTCGCCGACGAAGAGCGCGTCGCCGAGGAGGTATGCGACGCTGTCGCTCGTGTGCCCGGCGGCCGCAATGACGCGCCCCGGCACTCCGCCGAGGTCGAGACGATCGCCGTCGGCGAGCAACGTGTCGAACTGGCTGCCGTCGGTCGGGAAGTCCGCGCCGAGCCCGAACACCCGCTGGAAGGTCGCCTGCACCTGCCGGATGCCCTGCCCGATCGCGATCCGGCCGCCGAGCTTCGACTGCAGGTAGGGCGCCGAGGACAGGTGATCCGCGTGCGCGTGGGTCTCGAGGATCCACGCCACCTCGAGTCGTTCCGCGGCGCAATGCGCGATGACGAGGTCGGCCGACTTCGTCCCGGTGCGGCCGGAGCGCCAGTCGTAGTCGAGCACCGGGTCGATGACCGCGGCCACGCGCGTGGCGGGGTCCGCGACCACGTAGGTCCACGTGCCCGTGCCGGCGTGGAAGAACGGCTTGATGGAAGGCGTCATCGAGGTCTGTGCGTTCATGGCAGGGGGGCCACCATATTAGTGATTGCTAATTTAGTCAATAGTGAAATAAGATGTGGGTCATTCGACTCGAGGAACCGCGCATGTCCCCCGCCGCCCGCCGACCCGCCGAGCAGCCCGAGGCCGGGGCGCAGGCGCTCGACCAGATGAAGGCGCACGCGTCCGACGCGGCGCGGCTCATGAAGGCGCTCGGCAACGAGCAGCGCCTGCTGGTGCTCTGCAACCTGCTCGAGCGCCCGATGAGCGTGGGGGAACTGAACGAGCGCATGGACCTGAGCCAGTCCGCGCTGTCGCAGCACCTCGCGCTGCTGCGCGAAGCGGGGCTGGTCGAGACGCGCCGCGAGGCCCAGTCGATCCACTATTCGCTGCCCTCCGGGCCGGTGACGCGGGTGATGGCGCTGTTGCAGGACATCTATTGTGCGCCCGCTCCGGCCGGCGGGCGTGCGCGCAGGACGGGACGCGTGCGCAACCCCTCCTGCGCCAGCTGATCGTGGGGCGCCCCCGATGCCTTTCGCCCTCTTCGGCGCGCTCGCGATCGGCCTGAGCCTCGGCCTGCTGGGTTCCGGCGGCTCGATCCTGACGGTCCCCGTCCTGCACTACCTCGTCGGCCAGCCCGACAAGCTCGCGATCGCCGGCTCGCTGCTCGTCGTCGGCCTCGTGGCGGCCGCCGCCTGCGTGCCCTATGCCCTGCACCGGCAGGTGGACTGGCGCAACGTGGCGTGGTTCGGCCTGCCCGGGATGGCCGGGGCGTGGCTCGGCGCGTCGCTCGCGCACTTCGTGCCGGGCCCGGTCCAGCTCGCACTGTTCGCGACCGTGATGCTGCTCGCCGCCTGGCGCATGCTGCGGGGCGCGATCGTCACGCGGCCGGACCGCGAGCCGCGGCGGATGGCCGTGGTCGGCGGCGGCATCGGCGTCGGCCTCCTGAGCGGCCTCGTGGGCGTCGGCGGCGGATTCCTGATCGTGCCCGCCCTGGTGCTGCTCGCGGGCGTCTCGATGGCGAGCGCGGTGGGCACGAGCCTGGCGGTCATCACGCTCAATTCCTTCAGCGGATTCGGCCGCTACCTCGGCGTGCTGCAGCGCGCCGGCCTGGCGCTCGACTGGGGCATCCTCTTCACCGTGGCGGCCGTCGGCATCGTCGGCAGCGTGGCGGGCCAGCGGCTCGGCCGGCGACTGCCGCAGGACACGCTGCGCCGGCTCTTCGGCGTGTTCCTCGTCGTGATGGGGCTCGTGATCGCCGTGGACGTGGCGCCGCGGCTCCTGCACTGATTCCTCAGGTCCGCATCACACCCTGACGCGGCACGGCGCCGCCGACGGTCTCAGCGGTCACCGGTGCCCCGGCAGCGAGCAGCGCGGCCCGCTGCTCCGGGATCGGCGTGCGCAGCATCAGCGCCTCGAACGGCTGCAGCCGCACGAGGCAGTCGAGCGCCAGCACCCGATCGACGAACCCGGCCGTCGCGGGCCAGCGCTGCGGGTCGACGCGGTAGCGGGCGAAGGCCGCGTTGCGGAAGAAGACGGCGATGGCGAGATCGGCGACGCCGGGCGTGCCGAACAGGAAGCCCGTGCCGGGCAGCACGGTCTCGAGGTAATCGAGCACCGGCGGCACGTCGTCCCGCGCGACGCGCTCGATCGCCGCGAGGTCGCGCTTGCGACCCCACACGGCCGGCGCGATCACGGCCTCGTTGAAGAGGCCCCAGATGAAGACCTCCCCCAGGCGCGAGTCGGCGTATTCCTCGAGCCAGCGCGCACGGGCGCGGTCGGCGACGTCGTCCGGGTAGAGCGCGGGGGCCGGGTAGCGATCCTCGAGGTACTGGCAGATCACCGACGAGTCGGCGAGCGTCACGCGGTCGTCGACCAGCACCGGCACGCGCCGCAGCGGACTCAGCGCGCTGAAGCGGTCGTCGCCCAGGAAGGGCACGATCGGGTCGATCTCGTACTGCAGCCCCTTGAGATGGAGGACCGCGAGGACCTTGCGGACGTACGGCGAAAGATAGCTGCCGATGACGCGGACCGGCAGCCCGCCGCTCATCTCTTCGACTCCAGCTCCGCGAGGCGCTGCTCGAGCGCCGCGAGCTTTTCGCGGGTCCGCTTGAGGACCGCGGCCTGCACGTCGAATTCCTCGCGCGTGACGAGGTCGAGCTTCGCGAGCCGGCCCTGCAGCACGCCCTTGAAGTTCTGCTCGAGATCGCGCCGCAGCGCGACGACGCTCTCGGGGACTGAGCCGGCGAGACGGCGGGCGAGGTCGTCGATGAGGCGGGGGTCGAAGGCCATGGCAGGGTCCGGGAGCCGCGTGAGGCCCCTAGTCTAAGAGATTGCGCTCCGTCGTGAGGCGGGCAGGCTCGCCCGCGCTCCAACATGGTGCACCCGCCGCGGCCGGCGGCGAAAAACGGCGGGAATGCAGGGCGCAGGAGCACTGGCACGCTTCCTGCATCGAGGTCCCCCGGAGCCAACCGCCGCTACCGGAGAGCCGCCACCGATGAAATTCATCACCGCGATCATCAAGCCCTTCAAGCTCGATGAAGTGCGGCAAGCCATCGCCGACATCGGCGTGCAGGGCGTGACCGTCACTGAAGTGCAGGGCTTCGGCCGCCAGCGCGGCCACACGGAACTCTACCGCGGCGCCGAGTACCGGGTGGATTTCCTCCCCAAGACCAAGGTCGAGATCGCGGTCGACGACACGGTCGTCGAGCAGGTGATCGAGGCGATCACCAACGTCGCGCGCACCGGAAAGATCGGCGACGGGAAGATCTTCGTCACGCAACTGGACCAGGCCGTGCGGATCCGCACGGGCGAGAGCGGAGCTGAAGCCGTCTGACGCGGCTCCCACGCACAGTCATTCACTCAGACAGACCGACCGACAGGAGATTGCCAGTGAACACGCTGACCGCCGCCCGGCGCCGCCCCTGGGGCACCGCGCTCGCCCTCGGTGCCCTGCTCGCACCCGCCCTCGGATTCGCGGACACGCCGGTGCCCGACAAGGGCGACACCGCCTGGATGATGACCTCCACGGTGCTCGTGATCCTGATGACGATCCCGGGCCTCGCGCTCTTCTACGGCGGCATGGCGCGCTCGAAGAACGTGCTGTCGCTGCTCATGCAGGTGTTCATGATCTTCAGCATGGTCGCCCTGCTGTGGGCGATCTACGGCTACAGCCTCGCCTTCACCGGCGGCAACGCGTTCATCGGCGGTTTCGACCGGCTCTTCATGCACGGCCTCGCGACCGACTCGGTCGCGGCGACGTTCAGCAAGGGCGTGTACATCCCCGAGTACGTCTACTTCATCTTCCAGCTCACCTTCGCGTGCATCACGCCGGCGCTCATCGTCGGCGCCTTCGCCGAGCGCATCAAGTTCAGCGCGGTGCTGCTGTTCACGGTGCTCTGGTTCACGTTCTCCTACCTGCCGATCGCGCACATGGTGTGGTTCTGGGCCGGCCCGGACGCCTACACCGACGCTGCGGCCGGGGCCGCCGCGACGGCTGGCGCCGGGTTCCTGTTCCAGAAGGGCGCGCTCGACTTCGCGGGCGGCACGGTGGTGCACATCAACGCCGGCATCGCG
>CAZRKS010000169.1:0-5683 GCA_964600315.1 uncultured Steroidobacteraceae bacterium | reverse complement strand
TGCGTGCGGAACACGCCGACCGGCTTGCCCGACTGCACGAGCAGCGTCTCGTCGTCGCCGAGCGCCCGCAGCGCGCGCAGGATGCGGTCGTAGCAGTCCCAGTTGCGCGCCGCGCGGCCGATGCCGCCGTAGACGACGAGGTCGTCGGGCCGCTCGGCCACCTCGGGGTCGAGGTTGTTCATGAGCATGCGCAGCGGCGCCTCGGTGAGCCAGCTGCGGGCCGAGAGCGCGCTGCCGCGGGGGGCGCGGATGTTGCGGTGGCTGTCGTTCATGTCGGTTGCACCCTGGGCGCGAGCCGGCGATAGAGGAGCAGGGTGGCGAGCAGGCCGGCGCAGAGCAGGCCAATGAGCCAGGCGACGCGCACGAAAAGGTAGTCGACCAGCGCGCGGCCCTGCGCCGCGCCCACGCCGAACGCGCTCACGACCCGTGGTGTGCGCGTGTCGACCTCGGCGAGCAGCCGCTCGAGATCGTTCGCGGCGCGGGCGATTCCGGCGGCGGCCTGTGTGTATTCGTTGATGTCGAACGGCTTGCCGGGCGGCTCGCCGGGCTTCTTCGCGAAGCGCGCCACCAGCGCATCGATCGAGCGCACGGCCTGGTCCACGGACGTCGCCGCCGCGCCGCCCGCCTCGAGCGTGCCGCGGAGTTCCGTCAGCATCGGCCGCAGCGTGGCCTGCTGCGCGTCGAGCGTGTCCGTGAGCTGGCGGATCAGGGCTTCGCGCTCGGCGCTCAAGGTGCCGGGCAGGCCTTCGGCGATGGTGGCGAAGCGAGCCGCCGAGTCGGCCAGGGTCGCGGTCTTCTGCTGCAGCTTCAGGGATTCCGGTCCCGACGCAAGCCGGTTGAGCGAACGGTCCAGCTGCAGGTCGATGAGCACCGGCATGCGCTGGGCGTAGAACACCGCCCGCTCGGCAAGCAGCCGCGACTGCTCGACCTGGCGGACCGCGGGGTCGAGGCCCGCCATCGGGTCGAGCCCGATGATCCCCATCAGGCCCCCCGGCAGCAGGCTGGAGTCCGGGGCGGACTGCGCGCGCATCTGACTGACGAAGCTCTGGAAGCGCACGAACGGCACGTTCACCACGTCCGGGTTCTGCTCGTGCCAGGCGACGAACAGCGCCCGCAGCTCCTGCTGCTGCGCCGCCGTCAGCGCGTCGGTGACGAGCTGCCACGCCGCCGCCTCGAGCTCACGGTGCGCCACCACGAGTTGCCCTGCCTGCGCGGGCAGGCGCTGGCCGACGGTCGCGTCCGCGACCATGCGGCTCAACGTGGCGAGCGTCACGAGGTCGAGACTGCTCACCACCGGACTCTCGCCCGAGGCGTCGATGTACGCCGCGTTGACCTGCTCGAGCAGCCAGCCCGAGAGCGCGTAGCGCTGCGTGGCGTCGGGGACCAGGGGCTCGCTGTCCTTGACGGCCTCGATCAGGCGGCCGACGTACTCGTCCGCGAAGCGGAAATTGCGTGCCTGGCGCTGGACGAGTTCGGTCTGCAGCGCCTCGGACTTGCGGGTGGCCGGCGACATTTCGCGCAGGGTGCTGCAGCCGGCGACGACGAGCGCGCCCGCGACGATCGCGAGCGTGGCGAGCCGGCCAGGGAGGGCCTGTCGGGGAGGGGAGGACGACATCCGCGCAGTATGGTGAGGCCGCGAGTCCGCGCAAGGGGCGCCTCGCGTCGAGGGCGCGTGCGGGTGGGCGGGAGTGGGCATATTCGCCTTAGAATCATCTTCCCCGTCGGCGCCCGGAGTTCCCGTGATTCGCTGGATCGTCATCCTCTCGCTGCTGCAGGTGGTCCCGTTCTGGCGGATCTTCCGGCGCATGGGATTCCCGCCCTGGCTCGCCATCATGGCATCGCTGCCGCTCGTGAACCTGATCGTGCTCTATTGGGTCGCACTCACGCCGTGGCCGGGCGAGCGGCCCTTGATTCCGCCTGCGGCGGGTCCCGGGCCGGACGCAAGGTTCTGACCCGTCCGCTCGTTGTCGCGGCGCCCGCGCTCGGGTACCGTGGCGACCCCCGGATCCGCCGATCCGACCCGTCACCGAGGAACGCCCCATGGCCGGCCCGAGCAATGCCCCCGAACCGAAGATGGACTCGCAGGACCTGTACCGCGAGGACATCTATTCCGATCGCCGGGTCGGCACGATCCGCGTCATGACGCCCGTCAAGGCGGACGGTACGCCGGACCCGTCGCGCGCCACCTCCTACGTCGGGCAGGCGCAGATCATGACGCCTGCGGGCGCGCTGCCGCTCAGCTTCGAGATCGACGCGAAGACGCTGGCCGAGGCCTGCAACGGCTTTGCCGAGGGCGCGAAGGTCGCGTTCGAGGAGACGATGCGCGAGCTGCAGGAGATGCGCCGGCAGCAGGCCTCGTCGATCGTGGTCCCGGACGCGGGCACCGCCTCCGCGCTCACCGGCGCGGGCATGCCGCCGCGCGGGAAGATCCAGATTCCTTGAGCGACTCGCTGGTCCGCCTGCGCGACGCGTTGCGGGAATTCGCCGCGGCGCGCGACTGGGACCAATTCCACTCGCCTCGCAATCTCGCGACCGCGCTCGCCGTCGAGGCGGCCGAACTGCTCGAGCCCTTCCAGTGGCTCACGGACGCGCAGGCGCGCGACCTGTCGCCGGAGACTCGCGCGGCGGTCGAGGAAGAACTGGCCGACGTCCTGCTCTATCTCGTTCGGCTCGCGGACAGGCTCGGCGTGGATCTCGAGCGCGCGGCGTTTGTGAAGATCGCGCGGAACGGCGAGAAGTACCCGGTCGAGAAGGCGCGCGGGTCGAGCCGGAAGTACGACGAGCTCTGACCTTGCCGTTGCCGCGGTCGCGCGGCGGAGTCACGCAACATGGCCGCGCGCAGTACGCTCAAACTCCTGTCGTACCCGCCCGATCATGCGCCAGCATCGCGGGCGGCGGGACGCGCCGTGAATTCAGCTGCAGGACAATGAGACAGCGAAAGGAAGTGCGCGTGTCGGTGACGTCCGATTGAGATGACCGGCCCTGGATCGACCGGCTGCTCACGGCAGCGGGCTGGCAGGCCGGACGCTTCGCGCCGCTGGCGAGCACTGACACGGCGCAGGAACTCCTGCGTGTGCTGGCCTACCCGAAGTTCAGGCTCGACAGCGCCGAGCAGGAACAGCTGCTGGGCGACTACATGCCCTGGGTGCAGGTGGTGCGCATTCCGGAGCCGCCACCGGCTGCGCGGACCTGCCGCGACCCGTTCGACCTGCCCTTCGTCCACCTGGCCATCGCCGGCAGGGCGCAGGTGCTGGTGTCGGGCGACCGCGACCTGCTCGCGCTGGCCGGTGCGCCGGGGCTCTGCCCGGTGTTTGGCATCGGGGCTTTCTGTGCCCGGTTGCCGGGCGCCTGATCGCCGTGATGGTGGGCTGCCTCGCGCCCCGATGACGGAGCCGCAGGGATTGCGGCAACTGTGGCAGGATTCCATATCACCCATCGCACGCAGCCGGCGCAGGTTTCGACAACCTTGTCCGCACTTGAATCGTTGAGGACCCCTTGCCGCGCTCCCCGCCCGAGGATCTCGAGTCGTTCCTGCAGCGACAGGACTTGCCGACGCTGATCGCGGTCCTGCTGGAACTCTCCGCTGACCACGATGCCGTGCGCAGTCGTCTCGAGCGGCTGCAACTGGCCGACCGGCCCGACAAGCTCGCGGCAAGCTTCCGCCGGACGCTGGCGGGGTGGCGCCGCGCCACGCGCTTCCTCCCGTACCGCGAGTCGCGAGAGTTCGCCCGCACGCTCGATGCCTGGCTCGAGCAGGTCCGGCGGGAGCTGCTGCCCAAAGATCCTGCGGCGGCGCTCGCGCTCTTTGAGGCGTTCATCGAGTGCGACAGCAGCTTCTTCGAGCGTGCCGACGACTCGGACGGATGCATTGGCGACACTCTTCGCTCGGCAGCGATGCATTGGCTCGACGCCGCCGCGCGCTGCCACCGGCCCGCGGGCGAGTGGCTGGAGCGCATCGACGTGCTGGTCGGCGCGGACGGTTACGGCGCACGCGGCGAGTTACTGCGCCAGGCGAACCTCCTGCTTGACGAGCCGACGCTGCGCGCGCTGGCCGTGCGTTACCAGCAGCGCATGGATGAGGCGATGGCCGCTGCGCCGGGCCCGGGCCTGCCGAGCGAGGTCTTCATGATGTCTGGCGCTCTCTCGCTGCTTGCAGGGGCACTGCGAGATCCCGACGTCCACGTGCGCGCCGTGCTCACCTACAGCCCGCAGCCCAACGAACTGCAGAAGAGGCATTTCGTCGAGACATACCTCGCGGCCGGCCGCCCGGGCGACGCGCTGACCTGGCTGCAGGGGTCCTGGGGTCGCTCTGAAGAATCGAGGCTCAGCCTGACGGCCACTGCGCTGGGCCAGCTTGGCCGCGCCGAAGAGAGCGCGACGATCCGCCAGAGTCTCTTCGAGCAATCCCTCGCCGTGATCGACCTGAAGCGTTGGCTCGAGTGCCTGCCCGAGGCTGCCAGGCCGGATGCGCTGCAAGAGGCGCGCCGTCTTGCGCTCGCGTGCGAGGAGCCGACGACGGCCGCCGCGCTGCTGCTGGAAGCCGGCGACGACGAATCGGCCGAAGCGAAGCTCGTCGCCGCACCGGCCCTGGTCCACGGTGAGCGCTACGAGGCACTCGCGCCGCTTGCGCAGGCGCTCGGCGCCAGCGGTCGCCTGCGCGGAGAGACCGTGATCTACCGTGCGCTGCTCACCGCCATACTCGAACGCGGCTATGCTCGCGCCTACGGTTACGCCGCACGCTACTGGGCACGCCTGCAGGAGATCGCAGCCACGGACGTCGACCTGCGACCGCTGGAGTCGCACGCGGCTTTTGAAGCGGCGACCCGATTGCGCCACGGACGCAAGTCCTCTTTCTGGTCACGAGTGACCGACAGGCACGACCAAGTTCGCTGATCCAGCGCCGCTCTTGCATCGCACGTGAGACGCTGAAACCACGTCCGTTCATCGTTCGGACCAAGACCGCTCATTTCGTTCTCGTATTTGCTGCAAGTGAAGTAGACTTGAGAACGGGCGCTCTGCCAGTGTCCAGGAACTTCATGCAGATACAGTTCGGTACCTGCCGCAGGCAGATGCCTGAACTCCTGCTTCTCCGGCCTGATGCGAGCCTGCACCTGCGTGAAATCGCGCGGATCTCGCGCGTGCCTGCAGGTTCGCTGCATCGGGAGTTGCAAGTTGGCATTTGCTGTTGCCCAGGGCTCGAGCACCTAAGGGCACGGCGAGGCGCAGACCATCGTCGAGAACTGCAGCAACGCCCCTGATCCTGCGATGTTCGGCCAGTGAGAACGGCGGCACGGCGAGATTCGCCTCGAAGCTCATCGGCGAACGTGAGAATATCCGCCCGAAAATCTCGAGAACGCGGAAGAGCGGCTTCTTCGCCGAACCCGGACAGAGCCTGAGTCGCAGCGAGCAGCACGTCACCGAATCCGCCGAGCTTCCTGCGGAGATGGAGCAGCTGCTGGACCTCGCTGGCGAGCTCAAGTTCGCCAGCCACCCGTCTGGCTGGCCGTCGCGCCGCCGCCGAGGACCTGGCGTCTGCATTCAGGTGCGGGCGGCGCGCGCGGCTGACCGAACGCCACCCGCAGTGCTGATTAGCCGTGACTGTCTAACCATAGACTTTGCGCAACACAGGTCGCCTTCCAGCGACATAGAGGCGGAGATAGATCGTCCTTCCATTCAATGCCTT
>CAZRKS010000168.1:0-5684 GCA_964600315.1 uncultured Steroidobacteraceae bacterium | reverse complement strand
GCGGCGCGCGAGCCTACATGGATGTACTTGCGGCGTCCCCGGGGCAAGATCGCCCTGGGGTGCGGACGCGCAGGCGCTTCAGCCTTTCGCGCGCGACAGGTACTCGCCCGTCCGCGTGTCGACGCGGATGACCTCGCCCTCGTTGATGAAGAGCGGCACCCGCACGACCGCGCCCGTCTCGAGCTTGGCGGGCTTCTGGCCTCCGGTCGCCGTGTCGCCGCGCACACCCGGATCGGTCTCGACGATCTTGAGCTCGACGTGGGCCGGCGGATCGATCCCGAGCGGCACGCCGTTCCACAGCATGACCTTGCACATCGTGCCGTCCTTCAGCCAGATGGCCGTCTCGCCCATCGCATCCTTCCCGGCCGTGTGCTGCTCGAAGGTGTCCGGCACCATGAAGTGCCAGAAGTCGCCGTCGTTGTAGAGGTACTGCATGTCGGTCTCGACGACGTCGGCCGCCTCGACCGAGTCGCCGGACTTGAAGTTGCGCTCCAGCGTGCGGCCCGTCTTGAGGTTGCGGATGCGCACCCGGTTGAAGGCCTGGCCCTTGCCCGGCTTGACGAACTCGTTCTCGACGATCGTGTACGGATCGCCCTCGAGGATGATCTTCAGGCCGGAGCGGAACTCGTTGGTGTTGTAGCTGGACATGGTGCTGGAACCGGGGTGGTGGAACCGGGAAGCGGCCGCGATGCGGCCGTGCGCGAGCCCGACATGATACCTGCCGGGAGCGCCCCCCGTCAGCCCCCGGGACCGGCGGCCGGCGGCTGGCCGAATCGGCCGAGGCTCGACCGGGCGGGCACTGCCGCGCCACGGCGCAGCCCGAGGCTGCCACCTGCGTCACGTCTGGCGGCGAAACCCCGGTGCTATAGTCGCCGCGCATCTTGGCATCAGCGCGGGCCCGGCCCACCGGGACCGCCGAGGGAAGCAGCTTGGCCGAGTCCGGCGCGATCCCGCTGGTCGTCCTGTCCCGCCAGCAGGACCCGGTGGAAGTCATCAACAGCACGCTCCGCAACGCGGGGCAGCCCGTGCACTGTCACTGGGTCCGCGACGTGGCGGCGCTCGGCGAATCCCTGACCCAGTGCGCTCCGCAGCTCATCTTCCTGTGCGTCGGCGACGACGACGAGGCCCGGGCGGCGCTCGAGGCCCGCAATCGCTACGCGACCCAGGTGCCGGCGATTCTCGTCCGCGAGGCGGTGGGCGAGAGCGAGCTCGTGCAGGGCATCGAACTCGGTGCGCAGGACGTCGTGACGCTGCAGGCCCAGCGGCGCCTCCAGAGCGTGGCGGTGCGGGAGTTGCACGCCGCCCGGCTGGACGGAGCGCTGGCCGGCACGCTGGCGTCGGCCCGCCAGTATCGCGACCAGATGAAGGCGTTCATGACCGGCTCGGCCGACGCGATCGCGCACGTGCAGGAAGGCATCGTCGTCGACGCGAACCCGGCCTGGGTCGAGCTCTTCGGCTACGAGGACGCCGGCGCGCTGCTCGGTCAGCCGCTGATGGACTTCTTCCACCCGCGCAGCCACGCGGCGCTCAAGGGCGCGCTCGTCGCGACGGCGCAGGGGCGCTGGACCGAGCACTCGCTCGCGGGCGTCGCCGTGCTGCCCGGCGGCGCGGAACTCGCCATGGACCTCGAGTTCGAGCGCTTCGAGTTCGAGGGCGAGGCGGCCGTGCGCGTCCGCGTCCCGACGCAGAAGCGCGACCTGGCCTCGCTCACGAGCCAGCTCGAGGAGGCGCTGCGGTTCGACACCGCGACCGGTCTCCTGAAGCGCGCCGCCTTTCGCGAACAGGCCGCCGCGCAGGCGTCGCAGATCCTGAAGGCGGGCTTGCGCGCGGTGGTTTACTTCGAGCCGGACGAAGCCGCGGCGCTCGAGACGGAACTCGGCCCGCTCGCGCTCGAGGACGTCCTGGACGAGTTCGGCACGTTGCTGCGCACGCTGCTGCAGCCGGGCGACCTGGCCGGCCGGGTCGCCGGCCGCGGCTTTGCCGTGCTGGTCGAGCGCGGCAACGGGCGCGATCTCGATGCCTGGGTGTCGCGCGTGCTGCAGCGGGTCGCCGAGCACGTCTTTCATTCCGCCGAGCATCGGTCCGTCACCGTCACCTGCAGCGCGGGGGCGACGAACTGCAACGCGCAGGGTGACCTGCTGCAGGCGCCCCTCGATTCGTCGGTGAAGGCGTGCCGCGCCGCGGCGGCTGCGGGCGGCAATCGACTGCTGCGCCCCGAGCCGGTGGCCGACAAGCCCGACGTCGAAGAGGCCGATCGCGCCTGGGCCGCGCAGATCAAGGCCGCACTGATGGCGAACCGCTTCCGCCTCGTGCAGCAGCCGATCGCGAGCCTCGTCGGCGAAGGCGACGCCATGTACGACCTCGTCGTGCGCATGCTCGACGAGAAAGGCAACGAGGTGCTGCCGTCGGAATTCCTGGCGGCGGCGGCACGGACCGACCTGATGAAGAACATCGACCGCTGGGTCATCGGCGCGGCGATGTCGTTCTGTGCGGCCCGCAATCCGCGCCGCGTCTTCGTGCGCATGTCGCGGGATTCGATGCGCGACCAGACGCTCGGCACGTGGCTGCACCAGCAGCTCAAAGCCTCCGGCATCGCGGCGGGACGGCTGGTGATCGAACTCGGCGAGGAACTCGCGACCCGCCACATGAAGGAAGCGAAGGAACTGCGCGCGCTCGTGAGCCACCTGGGTTTCGAGTTCGCGATCGAGAACTTCGGCTCGGGCCGCGACTCGCGCAACCTGCTGCACCATCTGCCGTCGCAGTACGTGAAGATCGATGGCTCACTGATGCAGGGCCTAGCCAACGACCGGCCGCTGCAGGAACAGGTGCGGGCACTGGTCGAGCAGGCCCGCGCCGCAAAGGTGGCCACGATCGCCGAGCGCGTCGAGGACGCGAACACCATGGCCGTGCTGTGGCAGCTCGGCGTCGAGTACGTGCAGGGCTACTTCGTGTCGAGCCCGGAAGAAGTCGTGCTCGGTGCCTGAGGCGGGACGGCGCGACGTCGCGCGGCTCCGGACCTACCCGACCTCCACGCCGTCCACCTTGCGCCACCCGCGCGGCAGCACCGCGCCCCGCTGACCGCGCTCGCCGCGGTAGTCGCCGAGTTCGCGGAAGGCGAGGCCCATGTGCCGCTCGCCGGAGAGCACGCGCAGCGTCTGGCCCGGCGCCACCACGGCCACGGCCACCAGCGTCTCCTCGCCGGCGGCCGCTTTCCTCGCCGGGATCCCGAAGATCTTGTTGCCCTTGCCACGCGGCAGCTCAGGCAGATCGGACACCGGGAAGACGAGCAGCCGCCCGTCCGAATTGACCGCGGCGAGCAGCGCGCCCTCGACGGTCGGCACAGAGGCCGGCGCGATGACGTCCGAGCCCTCGGGCACCTTCAGCACCGCCTTGCCAGCCCGGTTGCGACTGTGCAGGTCGGCGAGCCTCACGACGAATCCATAGCCCGCGCCGCTCGCGAGCACCCAGCGATCCTCGGGCTCGCCGATCAGCACGCCCGGGAAGGTGGCGCCGTCCGGTGGGTCGAGCCGGCCGGACAACGGCTCGCCCTGCCCTCGTGCCGAAGGCAGCGCGTGCGCCGGCAAGCTGTACGCCCGACCTGTGCTGTCGAGAAACACGGCGAGCTGTGTACTGCGCCCGCGGGCCACGGCGCGGAATTCGTCGCCCGTCTTGTACGACAGCGAGCGCGGATCGATGTCGTGCCCCTTCGCCGCGCGCACCCAGCCGCTGCGCGACAGCACGACCGTCACGGGCTCGCTCGCCACGAGTTCGGTCTCCGCGATCGCCTGCGCAGCCGCCCGTTCCACCAGCCGGCTGCGCCGCGCGTCGCCGAAATTCTCGGCATCCGCGATGATCTCGTCGCGCACCAGGCGCTTGAGCCGCGTGCGGCTCGCCAGCGTCTTCGCGAGTTCGTCGCGCTCGGCCGCGAGCTTCTCCTGCTCGCCGCGGATCTTCATTTCCTCGAGCTTCGCGAGGTGCCTCAGCTTCGTCTCGAGGATCGCCTCCGCCTGCGCCTCGGAGAGCTGGAAGCGCGCGATGAGTGCCGCCTTCGGGTCGTCCTCGTAGCGGACGATGCGGATCACCTCGTCGAGATTGAGGTAGGCCACCAGCAGGCCGTCGAGGATGTGCAGGCGGGCGTTGACCTTGTCGAGGCGGTGCGTCAGGCGGCGCGTGACGGTATCGACGCGGAACGACAGCCACTCCTCGAGCAGCGGCTTCAGGCCCATGACTCGCGGCCGGCCGTCGCGGGCGATCACGTTCAGGTTGACCCGGTAGCTGCGCTCGAGGTCCGTGGTCGCGAAGAGATGCGCCATCACCTGCTCGACGTCGACCCGGTTCGAGCGGGGCGTGATGACGAGCCGCGTCGGATGCTCGTGGTCGCTCTCGTCGCGCAGGTCCTCCACCATCGGCAACTTCTTCGCGCGCATCTGCGCGGCGATCTGCTCGAGCACCTTGGCCCCGGACACCTGGTACGGCAGCTCGGTGACGACGATCTCGCCGTCCTCGACCTCGTAGCGAGCCCGGGCCCGGAACGTGCCGTTGCCGCTCTCGTAGAGGCGTGCGAGCTCGTCGCGCGGCGTGACGATCTCGGCACCGGTCGGAAAGTCCGGGCCCTGCACGTGCTCGAGGAGCTCGGCGACCGTGGCCTTCGGGTCCTCGAGCAGGCGCACGCACGCGGCGGCGACCTCGCGCAGGTTGTGCGGCGGAATGTCGGTCGCCATGCCGACCGCGATGCCGGTCGCACCGTTCAGCAGCACGTTCGGCAGGCGCGCGGGCAGCAGCGTGGGTTCCTCGAGCGTGCCGTCGAAGTTCGGGGCCCAGTCGACCGTGCCGTCGCCGAGTTCGGAGAGCAGCACTTCGGCGTAGCGCGTGAGCTTCGACTCCGTGTAGCGCATCGCGGCGAACGATTTCGGGTCGTCGGGCGAGCCGAAGTTGCCCTGCCCGTCCACGATCGGATAGCGGTATGAGAAGGGCTGCGCCATCAGCACCAGGGCCTCGTAGCAGGCCGAGTCGCCGTGGGGGTGGAACTTGCCGATCACGTCGCCGACCGTACGCGCCGACTTCTTGTGCTTGGCGGTCGCCGCGAGCCCGAGCTCGCTCATGGCGTAGACGATGCGGCGCTGCACCGGCTTCAACCCGTCGCCCACGTGCGGCAGCGCGCGGTCGAGGATCACGTACATCGAGTATTCGAGGTACGCCTTCTCGGTGAAGGCCCGGAGCGGCAGTCGCTCCACGCCTTCGAAGTTGAGCTCGTTCTGCGTCGTCACGGCCTCTCCTGCCCGCTCAGGGCTGCACGCCCGCGAGGTTGCCCTTGGTCTCGAGCCACTCGCGGCGGTCGGATGCGCGCTTCTTCGCGAGCATCATGTCCATCACCTGGTCGACCTGGTCCTTGGCCTCGACAGTGAGCTGCACCAGCCGGCGCGTCTCGGGGGCCATCGTCGTTTCGCGCAGCTGCAGAGCGCTCATCTCGCCGAGGCCCTTGAAGCGCGTCACGACCGGCTTCGCGCGCGGATTCTCCGTGCGGATGCGGTCGAGGACGCCGTTGCGCTCGGCCTCGTCGAGCGCGTAGTCGACCTGCTTGCCGTAGTCGATGCGATACAGCGGCGGCATGGCGACGAAGACGTGCCCGGCGAGCACCAGCGGCCGGAAGTGCCGCAGGAACAGCGCGCAGAGCAGCGTGGCGA
>CAZRKS010000167.1:0-5755 GCA_964600315.1 uncultured Steroidobacteraceae bacterium | reverse complement strand
GGGTTCACGGCGTCCCCGCCCCGGCACCCCGGAACTCCATTGCAGACGCCGGCTGCCGGCAGACTGGCCAGCATGGCGCCGACCGCGCCAAAGCCCCATAATCGCGGCCCTTTTTCCGCTCTCCCGCGACCCTCGAGACCATGGCCCAGTTCATCTACACCATGAACCGCGTCGGCAAGATCGTGCCGCCGAAGCGGGTGATCCTGCGCGACATCTCCCTGAGCTTCTTTCCGGGCGCCAAGATCGGCGTCCTCGGCCTGAACGGCTCGGGGAAGTCCACGCTGCTCCGGATCATGGCCGGGGTGGACAAGGAGTTCGAGGGCGAGGCGCGCCCGCAGCCGGGCATCAAGATCGGCTTCCTGCCGCAGGAACCCGAACTCGACGCGTCGAAGGACGTGCGCGGCAACGTCGAGGAGGCCGTTAGCCACGTCAAGGACGCGCTCACACGCCTCGACGCGGTCTACGCCGCCTACGCCGAGCCCGACGCCGACTTCGACAAGATCGCGGCCGAGCAGGCCCGGCTCGAAGCGATCATCCAGGCGACCGACGGCCACAACCTCGAGCGGCAGCTCGAGGTCGCGGCGGACGCGCTGCGGCTCCCGCCGTGGGATGCGGACGTCACGAAGATCTCCGGCGGCGAGCGCCGGCGCGTGGCCTTGTGCCAGCTGCTCCTGTCGAAGCCGGACATGCTGCTGCTCGACGAGCCCACCAACCACCTCGACGCGGAGTCGGTGCGCTGGCTCGAGCACTACCTCGAGCAGTACCCGGGCACGGTGATCGCCGTCACGCACGACCGCTACTTCCTCGACAACGTGGCCGGCTGGATCCTCGAACTCGACCGCGGCCACGGCATCCCGTGGCAGGGCAACTACTCCTCGTGGCTCGAGCAGAAGGAAGCGCGCCTCAAGGTCGAGGAGCAGCAGCAGGAAGCGCTCAAGAAGATGCTCGCGCGCGAGCTCGAGTGGGTGCGCCAGAATCCGAAGGCACGGCAGGCCAAGAGCAAGGCCCGCCTGCAGCGCTTCGAGGAACTGCAGTCACGAGAGTTCCAGGAGCGCAACGAGACCAACGAGATCTACATCCCGCCCGGCCCGCGCCTCGGCGAACTCGTGATCGAGGCCCGGGGCCTCTCCAAGGCCTACGGCGAGAAGCTGCTGTTCGAGAACCTCAGTTTCAACCTGCCCCAGGGCGGCATCGTCGGCATCATCGGCCCGAACGGGGCCGGCAAGACCACGCTGTTCCGCATCCTCACGGGCCAGGAGCAGGCCGACGCCGGCGAGATCCGCGTCGGGCCCACGGTCCAGCTCGCCTACGTCGATCAGTCACGCCAGTCGCTCGACGACAAGAAGACGGTCTGGCAGGAGATCTCGAACGGTCTCGACCTGCTCAAGGTCGGCAACTACGAGACGCCCTCGCGCGCCTATGTCGGCCGCTTCAACTTCCGCGGCGCGCAGCAGCAGCAGTCCATCGGCGAACTCTCGGGCGGCGAGCGCAATCGCGTGCACCTCGCGAAGGTGCTGAAGTCGGGCGGCAACGTGGTGCTGCTCGACGAGCCGACCAACGACCTCGACGTCGAGACGCTGCGGGCGCTCGAGGAAGCCCTGCTGTCGTTCCCGGGGTGCGCGGTGGTGATCTCGCACGACCGCTGGTTCCTCGACCGCATCGCGACCCACATCCTCGCCTTCGAAGGCAACAGTGAGGCGGTCTGGTTCGAGGGCAACTATTCGGAATACGTCGAGGACCTGAAGCGCCGCCGCGGCGAGGACGCCGAGCAGCCGCACCGCATGCGCTACCGCAGCCTCCACGCCTGAAGCGGCGACGAACACGCCGGGGGGAACCATGGCCAGGACCCGGAGCAGGCCGGCACTCGAGATCGACGGCACGCGCCTCACGCTCGCACAGCTGCGCACGTTCGAGTCGCGACGTCCGCGCGTCACCCTCTCGTCCGCGGCGCGCCAGCGCATGCAGGCGTCCCGCGACGCCGTGCAGCGGGCCGTCGAGCGCGGCCAGACCTCCTACGGCATCAACACGGGCTTCGGCGCCTTCGCCAACCGCGTCATCCCCGCGGCCAAGACGCGCAAGTTGCAACTCAACCTGATCCGCAGCCACGCCTGCGGCACCGGGCGGCCCCTGCCGGACGAGATCGTGCGGCGCATGCTGCTGCTCAAGGCCAACAGCCTGGCGGCAGGCTTCTCCGGCGCGCGGCCGCAGGTCGCCGCGATGCTGCTCGCGCTGCTGAACGAGGACGTGTTGCCGGTCGTTCCCGCGCAGGGATCGGTCGGCGCCTCGGGCGACCTGGCGCCGCTCGCGCACGTGGCCCTCGCGTTGATCGGCGAAGGCGAGGCGACGCGTGCCGCCACGGCGCTCGCGGGCCTCGAGGTGACGGCCGCCGCAGGCCTCGAGCCGCTGCAGCTCGAGGCCAAGGAGGGTCTCGCGCTCCTGAACGGCACGCAGCTCAGCCTCGCGCTCGCGCTTGAGGGGCTCTTCCAGGCCGAAATCCTGCTGGACGCCTCGCTGGTGGCGGGCGCTCTCACCGTGGAGGGCCTCGCCGGCAGCCACGCGCCGTTCGATGCGCGCATCCAGGAGGCGAGTCGCCTGCCGGGCCAGGTGGCGGTGGCCGCAAGGCTGCGCAGGCTCCTGACCGACAGCGAGATCCTGCGCAGCCACGCCGACTGCGAGCGGGTGCAGGACCCTTACGCCGTGCGCTGCATGCCACAGGTCTTCGGGGCCGTCGAACACACGCTGGAGCATGCGCGCACCGTGCTGGCCGCGGCCGTGAACGGCGTATCCGACAATCCGCTGATTTTCGGCGACGACATCCTCTCCGGCGGCAACTTTCACGCCGAGCCGGTCGGATTCGTGAGCGACTTCCTCGCGATCGCCGTGGCCGAGCTCGCGAGCATCGCCGAGCGGCGCATCGACCTGCTCGACCGCCGCGTCAACCCGAACCTCAACATGTTCCTCGCGACCGAGCCGGGCCTCGAGTCGGGCTTCATGATGGCGCACGTCACGGCGGCCGCCCTGGTGTCCGAGAACAAGACCTACGCCCACCCGGCCTCGGTGGACAGCCTGCCGACCTCCGCCGGCCAGGAGGACCACGTGAGCATGGCGCCGTGGGCCGGCCGCAAGCTGCTCGAGGTCTGCACCAATACGGCCACGGTGCTCGGCATCGAACTGCTCGCCGCCGCCCGGGCCATCGACAGCATGCGGCCGCTGCGCACCACGCCCGTACTCGAACGGGTGCACGCGCTCGTGCGCGAGCACGTCGCGACGCATCCGCACGACCATCGCCTCGACCGCGACATGCGCGTGCTCGCGTCCCTGGTGCTGGGCGGTTCCCTGTCGCGCTTCCTCGGCTAGGCCGGACGTGACCGGCGTCGCCGCCCTGCTCGCCGGATTTGCGCTGCTCGCGGTGCTGCTCGCCTGGAGCCGCTGGCTCGCGCACCGGCGCTGGGCGGCCGTTGGCCACGTGCTCCTCGCCGTGACGGCGGGCTGCGGCGCCCTGCTCTCCTGGTCCATGCAGCAGAGCCTCCGGTCCTACGAGCCCGTCATCCACGGTCAGCCGGTCGCCGAACTGTACGTCGAGAAGATCGCCGCCCGGCGCTATCGCGGCACACTGACCCGACTGCCGGCCGGGCGGGTGCAGGTCTTCGAATTGCCCGGCGAGCAGTGGCGTCTCGAGGCACGGACGCTGGACTGGCAGGGCCGCGCTGCGGAACTGGGCCTCGGCTCGCGGTACCGTCTCGAGCGACTCGGGTCACGGCGGGACCCCCGCTCGATCGCCGGGGACGCGCCCGGTGCGGCCGAGACCGCGAGCTATCGGCTGGGCGCCGACGACGGCGACGACCTCTGGGCCAAGGCCCGGACCGGGACGGTCTGGGCCCGGCATCTGCGAGGCGGGCGTGCGGACGGGCCCTGGCAGCCACTGGCCGGTGACGCCCGGTTCACCGTGTGGCTCGAGCCCGGTGGCCTCCGGGTGGAACCGGCCAACGAATCGGCGACCGCGAGCCTGCATCCCGCCCGCTGACCCCGTGCCGGCCCGCCCGGCATCCGCTACACTCGGGGCGTCGGCCACGACGCGGATGCAGCTTCATGTCAGTCTACGTTGACGCCCAGAGCCGCCTGCACCACGACCAGGAGCGCAGCCTGGCGCTCAACTGCCCGCACTGCCAGGTCTTCTCGCACATCACGGCCGTGTCCGTGCCCGCCTACGCGGAACTGGTGGCGAGCCGCCCGAACCAGGTGGGCGTGGTCTATCGCTGCGATTCCTGCAACGCACCGGTGTTCCTGCGATTCGCGGTCAAGATGTACGCGGCGAACCGCGTCGAGCTCGCAAACAACTTCGTCGAACTCGAGCGCGCCCGCGAGAAGTTCAACTTCACCTACCTGCCGGAGGAAAGCGAGCGGCTGTTCCGCGAGGCGCTCGGCTGCTATTCGGCGGGTCACTTCAACGCATTCGCGTCGATGTGCCGGCGCACCGCGCAGGCCGTGTTCAACGACCTCGGGGAGAACGGACGCCTCCGGATCTTCAACCAGATCAACGAGGCGCGCGAAATGGCGGAAATCGATGCCGACACTTTCGCGATCGTGAAGAAGACGCTGTTCGGCACCGACGCGGATGCGTGGCCGTCGATCCCGGAGATCGGCGCCTACGAG
This sequence comes from uncultured Steroidobacteraceae bacterium, assembly GCA_964600315.1. Classification (GTDB taxonomy): domain Bacteria; phylum Pseudomonadota; class Gammaproteobacteria; order Steroidobacterales; family Steroidobacteraceae; genus RPQJ01. Next base: position 1,102 of record CAZRKS010000167.1, on the reverse strand, counting down.
GCGGGCGTGCTGCTCGAACTCGCGAAGGACATGCTCTACCAGGCGTACGTCCGCAAGGGCAAGCTGCAGCAGGCGATGATGGTGCGGCGCTTCTTCGCGGAGGAGACGCTGCCGAAGATCACGCCGATCGGGCGCGCTGCGGGCGCTGAGTGACGGCCGCTCGGCGCGCGGTTCCGGCCGTGTGGGTTCGGGACTCGGGTGTGTGTTTGCAAGGACGCCGTGAACCCTTCCGTGGGGGCTCGCACGCGGCATCCCTGCCGCGTGACGCCCTGCACCCACACACCCGAGTCCCGAACCCCGGCAGAACCCGGCGCTGCCTCAGTCCGCACCACGCTCGCTGACGCTGTCCGTACGGTCACACAATGCGACGCGTCGTCGCTCGGCGGCGTTCGTTCCGATCGCATTCCCGAAACCGTGCGCCGCAGGGACGCGGCGCCCGGAGCCCCCAAGGAGGGGTTCACGGCGTTTTCGGGAATGCGGATCGGGACGGACGCCGACGGAGTGCAACCGCCGGTCGCGCAGCGCCGACCGGACGCCGGCTGCGAGAGCTCAGCCCACCCAGACGCGCGCGTTGCGGAACATCCGCATCCAGCCACTGTCCTCGCCCCAGCCGGCCGGATGCCAGGAGTTCTGCACGCTGCGGAATACGCGCTCCGGATGCGGCATCAGGATCGTCGCGCGGCCGTCGCTGCTGGTGAGTCCCGTGATGCCGCCCGGCGAGCCGTTGGGATTGGCGGGATAGGTTTCGGTCGCCGCACCGTGGTTGTCGACGAACCTCAGGCTCACGAGTCCGCTCGCGTCGCAGTCGCGCTGCGCATCTGCGTCCGTGAACTCCGCGCGGCCCTCGCCGTGCGCAACCGCGATCGGCATCACCGAGCCCGCCATGTCCGCGAAGAAAATCGACGGTGACGGCAGGACCTCCACCAGTCCGACGCGGCCCTCGAACTGCTCAGAGCGGTTGCGCACGAAGCGCGGCCAGTGCTCGGTGCCCGGCACCAGCGCCTTCAGCGCCGACAGCATCTGGCAGCCGTTGCAGACGCCGAGCGAGAAGCTGTCCTCCCGCGCGAAGAACGCCTGGAACCCGGCGCGCAGTTCGGCGTTG
>CAZRKS010000166.1:0-5848 GCA_964600315.1 uncultured Steroidobacteraceae bacterium | reverse complement strand
CGTTGCCGCGCTCGCCGCAGCCGACGTAGACGATCACGTCGGCGTCGCACCACTTCGCGAGTGCCTCCTGCAGCACGGTCTTGCCGGTGCCGAAGCCGCCGGGCAGCGTCGCGCGGCCGCCGCGCGCCACGGGGAAGAGCGTGTCGAGGATGCGCTGTCCGGTGATCATGGGAGCCGCCGCGGGCAGGCGGCCGGCAGCGGGCCGCGGCGTACGCACGGGCCAGGTGTGGCGCATCGCGACCTCGCCGCTCGTGCCGTCCGCGCCGACGTATTTCGCGACCGGCTCGTCCTCGGCGTACTCGCCCTCGGGCGCGATCCACTCGATCCGTCCCGCGGCCCAGGGCGGCGCCAGGACCTGCTGCGGTCGCGCGGCGAGGATGCGGCCGACCGTGCGGCCGGCCCCGAGGGTGTCACCGGGTGCGAGCGACGGCGCGAAGCGGAAGCGCCCGGCCGCGCTCGACCCGATGCCGGGCTTCACGCTGAAGTCCTCGGCGCCGACGAGGGGCCGCAGGAGGCCGTCGAAGATGCCGCCGAGCAGCCCCGGCCCGAGCGGGACCGACAGCGCCCGGCCGGACCCGGTGACCGGGTCGCCCGGCTGGAGTCCCGTGGTGTCCTCGTAGACCTGCGCCACGAGTTCGTCCCCGCGCAGCTGGATCACTTCGCCCAGCAGCCGCTGCGATCCCACCGACAGGGACTCGTACACGCTGAACGGATCTTCCATGCGGGCCCGGAGCACCGGTCCGCCGACCCACGTGATGTGCGCGAGGCTCACTTCAGCCGCTCCCGCTGCGCTCGGTGAGCCGTTCGAGCTCGGCGAGCAGTTCCGATTCGATGCGCTCGCGCGACGCGAGCATGCCCGGCACCGTGGCATCGACGCAGGCGCGGCCGGCGCGGATGCGCAGTCCCGCGCCGAGCGCCGCCACCGGTCGCCAGCCGGGCTCGCGGCCGTCCGGGAGCCGGAGTCGCGCGCGAACGAATTCGGCCACGTCGGCCGGAGCGGCGGCGTCGAACTCGACCTGCAACCCTTGTGCGAACTGCAGCGTCTGCGTGGCGAGTTCGCAGGCCGCATCGCACCATGTGCGCCTCCGCTCGGCACTCTGCCACAGCGACTCGAGCGCGCCCGGCAGGTCGCGCCACGCTTCGTCCATCAGTTGCCGCAGCACCGACTGCTCCTTCTGCCGCACCACGGTCTCGAGCGCCGCCTTGCGATCGGCGAGTGCCTTGTCGATGGCGCGCCGTTCCTCGTCCATCGCGGCGCGCAGCCGGGCGCGCGCCTCCTCCCAGGCGCGTGCGACGATGCCGCGGGCCTGGTCCTGCGCCGCGTCGCGGGCGCGGCGGCACCGCGACTCCTGCTCGCGCGCCACCCGCCTCAGCAGCGCCTCGGCCTGGGCCTGGAGGATGCTCTCGGGCACGCTCATGACTCGATCCCCAGCGCGAGCCGGACTTCGCGCGCGACGTCCGGCGCGGCACGGCGTCCGAACACGTCGGGCACGAGGGCGACCAGCGGCTGCTCCGCGACCAGCGCCGCCTCGAGTTCCTCCGGATCGAGATCCGAAGCGCTCGACGCCGAAAGCAGGATCAGCTCGGCGCCGTCCGCGATCGCGCGGCGCAGGACGTCGGACGTCTCGGCCGGCACCGGCACGCGCACTTCAGCGCCCGCGAGCCGGTAGCCCGCCGCCGTCACTTCGTCGCCGATGTAGTAGACGCGGGCCATGGTCAGCCGAGGCGGTTCAGGATCAGGATCGACACGATCAGCCCGTAGATCGCGATGCCTTCCGCGAGACCCACCATCACCAGCACGCGACCGAAGAGCTCCGGCTTCTCGGCGAGCGCGCCGAGCGCGGCGGTCCCGACCTGCGCCACCGCATAGCCCGCGCCGAGCGCCGCCAGTCCGGCCGATGCGGCCGCGGATGCGAAGCCCCAGCGCAGCACGCCCGGGTCGATGGGCACGGCGGCGCCCTCCGCCGCGAGGGCCGGTGCGGCGAGCAGCAGGGCGACCGTCGCGAGCGCGGCGGTCAGCACGGTGACGGCGGCGAGCGCCAGCACCCAGCGGTTGGTGGATTTCATGACTTGCTCCCGGAGGTCGGACTGGACGAGGCCCCGGGCGCGGGCAGCGGTTCGAACGGGCGGCCGCGCGCCGTGAGGAAACGGATGAAGAACTCGAAGAGGATGAGGCGTGTGGTCTGGATGCTGACGACGAGGCCTTCGAGGGCCACGATCGCCGCGTTGCCGAGGAGCAGCACGGGCCAGTAGCCCGCGCCGGACGCCTCGGCCATGCCGACCACGGCGCTGCAGAGGCCCGCGTGCGCCAGCGCGAACGCGCCGACGCGCACGAACGAGACCGTGTTGACGCCGAGCTGCAGCATGCGCTCGGCGACTTCGCCCGCGGCGTGGCCCACCGCGCCCAGGCGGTCCTCCGGGGACACGAGCGCCGGCCCGACGATCGCCCAGGCCAGCCCGACCGGCAGCGCCCAGAGCGCGCGCGAGTCGAGCGCCGCGCCGACCAGGCCGAGGTAGGCGACGAGCACCCCGGCCTCGGTGGCGAACCACAGTCGCTGCTCGTGGCGCCAGGCGAACTGCAGCGCGTTCAGCAACTGGCCGAGCGTGAGCACGATTACCCCGAACGCGAGTGCCGTGCCGAGCACGAGCAAGGGCTGCTCGAGCGGCCGCACCCAGAGCGCCGCGATCAGGTCCTCGCGCGCGAACACGCTGCCGAACGCGAGCCCAAACGCGATCGCCACGACGCCGCCCGGCACGAGCAGCCGGAGCGCCGGCAGTTTGTGGCGCAGCCCGTATCCGGCCACCGCGACAGCCAGGCCCTGCACCACGTCGCCGAACATGAAGCCGAACATGAGCGGCGCGAGCAGCGCCACGATCACGCTCGGATCCGCGTCGCGCGTGCCGGGGACGCCCATCAGGCCGGCGAACACCTCGAACGGCCGCGCCCATACGGGATTGCGCAGCACGGACGGCGGCTCGGAGTCCGCGGGCGCCGGCGTCACGCGCAGCAGGTAATGCAGGTTGCGCGCGTCGAGCGAGGCACGGAGGCGCCGGTCGTCCGCGTCGGAGCACCAGCCCGTGACCCAGGCGAAGTGCTCGGTCACCGGCAGCTCCGGCACGTGTGTGACGAGCCAGGCCGCGAGCGCCAGCTCGCCGAGCGCGGCGGCGAGCCCGTGGCGACGATCGAGCGCCGACAGGGCCTCGCGCGCAGCCCGGTCGCGCTGCTCGATCGAGGCCTGGCGCCCCTCGAGGAAGGCCGCGAGCCGGTCCGGCTCACCCGGCAGGTCGCCCGGCAGCGCGATGACGCGCGCCTTGCGCGCGCCGAGCGCCGCGTCGAGCGCTTCGATTTCGTCGCGCGGACCCACTGCGAGCAGGAATTCCCCCGAGTCGTGCGGCACGCGCTGCAGCAGCACGGTCGGCGGGAGCACGTGCGGCGGGCCGCCCTCCGGCAGCACGTAGACGCGGCCGGCCAGAACCGGGCCGGCGCCAGCGACCCGGTCCAGGCGCGGCAGGGCCGCGTCGCACAGGCGCCGGAGGTCTGTGAGCAACGCCGTGTCTTCGCGCAACTGCGCGAGTCCGTCGAGTTCCGCGATGAGCGGATCCGCCTCGGTCGCCCAGGTCCGTACGCTCTCGAGCGCGGCACGCGGTGCCTCGAGCAGGTCCCGGTCCCGGCCCGGAGGCTGGATCGCTGCGGCCGGCCAGTGGTGACCGTAGCGCCGCGCAAGCGTCTCGAACTCCGCGAGCGTGACGCGCAGGTCGGGCAGCGCGAGCTTCGACTCGGCCTGGCTCTGCGCCTGCAGCTGGACGGAGCCGGTCGCGGCGAGACAGTCGAGCGCCGCGCCGAGCTCCTCGCGGGCCGTGAGGAGTTCGAACCAGCTCGCCGTGGCCGGCCGCAGGATCATGCGGCCGCCACAGCGTCGCGCAGCGCCCGCGCCGCGAGCGCGCCGCGCAGCCGGCGCAGGTCGAGCGCGAGCAGGCCGAGGTAGGCGGCGGTCGCGGCCGGCGACAGCGGATTGCGGCGGAAGGCGAGCTGCAATCGCCCCTCGAGGCCGCGCAGTGCGTCTCCGGAACTCGCGGCGTCCGGCAGCTGCGCGAGCAGGCGGCCAGCGTCGCCCGTCGTGCGCAGCAGCGCGAGGAGCGCGGCGCGCCCCGGATGCCGGGTCGGCCAGATCTGCTGCCAGCGCCGCGTCCACTCAGTCGCCACGTCCGCCGGTGGAGTGAACGCGGCCGCGAGCGGGGCGAGGGGCGTGCGGCGCAGCGCCGTGGCGCGTTCCCGGGGCTCGCGCGCGACGATCGGCCCGAGCGTCCCGTCCTCGCGCATCCAAGCGGGAGCGCGCCCGCCGCGCGCGAGCTTCTGGAGTGACGGCAGGTAGGCGAGCCAGCGCATCCAGCGCACGCTGTCGCGCCACTCGGCCGGCTGCCAGTCCGCGACCTCGTCGACGCCGGCGAGCCACTCGGCGCGCAACTGCCGCTCGATGGCGTGCACTCCGGGCCGCGGACCGAGGCGGCTGATCCAGCGCTGCAGCGGGGAACCGCGCAGTACCTGCAGCAGCGCGCCGAGGTCGGCCGTCGCCGCAATGTGGCTCCACTCGGCGGCCCGCGGCCGGGCGCCGTAGCGCGCCTGCAGGCGCGCTTGCGCATACGCAAACGCGGGGTCAATCCGACTCATGACCGGCCGACGTCAGCCGGCGGGCGAGGCGGGCGAGCGCCTCGCGCGCGAGAGGGCGCAATTCGGTGGAATCGGGGCCGGGCGCTGCGGCCCGTGTCTCGAGGTCCCGCAGGGCCGACTGCAGCCGGTCTCGCGATCGGGCATGGAGCAGCGAGGCGCGGCGGCGCGCGGAGTCGAGGATCTGCCGGCGCCGCGCGCGCGCCGCTTCGATCAGCGACTCGGCCTCGCGCTCGGCGGACGCAATCGCCGCGGCGGCCTCGCTCTCGGCAGCGAGAACCCGGTTCATCGCTTCGGCTACCGCAGCATCGGGGATGCGTCGTTCCATCGCGGCCCTCGCACTGCCACGGAACATAGCGCCTGCGGCCTGCGGGCGCTTCCGCAGAATCCCCTACGGTTCAACGGATTGCAGCGGTGGAGGGGGCGTCCCCGGGGCCCGCCGGTCGACTCAGCCGCCGTGGCCTTCCATCATGAGCCCGGTGCCGCCCCGCGAGATGTGTGCGACGACCGCACTGCGCCGGTGGAGCTTGGTCACCACGCCGAGGCTGATCGCGAAGGCGAGCTGCACGGTCTGTCCCTTGCGCAGCCCCATGTCCCCGGTCTCCACGAAGACGCCGCTCGCGCTCAGGTTGCGCGCCTTGCACAGCCGGCGCTTGCGCCCGGGCAGCAGCACATAGACCGTGGTGCGGGCTCGATGCCGGGTCGTGAGTCGTCTTTCCACTGAGGCGCTCTTCTGTTGTTGTCGTCACCGCCGTGCTCGAGCCAATTATGCATGTCGCGCCGGACGAGGGAAGAGCAGCGGCGAAATCCCGCGGCGTTATGTCGCGTGCGGCGTCGATCTGGACGCGATCGGAAGGCTTCGCACCGCGAGCCGCAACCCGCGACGGCGGCGAGTCCCGCCGCCGGACTGCGCGGGCCGCGCCGCCCGCCGAGCGCTTCTCCGTTCGACGTTGACAGGGACGGGACGTCCGACCAGAATACGCGGCTCTCTGTCCGCGGAGGGGTACCCAAGCGGCCAACGGGAGCAGACTGTAAATCTGCCGGCTCATGCCTTCGTAGGTTCGAATCCTACCCCCTCCACCAGTCCAGTCGAGCGGGAGACGTGGGCCCGTCAGTCGGGACCGGCGAGCGAGGCGGGTGTAGTTCAATGGTAGAACCTCAGCCTTCCAAGCTGATGGCGTG
>CAZRKS010000165.1:0-5947 GCA_964600315.1 uncultured Steroidobacteraceae bacterium | reverse complement strand
TTCTCCATGGCAGCGAAGAAGAAGGCGCGGCGCACGACGCACCGCAGCAGCAAGGGCACCAAGCTCTATGCGGTGCGCGATTCGAAGGGCCGCATCAAGGACATCCAGACCTACAAGCGCGCGCACGGCGCCGACCTGAAGCGCAAGGCGAAGGCGGAGGGCCCGGCCAAGGCGAAGCGCAAGGTCAAGGCGAAGGCCAAGGCCCCGGTGAAGGCGAAGAAGTCGGTCGCGGCGGCGCTGCGCAGCCGGCTCGAGAAGGCGCGGGACGCACTGCGCTCGGCCGTGAAGAAGGCCCCGGCGCGTGCGTCGAAGCAGATGGCCGAGGTCCGCAAGGCGGCCCGCCAGGCGCCGAAGCAGGCACAGGCGGCCGCGAAGAAGACGCGCGCGGCCATGAAGAAGTCGATGAAGCAGGCCGTGAAGAAGCTGCCGCCGAAGGCGCAGAAGGCGGTCAAGAAGGCCGAGACCCAGATCGCCAAAACGACCAGGAAGGCCGAGGCGCAGATCGAGAAGACCGTCAAGGCCGTGAAGCAGCAGGCGGCGGCGACCGCCAAGCAGGCCGAAGCGATGGTCGCCAAGGCGCAGGAAACGGCGGAGAAGAACGCGACGACGGCCGTGGAGCAGGCGAAGGACCTGTTCCAGAAAGCCAGCGACGCCGTCGAGAGCGTCGTCGAGAACGTGGTGCCGGGCCAGTCGCCGAGCAAGTAGGCGCCGGCGCTCCAGGCGCCCTCCGCCAGACACGAACGATGCCCCGGGGTCGCGAGATCCCGGGGCATTGGCGTCAGAGTTGCACCCCGCCGCGGAGCGATGCGGTCAGTATCGAACGTCGCCGCCGCAGGTGCTCCGGGTACGCCAGCCCGGTTTCGACGCCCTCGCCTGCGGCCGTCTCATAGCCTGCGTCCCAGGGCATCAAAACGCGCACGTTGCCGTCGGCGACCTCGACCTTCGGCATGACGGGAGGCGTGGCGCGCCCGCGTTCCGCCTCGAGCATGGCGGCGAGACTGCCGTGCCGGGCGAAGCTCTCGGCGATGTCCTCGAGCGTGAGCAGCGTCGGCGGCGCGAGCTTGATCACGCCCCGCTCGAGCGACTCGGCGGCCCGCGCCGGATCGATCCAGGCGTGCTCGGTCAGTTCCGAGAGGTCGGGGGTCGCGTCCTGGGTCGGCGGCACCGGCGCGACGAAGAATCGCGTGTCGAAGCGCTTGGTTTCGAGCGACGGCGTGATCCAGTGCGACCAGTACACGAACTGGCCGACGTCGATGCGCAGGTCTTCCGCTTCGAGCAGCCGGACGAACGCCGTGGCGTCCGACACGACCGCAGCGCGGTGCGGCTGCAGCCGGACCGCCTGCTCGGCCGTGCTCGGTGCGCCCGAGGACGTCAGCGTCAGCAGGAGACCGGCTTCCTCGAAGGCCTCGCGGCAGGCGGCCACGTGCAGGCCGATGGCCGTTCCGGCCGCAAGTCGCTCGCCCTGCAGCGAGTGCAGGCCTTCGGCGCAGCGTGCGAGCCCTGCGGGCCACACGCGGGAGAGAGCGGCCGGCGACTCGTCCGCGGCGTCGAGCCGTCCGCCGGGGAAGACCCACATGCCCGCCATGAAGGCGAGCGACGAGCCGCGACGCATCATCAGCGCCTCGAGACCCGAGGCCGACTCGCGCAGCAGGACGACGGTGGCCGCGGCGCGCATCAGGCGAGCTTGACCAGTTGCTTGCCGAAGTTGCGGCCGGCCAGCATGCCGATGAACGCCTCGGGCGCCGCGGCGAGCCCCTCGGCCACGGTTTCGCGATAACGAATCCGTCCTTCGGCGACGCCGCGGGCGAGTTCGGCCAGCGCCTGTGGCCAGAGGTCGAGGTGATCGCTCACCACGAAACCCTGCAGCTTGAGTCGCATCGTGATCAGCGTGACGACGTTGTGGATCGGGATGTCGGTGCCCTCGTAACCCGCGATCAGGCCGCAGACCGCGATGCGGCCGAACGGGTTCATGCAGGTGAGGGCCGCGTCGAGGCCGATCCCGCCCACATTTTCGAACACGCAGTCGACGCCCTTCGGCGCTGCCTCGTGGATGGCGCGCGCCATCGATCGCCGGTCCGGATGAGCGCGATGATCGATGCAGGCGTCGAAGCCGAGTTCCGAGGTGACGTAGCGGCACTTCTCGGGCCCGCCGGCGATGCCCACGGCGCGGCAGCCGGCGGCTTTCGCGAGCTGGCCCGCGACGCTGCCGACCGCACCGCTCGCCGAGGAGACGAGCAGCGTCTCGCCGGCCTTCGGCTCGCAGATGCGCTTCAGTCCAATCCAGGCCGTGACGCCCGGCATGCCGACCGCGCCGAGGTAAGCCGACATCGGCACGGCGCGCGTGTCGATCTTCATCAGATTGCGGCCGTCCGAGAGCCCGTACTCGGCCCAGCCGAGCGGTCCGACCACGGCGTCGCCCACCGCGAATTTCGGGTTGCGCGACGCGTCCACGACGCCGACCGTCCCGCCGATCATGGTCTCATCGAGCTTCTGCGGCTCGGCATAGGAGCGTGCGTCGATCATGCGGCCGCGCATGTACGGGTCGAGCGACAGCCAGTGCACGCGGACTCGCACCTGGCCATCGCCCGGCTCGGGCAGCGGCACGGTTTCGAGGCGGAAGTTCTCCGGGGTGACGGGGCCAGTCGGCCGGCTTGCGAACACGATGCGCTGGTAGGTGGCGGTCATGGGGATCCTGGATCTGGACAGGGGCAGTCTGATCGTCAAGCATACCGCCCACGGCGTGGCCGACGTGCGGTCGTCGTGCATTGGCCGAATCTGCCAAATCCGGTGCGAGTCGTTCGGGTAGCTTGATGGCCGGGCCGGGGTGGGTGCTGCCGAGTGGCTGCGCCGTGCGCCGTCGATCCGCCGAGGGGTGTCCAGACCATGACCAGTCGATTCCCTGCAGCCGCCACACTGGCGGCGCTCGTCTTCGCTTCCGTGTACCCCGTCGGGTCGCTGGCCGCGGCGCCCGCGGCGCAGCCCGCGGTTGCGCCTCCCGCGATCGAACTCGAACCGCGGGCGCTCAACATCCTGAAGGGGGCGTGCGAGAAACTGGCGGCGGCGAAGACCGTGTCGTTCAAGTCAGTCGTTGCCGAAGAGAGCCCGAGCCGGCTCGGGCCGCCGCTCCTCTACACCAGCCGCTACGAGGTCGTGCTGCAGCGGCCGGACAAGCTGCGCATCCTGAACCCGGGCGACGGGCCGTCCAGCGACTTCTACTACGACGCCAAGTGGATGGCGGCGTTCGCGCCGAAGGAAAACTTCCTGGCGAAGACGGCGGCGCCGGCCACGATCGACGCGGCGCTCGACGAGGCGTACTCAAAGGCGCAGATCTACTACCCGTTCATGGACCTGCTCGATTCAGATCCCTACCGGGGCGTGCTGAACGGACTGCGCGTCGCGTTCTACGTCGGCGAGTCGCGCTCGGTCGGCGGCGTGAAGACGTACATCGTCGCCTACGCGAACGATCACGCGTTCGTGCAGGCGTGGATCGGCGCGGACGACCGCTTGCCGCGGCGCCTGCGCGCCGTGTATCGCAAGGATCCGAGTCAGCTGCGTCACGAGATGGACATCACCGACTGGAAGCTGAACGAGCCGGTGCTGCCCGGCACGTTCGCGTTGCCCGCGGCGGCGGCCAAGGCACTGCCCATCCCGTTTGACCGTCCGCAGCCGGCGTCGGCTGCGCCTGCGAAGTGAATGGAGGTGCCGGACGTGAGAACGAATACATTCGCAGTCGGTGCCGTCCTCGCCATCGGCTTCGTGCCGACGATGGTCGGTGCTTATACCCACATGAATCGTGCCGGCGGCAGCACCTCGCACATGTACGGCGAGGGCACCGAGCACACGAACGCGTGGGGCGGAGATACGGCGCATGCCTGGGGCGGTGGCACCGAGCACACGAACATGTACGGTGGCCAGACTGCCGGCGAGGCGGGGGTCGGCGCCGAGCACACGAATGTCTACGGCGGCACGACGGCCGGTGCCTACGGCGAAGGCGCGTATCACGCGACGCCCTATGGCACGACGGCGTACGTCCCGCCGCCGGCGGACTACGCCTATCACCCGCCGACCACGGTCAACTACTACGGCACGGGCTGCTACAACTGCGGCGGCTGGAATGCTGCGGGGGCGGCGGTAGCCGGTGCTGCCGTCGGCGCGGCGGTTGCCACGGCTGCGGATTCTTCGCAGCAGCAGGCGGCGACGACCCAGGCGTACGACGCCGGCGTGGCGGCCGGCGCGGCCGAGGCATCGGCGACGACCTACGTGGTCGGCAACGTGTATCCGACATTGCCGAGTGGCTGTGCGATGCCGAAGGTGCAGGGCACGACCTACTACCTCTGCGGCAACACCTGGTTCCAGCCCACGTACGGCGCGAACGGCGTGTACTACAAGGTGGTGCCGACGCCTTGAGGTTTGCGGACGGAGGTGGTCGGGATGAGAGGATTTGAACCTCCGACCCCTACGTCCCGAACGCGGGCAGCCCCACCGTCCACGTGGCTAGGTTTTCAACGCAATCAATAGGTTAGCACGATCTAGTGCCCAGCTGGATGAATGAAGACACCCCTGCGGTGGGGGTGATTTGGCGCAGATTTGGAGCAGGCTGCCTTAGTCAGTGATCACGGCTGGCGGAACGGCCGTCGGTGGACGGATTGGGACGACATTGATCAAGAACCTTCCCCACGGTGCCCGTGAGGTGAGGTCCGCAAGTCGCTCCCGAATCGCGCCGATAACAATCGATACAGCGACCTGGGATACCCAGGCCAGTTCGGCGTCCCCGTCCAGCGACGAGTTCAAGACACTGAGTACGGCGTAAGCCTCCACGCGAAAAACATACGGAGGATTGACACTGTTCTCGTCGTCGCTCTGCAACGCCACATTGAAACCGTAGCGGCGCTCGCTCCCTTCTATGCGTTGCGCACCTTGGGTGATCTTCAGCTGTGTCCCAGCACGATCGCCCTGTGGGTTGTGCTGAGGTACGGCTCGAATTTCCTGAACCGGGAAAAACAGTTCGTCAAGCCGCACTGACGGCGAAGTGTCCATGCTGCTCACCAATTGCCTGCCGAGCCCAAGTCGTCGCGTTCTGCGCCTGCTCCTCGGGTACACGGCTGTAGGTTTCAGACCATCGGACTCCCGCCGACTTCGGCGCGACGTGGATGTGCAGAGCCGCGTCAAGCGCATCGGCCATCCTGACCATTCTGTCGATCGTGACGTTCGCGTCACCGCGCAGTGCGACGGTTACCGCTGCACCGCTAGTACCAAGCCTCCTTGCAAGGTCGGCCCGAGTAACGTGCGATTGGTTCATTCGCCGTTCGATCGCGAGGGCGAAATCCAATTTCGCCTGCTCAATGGCGAAATCGACCGACGCCTTGGTACTTTCGTTCCAAGCCATCCATTGAGTTCTATCGGTCACTGGTCCACTCCTCCCAGCGCAACTCGTTGCGGTTCTTTGCCGCCAAGTACTGCGCCTTAAGCCTTGCCGCATGGCGGATTTCGCTTGGGTCCGCCTTCTGGGATTTCTTTATCGCTCCGTGCGTCAAAATTACGAGGGCACCTTCATCAATGAAGCAGAAGATGCGGAGCCGACCTTTGATGAACTGCCAGATACCTTCCTTACGGTTTGCCTCATGGAAGACCGCTGTAGGGAGATGTTGACGGCCACCCTCGGCATAACGACTAAACAGCGCCAACATCCCGACAGCACTGCCCTTCAGGTCTGTCGGTGCTTCCAGAATAAAGTCCAACGCCTCTATGGCATCGTCGTCGGCAAGCGCCGCGACCGTAAATCGCGCCTTCGTTACCGCGACAATTCTCATTATCTTAACTTATAGGTTAAGTTTCGTAAGGGCTTTCGCTATTTTAGGGCCAGATCCCACTTCTGGCCCAGCGGACTCCCCAGATTGTCAGTTCTCCGCCCCGGCGAAGCGATTTCGTTGGTCCGACACTCCCCGGG
>CAZRKS010000164.1:0-5975 GCA_964600315.1 uncultured Steroidobacteraceae bacterium | reverse complement strand
GGCCGGCTCGGCTGGTTCGACCGCTGGTTCGCCTCGCCGTCGAACCACCGCGTGCACCATGCGGTCAACGACCGCTACATCGACCGCAACTACGGCGGCATCTTCATGGCCTGGGACCGGCTTTTCGGCACGTTCGTCGCGGAGACCGAGCGCTGCGTGTACGGCACACGCGCGCCACTCGACTCCTGGGATCCGGTCTGGGCGAACCTCGAGGTCTATGCGGATCTCGCGCGCAGGTCGTGGCACGCCGAGCGGTGGCGGGACAAGCTGCTCGTGTGGTTCAGGTCGCCGGGCTGGCAACCCGCGCTCGCGACCGGCGCGCCCTGGCAGAAGGCGCCCTTCGACGTCGCGAACCTGCGTCGCTACGATCCACCGATGTCGCGGGGCCAGCGGTGGTTCGCCGCGATCCATTTCGTCGCCGTGCTGTTTGCGACCACTCCGCTGCTCTGGTTCGAGACCGAACTGCCGTGGCCGGTGCTCGCCGCGTCGTCTGCGGCCGTGCTCGTCGTGCTCTGGCTCACGGGCGCGGTGATGCAGGGCCGAGTGCGCATCCTTCGCGCGTTGGCGGTCGAGGCATTCGTGATCGGGCTGCTCCTTGCGTCGTTGCCGGTCCCGGCCGGGCCCGCGACGATGCCCGTCGTGCAGGACGATGCGCGCGTGCAGGCCGCCGTGACGGCCGCGCGGTCGGAGTACCTCGCAGCGCAGGACTTCGACCGGCTCACGCTGACGGCGCTCGTCGAGGCGGGCGACGGCCACTGGCTGCGTGGCAGCGTCGGCGGCGACGAGCTCGCGTATCCGGCGAGCTGCGTGAAACTCGCTTTCCTGGTGGGCGCGGTCCACTGGTGCGCGGCGCAGGGCCGGGCGCCGGACTGCCTCGATGCGTCGGTGCGCCCGATGATCGTCGACTCGGACAACGTCGCGACCGGCGTGGTCGTCGACACGATCAGTGGCGCGCCGAACGGGCCGTCCGAAGGCGCGGACCTCGGCGCGTTCATCGAACGGCGGCGCTACACGGAGCGGCTCCTCGAGCAGGCCGGCCTGCTCGGCAATCAGCGCGTCTTCACCAAGACCTATCCGACCAACTCGGGCGAGGAACCCGCCGGACTCGAGTACCTCGCCTGGAAGCAGATGGGCCGCAACCGGATGGCCACGAACCTCATGGCCGACCTGATGCTCGCCGTCGAGAGCGGCGCGCTCGAGCCGCAGGCACGCGAGTACATGCGCGGACTTCTGCGGCGGCCGACGTTCTCGGACCAGGGCAGTCTCGGCGGCGGGCTGCCGCCGGGCACGCTGCACGAGAACAAGGTCGGCGACGCCTTCGACACGCTCGAGGACATCGTGTTCGCGGAACTGCCGAACGGGCGGCGTCTGATCGTGGCCGCACTGTCGAACGGGTATGCGGAGGCCGAGACCGATGCCGCGCCCTGGGACATCGTCCGCCTGAATCCCCTCATGGAACTCCTGGTGCAGAAGCTCGGCGTGGCGTCGGGCCTGCCGGCGCCGCGCTCCCTGCAGCCCACCCGAACCGGCGAGACGGAAGTCACCTGGACGCTCGACGCGCCGGAGGACGGGTACTACGAAGTCGCCGCCTGGTATGCCGAGGACGCTGCCGCGACGCCAGTCGCGGTGTACGCGCTCGCTCATACCGGGGGAACGCTCGTGGCGCGACTCGACCAGCGCAAGTGGGGATCGCGCTGGATCAAGCTCGGCGACGTGACGCTCGAGCGTGGCGCGGGCACGGTCACGCTCACGAAAGAGGCCGCGGGCCGACTCGTTCCCGGGCCGCTGCGCGTCACGCGCTGGGCGAGGTGACCGCGGCGTTCAGCGAAACCGCCAGCCGAGTGAAATCGCGAGCGCCAGCGGATCGGCGCCGATCAGCGACTCCCCGCTGCGCAGCAGGCCGGCGTCGGAGGCGAGCTCGAACCAGCGCAGTTCCGCGCTCATGGCCAGCTGGTCCGACAGGCGCAGCTCGGCGCCGAGTTCTGCGGCGGCGCCCAGCGACCGCGCGCGGTAGTGCCGCGACACGATCGTCGCGCCGTAGTCGGTCTCGGCGTAGTAAGTCGTCCGGTTGAGCCCGGCGCCCGCATACGTACTGAAGAGTCCGACCTCGGCCAGCGGATACCGAACCGTGAGCAGGTCCGCTCCGTCGGCGCGATCCTGCTGCAGCACCATCTGCCAGTCGTCGCTCAGCGCCGCGCGAGGCTCGGCCGTGCCCTTCGAACGGCGGCGGATCCAGTCCGGGGCCGACGGGCGCTGCGCGGGCAGGTGCCGGCTCAGGGCTTCCCAGAGCTCGGTGTCGCCCCGGCTGGAACTCGCGGGCGCGCTGGCGTCGCCTCCGTGCGGGTCGGCTTCGCCTGCAACCGCGGGCGAGAGGGCTCCGCAGAGGGTGAGCCCGGCGAGAACGTTGCAGCAGCGTCGAGCGGCCATTGCGCACCTCCCGTCGAGGCGCACGCTACCGCGATCGTTCGCTCCGATGCCGCGTGCGACCCGGGCATTGGCTCATTTGTGACGCAGGAATCGGATTCCGGCCCGGATCACGCGACCCGGGCCGGCGCAGAGCCGCCCGCCGCTGTCGCCGAAGCCCGGCCTGCGCGCTGCGGCGCAGCACTCTGGCCGTCCGCCGCGGCGGATTCGGCGCTGCTGCGGGCCGGTGCCGCTCACTTGGGTTAAGCTCGTGCAGTGCGTCACCTGACCCCGAGCACGCTCCGCATCGGCCACCGCTATCGACCGTCGCGGCTGAACGGCCCGTACGACGCGCTGGTCATCGGCTCCGGCATCGGCGGGCTCACCAGCGCCGCTCTCCTGTCGGAACTCGGCTGGCGCGTCGCGGTTCTCGAGCAGCACTACACGGCCGGCGGCGCAACTCACAGCTATGAGCGCGCCGGCTACGAGTGGGACGTCGGCGTCCACTACATCGGCGACATGGGAGCGCGCACGACGGTGCGCCGCCTGATGGATTTCCTGAGTTCGGGCCAGCTCGCGTGGGCGCCGATGGACGCGCACTACGACCGGTTCTTCATCGGCGAGCGCGTGTACGACGCCGTCGCCGGGCGCGAGGCGTTCCGCGACAACCTGGTGGGGCATTTCCCGCGCGAGGCCGCGGCCATCGACCGCTACCTCGACCTCCTCGGTGAGGTTGCGCGCGCCATGCGCACTTTCTCGCTCGGCCGCACGCTGCCGCCCTGGGCGGCGGCGATCGCGGGCCCGATCCTGCGCAGCCGATTGCCGCGCAGCTTCGGCCGCACGACCTGGGAAGTGCTGTCGGAGATCACCCGGGATCGCGAACTGATCGCCGTGCTCACCGGCCAGTGGGGCGACCTCGGCCTGCCGCCGAAGCGATCGTCGTTCGTGGTCCAGGCGCTGGTCGCGAAGCATTACCTGCACGGCGGGTTCTATCCCGTCGGCGGCGCCTGGCGCATCGCGGACACGATCCTGCCGCGCATCCGCGCCGCCGGTGGCGAGGTCTTCACCTACGCGCGCGTCGAGGAGATCCTGCTGCGGCCCGGCCGCGTGCGCACCGTGCGCGGCGTCCGCATGGCGGACGGTCACGAAATCGAATGCGACCGCGTGATTTCCGACGCCGGCGCGATCAACACGTTTGCGCATCTGTTGCCCGCGACCGAGCAAAAACGCCACGGCTACGACCGCCTGCTCGCGACCGTCCGGCCCAGCATCGGTCACCTCGGCGTGTACATCGGTCTCGAAGGCACGGCGGTGGAACTCGGCCTGCCGAAGACGAATTTCTGGATCTATCCGGACAACGACTACGACGCGGCGCTGGATCGCTTCCTCGTCGACCCGCACGGTCCCTTCCCCGCGGTCTACATCTCGTTTCCGTCGGCGAAGGATCCCGACTTCGAGCGGCGCCACCCGGGGCGGGCCACGATAGAGATCGTCGCCCCCGTCCCGTACGAAATCTTCGAGCCCTGGGCGAACACGACCTGGGGCAAGCGCGGCGACGACTACGAGGCGCTGAAACAGTCCTACGGCGAGCGACTGCTCGGGCACCTCTACGAGCGGCTCCCGCAATTGCGCGGCCGCATCGACTACTGGGAAGTCTCCACGCCGCTCTCGATGCAGTGGTTCTGCGGCTACCGCCGCGGCGAGCTCTACGGGCTCGATCACGACCCGTCGCGCATCCGCCAGGACTGGCTGCGGCCGCGCACCCGCGCCCCCGGTCTCTGGCTCACGGGCCAGGACGTCATGTCGTGCGGGGTGTCGGGCGCGATGATGGGCGGGCTCGCCACCGCGGTCGCCGTGGGCGGCGCCCGGCGAATGGCGCCGGTGCTGAAGAGCGCGTTCGGCTGACCGCTGCGCCGCGCCGTCACGTGAGGCCGAGCGCTCGCAGGTCGAGCGCCGTGCCCTTCACGGGCGGGCACCAGAAGTAGGCGCCCGTCACCGGACGGGTGTAGTGGAACAGCGCATCGGTCACGCCGTCCTCGAGCCCCATCATGCGGTTCAACTGCGCCTCGAACGCGTCGAACGACCGGCCGAAGGCGACGAAGACCAGGCCCGCCCGTCGCCCATCGGACCATGGCATCGATCGACGCAACACGAAGGCTTCGGGATGGAAGCTCTCCTGCGCGGTGCGCTTCACGTGCGCCGACGGTGGCGCGTCCTCCAGTTCCTCGTTGTCATCGCGGCGCCGCCCGATGCTCGCATCCTGGGCGTCGCGACCGAGGGCGTCGAAACGGTCGAAGTCGTGCAACCACTGCTGGACGGCGACGAAGCTGCCGCCCTGCAGGCCCGGCTTGCCGGCCGCTGCAGCCGCGTCCAGTGCGTGCGTCCCCGTGGGATTCTCCGTGCCGTCCTCGTAGCCGGTCAGGTCGCGGCCTTCGCGGTGGCGGAACGCGTCGACGACGGACTCGAGTCGGCAGGCCGGAGCCACGGCTTTGCCGATCGCACGCGTGCGGTGCACCAGTTCGCCGTGGTCGTCGCCGCGCAGCCAGCACCACAGCGCTCCGTGCGTGCCGGGAGCCTCGATGCCGCGGCCCGTCCCGGCCGGAAAGTCGCGCAATCCAGGCACGTCCTGGCCGAGCGCGAGCACCGCCGCGCGCCCGATCCCGACCACGGTCTGCGCAGGATCGATTGCCTGCGCCAGCCGCTGCAGCGCCGGGCCTGGGCCCGCCTCGGGCTGCAGGCCGAAGACCAGGTAGCGCGCAAGCGGCGGGACCGGGGCGAGGATTCCAGGCTGTATGGGTTTCATGGGGAGATCTCGTCGGTTTGCGATCCGTTCATGCGCGAGCGAGGGCGACGCGCTCCCGCCGGCGCCAGCTTACTTTGTGCCCCTCCATCAGGGCGAGCAGCGACAGCGCGAGCAGCGCGAGGACCAGCCACTGTGCCGCCGGGACGGGCGCGACGGCGAGCACGGTCTGCAGCGCCGGCCAGTGCATCGCCGCGACGTGCAGCGCGAGCGCGGCGGCGACGCCGGCGGCGAGCAATGGATTGCGCGCGAACGGCAGGCGGAGGACCGAACGCGTCTCCGAACGCGCGTTGAACGCGTCGACGTTCTGCATCAGCACCATGAGCAGCAGCAGTTCGTTGCGTGCAGCGTCGACGGGCACACCGTTCCCGAGCCGTGCGGCGAACCAGCCGAAGCCCAGCGACGCCATCCACAGGCCGGCGAGCAGGCCGCGCTCGATCATCAAGCGGTTGACGAGCGGCTCGCCCGGCCGGCGGGGCCTGAGCTGCAACTCGTCGCCATGGCCGCGCTCGAAGGCGAGACCGACGTCCTGGATGCCGTTGGTCACGAGGTTGAGCCACAGCAACTGCACCGGCAGCAGCGGCAGCGGCAGGCCGCCGATCACGGCGAGACCGACGGTGAGGACCTCGGCGATGCCCGCGGCGATCAGCAGGTAGACCGCGTTGCGGATGTTGCGGTAGGCAATCCGGCCCTCCTCGATGCCGTTCACGATGGTGGCGAAGTTGTCGTCGCTCAGCACGAGGTCGGACGCTTCGCGCGCCACGTCCGTGCC
>CAZRKS010000163.1:0-6033 GCA_964600315.1 uncultured Steroidobacteraceae bacterium | reverse complement strand
TATTCGAAGGCCGTCCAGGAGACGTACCTGCCCTGCCTCGAGCAGGAGAAGACCGCCGCGGTGGCCGCACTCGACCCAGCCGACCCCGAGTACGCCAAGAAGAAGCAGGCGCTCGATGAAGTGCAGGCCAAGAAGCACAACGCGGCGCTCGACGAGCTGACGGCGATCGCCGCGCACTGGAGCGAGGAGATCAAGGCGTACAACACCGCCCAGAAGAAGTAGGCACCGTGGGACCTCTGCCGACGCCCGCGGAGGCCGAGGCACGGGTCCGCGAGCGGGTGCGGCCGCTGCCCGTCGAATCGAGGCCGCTGGCCTCCCTCGCGGGCGCCGTGCTCGCCCAGTCGGTCCGCGCCGAACGCGACCAGCCGCCGTTTGACCGGGTGACGATGGACGGCATCGCCATCGCGTCGCAGGCTTGGCGCGACGGCCGGCGTCGTTTCCGCCTCACCGGCACCCAGGCTGCCGGGCACCCGCCCCGCTCGCTCGGTTCCGCGGACGCCTGCCTCGAGGTGATGACCGGGGCCGTGCTGCCGGCCGGCTGCGATTGCGTCATTCCCGTCGAACTCCTGCAGGTCGCCGACGGCTGGGCCGAGGTGGACGACGAGGCGGTCGTCGAGCCCTTTGCAAACGTGCACACGCGGGGCCTCGACTGCCGCGAGGGCGACCTGCTGCTCGCCCGCGGCACGCGGCTTGGCGCACCGGAGCTCGCCGTGCTGGCATCGGCCGGGCTGCCGCGCGCCAACGTGCATGCCGAGCCCCGCATCGTCATCGTCGCGACGGGCGACGAACTCGTGGATCCCGGCGAGCCGATCGAGGGCTGGCAGGTGCGGCGCTCGAATTCCTATGCGCTGCGCGCGGCCCTGGCCCTGCGCGGATTCACGCGCGTCGCCGAGGACCACCTGCCCGACGACCCGGAGGTGCTGCGCGATCGGATTGCCGCTCACCTGGCGACCCATGACGTCGTCGTGCTCACCGGGGGCGTTTCGATGGGCCGCTATGACCACGTGCCGCAGGCGCTCCGCGAACTCGGCGTCGAGGAAGTCTTCCACAAGGTCGCCCAGCGCCCGGGAAAGCCGATGTGGTTCGGCGTCAGTCCGGGCGGCCAGGCCGTCTATGGACTGCCCGGCAATCCGGTCTCGGCGCTCGTCTGCCTGGTGCGCTACGTCGTGCCGGGCCTGCTCGCGGCCATCGGCGCGAAGCCGGCGCCCGCGGAAATCGCACCGCTCGGCGCGCCCTTCCGGGTCAAGCCGTCCCTGTCTTTCTTCCTCCCGGTGCAGCTCGAGCGCAGCCCCGCGCTCGGCCTGGTCGCCATGCCGAAGGCGACCCGGGGCTCGGGGGACTTCATCTCGCTCCTCGGCACGGAGGGTTTCGTTGAACTTCCGCCCGGCCCGGCGGACTATCCTGCAGGATACCTGGCAACGTTCCACCGCTGGTGAGGACCGGCTCCATGCGCAGCTCAGCGGACGACACCGCAATCCCGACCCTGCCCGACCGCCGCGCCCTCCGCGACCGCCTCGGCCGGCCAATGCACGACCTGCGCATCTCGGTCATGGACCGCTGCAACTTCCGCTGTCCCTACTGCATGCCGCGGGAGACGTTTCACGAGCGCTACCGTTTCCTGAAAGCCTCCGAGCGGCTCAGCTTCGACGAGATCGTGCGCATCGCGCGGGCCTGCGTGGGCCTCGGCGCGCGCAAGTTGCGCCTGACGGGGGGCGAGCCCCTGCTGCGGTCCGGGGTGGCGGACCTCGTCGGCGAACTGTCGAGCCTCGAGGGCGTCGAGGACATCGCACTCACCACGAACGGCATCCTGCTCGCGAGTCACGCTGCGGAACTGAAAGGCAACGGACTGCACCGCGTCACGGTGAGCCTCGACAGCCTCGACGAAGCGGTGTTCGAGCGCATGAGCGGCGGGTTCGGCGGCCTGCAGAACGTGCTCGACGGGATCGAGGCGGCCGTCGAGGCCGGCCTCGCGCCGGTCAAGGTGAACGCGGTGGTGAAGCGCGGAGTGAACGACCACACGGTGCTCGGCTTGCTCGAGCGATTCCGCGGCACGCCCGTCATCGTCCGGCTGATCGAATTCATGGATGTCGGCAACCGCAATGCCTGGCGGGCCGACGAAGTCGTCCCATCCGCGGAACTCCTGCGGCGAGTCCGTGATCGCTGGCCGGTGACGGCGGTGTCCGGCCGCACGCGCGGCGAGGTCGCCGAACGCTACGTCTACGACGACGGCGCCGGCGAGATCGGCTTCGTGTCGTCCGTGAGCGCACCATTCTGCGGCGACTGCAGCCGCGCGCGGCTTTCCTCGGAAGGCGCGTTCTACACTTGCCTGTTCGCGACTCAGGGCACGGACCTGCGGGCGCCGCTCCGCGCGGGCGCCGACGATGCCGACCTGCGGGCGCTGGTCCGGTCGGCCTGGACGCCGCGCACGGATCGCTACAGCGAGCAGCGCGAGCGGCTGCGGGCGGCGGAGCGGCCGCTGCACAAGATCGAGATGAACTACATCGGCGGGTGACTCGCATGTTCAGCCACGTAGACGAGCGGGATCGCCCGACGATGGTCGACGTCAGCGACAAGGCGGTGACCAAGCGCACCGCGGTCGCCGGCGCGCAGGTCCGCTTTCCGGCCGAGGTCGCCCGCGCACTGCGCGAATCGGGGTTTGCCACCAGCAAGGGTCCGGTGTTCCAGACCGCGATCATCGCCGGCGTGATGGGCGCCAAGCGCACGCACGAGTTGATCCCCTTCTGCCATCCGCTCGGGGTCGAGAACTGCCGCATCGAGATCGGTCTCGACGACCACGACACGGCGGTGATCGAGTGCTCGGTGAGCGTGCATCACCGTACCGGCGTGGAGATGGAAGCACTCACCGGCGCCTCCGTCGCCGCACTGACCGTCTACGACATGTGCAAGGCCCTGTCGCACGACATCGTCATCGGCGAGGTGCGGCTGCTCGAGAAGCACGGCGGACGGCGGGACGTGGTGCGCCCGTGAGCGGACTCGCACCGCTGTACGGACTCGTGCTCGCGGGGGGCGCCAGCCGCCGCATGGGGCGCGACAAGGCGGCCCTCGAGTACGGCGGCGAGTCGCAGCTGGCGCGCACCCACGCGCTCGTCGCGCGCCACGTCGAGCGGGCCTTCGTCTCCGTGCGTGCGGACCAGCGCGACGACCCGACTCGTGCGCGTCATGCGCAGATCGTCGACGGTCCGGCCGGCGCGGGGCCAATCGCCGGCATCGCGGCCGCGCAGGCAGCCCACCCACAGGCCGCGTGGCTGGTGGTGGCGTGCGACCTGCCGTTCCTCGGCGACGCGGCCCTCGAGCGGCTCGTCGCGAGCCGCGGAGCCCACCCCGTCACGGCCTTTCGCAGCGCGCACGACGGGCTGCCGGAGCCGCTCTGCGCCATCTACGAGCCCGTTACGCGGAGCGGCATCCTCGAGGCCATTGCCGGCGGCCGCCTGTGCCCGCGCAAGTTCGTGATTTCGACCGGCGTGCCGCTGCTCGCGCCCGCGGATCCCGCCGCACTCGACAACGTGAACACGCCGACGGAATTCGACGACGCCGTGCTGCGCCTCGCGCAGCGGAGTTCCGCGTCATGAGCCGCACCGTCGAGGTCCAGTACTTCGCCGTGCTGCGCGAGCAGGCCGGGCGCAGCGGCGAAGCGGTGACCTCGGCGGCGGCCAATGCGGCCGAGCTGTACGAGGAACTGCGCACGAAGCGCGGCCTCGCCCTGCCGCGCTCGCTGCTGCGCGTCGCCGTCAACGAGGAGTTCGCCGACTGGGAGCGCCCGCTCGCCGACGGTGACCGCATCGTCTTCATTCCCCCGGTGGCGGGCGGCTGATGGAGTCCTTCCGCCTGTCGAACACACCGCTCGAGCCCGAGCGCTGCCGGACGGCGCTCGAGGATCCGGCCGCGGGGGGCTACGCGAGCTTCGAGGGCTGGGTGCGAGATCACAACGAGGGGCGCCGCGTGCGGCGTCTCGAGTACGAAGCCTTCGCGCCACTCGCCGTCAAGGAGGGTGCGCGGATCGTCGCGGCCGCCATCGAGCGTTTCGGCGTGCACCGCGCGGCCTGCGTGCATCGCGTCGGCGATCTCGCGATCGGCGAGCTCGCGGTGTGGGTGGGCGTGAGCGCCGCGCATCGCGACGAGGCGTTCGCGGCCTGCCGCTACATCATCGACGAGGTGAAGCACCGCGTCCCGATCTGGAAGAAGGAACACTACGAGGACGGCGACTCGGGCTGGGTCAATTGCGAGCGTTGCGCGGCCGCGGGCGAGACGGAAGGCAGGCATGAGCACGGAGCCGCTCAGGCGCACCGCCACGATCACCACGACGAACACCACCACGAGCACGCGCATGGGGCCACTGCCTCGTTTGCGCACGACTACTCGCGACAGGTCGCCCTGCCCGAGGTCGGCGCCGACGGCCAGGCGCGCATCCGGGCCGCATCAGTGCTCGTGGTCGGCGCGGGCGGCCTCGGCGCACCGGCGCTGCAATACCTCGCCGCCGCAGGCGTCGGACGCATCGTCGTCGTGGACGGCGACCTCGTCGAGGCGAGCAACCTGCATCGTCAGCCGTTGTACTCGGTGGCGGACGTGGGCCGCCCAAAGGCCGTCGCCGCCATCGACCGTCTGCGCGACGTGAATCTCGACGTGCGTTGCATCGCAGTCACCGAGCGCGCGACGCGCGAGAACATCGACGCGCTGGTCGCCGACTGCGACCTCGTGCTCGAGTGCACGGACAACCTGCGCGCCAAATTCGTGGTGAACGATGCCGTGGTGCGCGCGCGCAAGCCCGCCCTGTTCGCGAGCGTCCACCAGTACGAAGGCCAGCTGCAGGTTTACCTCCCCGAGCCCGCCTGGCCCTGTGTCCGCTGCCTGTGGCCCGATGCGCCGCGCGACGGCCTGGTCGGCAACTGCGCCGAGGCCGGCGTGCTCGGCCCGGTGCCCGGCGTGCTCGGCACGCTGCAGGCGATGCAGGCCCTGCAGCTGATCCTCGGGCTCGAGCCGCGTCCGCTGCGTGGCCTCGTGGTCGTCGACCTGCTGACCCTCGCGACCCGCAGCCTGCGGGCCGCGCGGCGCGCCGACTGCGACCATTCGGCCCAGGGACCGCAGCCCGTCGACGTCGCGGACCCGCTCGAGGTGCAGTTCGCGAACCTGGAGGCCGCGCGCGCGGCGGGCTTCGAACTGGTCGACGTTCGCGAGGCCCCGGAGCGGCGCTTCGACGGCCCCGGACGGCGCGCCGACCTGCTGCTGCCGATGAGCGAACTGCTCGACGGCCGGGCGAGCTTCCCGGCGCGGGGTCGGCACCTGATCGTGTGCGCGCACGGCGTCCGCAGCCTCGCGCTCGCGGAACAACTCCGCGCCCAGGGGCGCCACGACGTCTATTCGCTGCGCGGCGGGCTCGCTGCGCTCAAGGCCTGACCTGCCCGGAGCCGCGCACGACGTACTTGTAGCTCGTGAGCTGTTCGGCCCCGACCGGGCCGCGGGCGTGGAAGCGGTCCGTCGAGATGCCGATCTCCGCGCCCATGCCGAACTCGCCGCCGTCGGCGAACTGGGTCGAGGCGTTGTGCAGCACGATCGCGCTGTCGACCTCGCCGAGGAACCGTTCGGCCGCGATCGGATCCTCCGTCACGATCGACTCCGTGTGCGCGGATCCATAGGTCGCAATGTGACGCACGGCCTCGTCCACGCCGCTCACGACCTTCGCCGCGATCACGGCGTCGAGGTACTCCGTGTACCAGTCGTCCTCGGTGGCCGGCCGCACGCGCGGGTCCACGGCCCGCACGCGCGCGTCGCCCCGCACTTCGCACCCGGCATCGAGCAGGTCCCGCACGATCGGCGCCAGGTGCGTCGCGGCGCAGCCCTCGTCGACCAGCAGCGTCTCGGCGGCGCCGCAGATGCCGGTGCGCCGCAGCTTGGCGTTCAGGACGATCGCGCGCGCCATGCGCAGGTCCGCCGCACGATCCACGTAGACGTGGCAGTTGCCGTCGAGGTGGCCAATCACCGGCACGCGCGCCTCCTGCTGCACGCGCGCCACGAGGC
>CAZRKS010000162.1:0-6047 GCA_964600315.1 uncultured Steroidobacteraceae bacterium | reverse complement strand
GCTTGATCGCGGCGATCGTCTCGTACTCGGCCGCGCCCTCGAAGCGGCAGGCGCGGGTCCGGCCGTGCACGGCGAGCGCCCGGACGCCGGCGGACTCGGCGATGCGCGCGATCGTGACGCCGTTGCGGAAGTCGGCGCTCCAACCGGTGCGCATCTTGAGCGTCACGGGCACGCCGGCCGCGCGGACCGTCGCGTCGAGGATCGCGCCGACCAGTCGCTCGTCGCGCAGCAGCGCCGACCCCGCGTCGCGCCGGCAGACCTTCTTCGCCGGGCACCCCATGTTCACGTCGATGATCTGGGCGCCCGCCTCGACGTTGCGCCAGGCTGCCTCGGCCATCGTCTGCGGATCGCCGCCCGCGATCTGCACGACCCGCGGCTCCGGATCGTCCACATGGTCGCGCCGGCGCCGGGATTCCGGCGTGTCCCAGAGGCGCGGGTCGGCCGACAGCATCTCGCCCGCCGCGAGCGCGGCCCCGAGCCGCCGGCAGAGGCGCCGGAAGGGCAGGTCGGTCACGCCGGCCATCGGCGCGAGGACGACGCGTCCACTCAGCCGGTACGGGCCGATCGCGAGTGCCGTCATGGCGATCAGCCGTCGCCCTGGGCGCAGCGCAGCAGCGCCGCCGACTCGCGCAGGCACACGTCGAGGCGATAGCCCACGGCCTGCTGTGCCGGATCGATGATCTCGAGGTCCGCCTCGGTGCTCGCGCCGGGCGCGAGCTGGCGGGTCGCCTCGGCCGGGTTCTTCAGGTACTCCGCCGGCTCGAAATCCCGCACGGCGATCGATTCGCCGAAGCGGTCCTCGAGCTGCAGCCGCAGGATCGGGTGAGGCTGCGCGAAGGCCGCGCGGTTGGTCAGGCTGGCGCGGATGCTCATCCGGCCGCTCGCGTCCGACCCCGAGGCATTGCCCCACTGGCGCAGTTCGAACGCGGCGAGGTCCCAGTTGGGAAACAGCGGCAGCCCGAGACGCGCATACGCTTCGCGCAGCACGGGGCCGAGCTGCGGGTGCCGCACCAGTTCCTGCCGGTAATGATGCGTGACCTGCGCCAGCAGGCCGATGGCGCACAAAAGGCTCGCGACGCTCCACGCCAGCGTCCGCCAGCCGGACGACCCGTGATCGACGTCGACCGTGGTGATTTCCGGCTCGGGTTCGTCCGCGCGCCGCCAGCGCTGTGCGGCGAGCGTGCCAGCCGCTGGCGTGGCGACGGCTGGCGGCTCGGCGGCCGGGGCTGTCGCCGGCGCGGGCTCGGGTTCGGGCTCGGGCTCGGGCTCGGGCCCTGACATGGCAGCCGGCGGCTCGAGTTCCGGCACCGGAATTTCCCCGGTGTCCTCGTCCTCCGCATGGGCCGAGTGCGGCACCTCGCGCAACACCTCGAACTCGTCGGTCGACTCGAGGTCGTGCTCGAGGTCGTGCTCGAGGTCGACCTCGAAGTCCGGCGGGGCCTCGACGCTGATGCGTTCGCCTTCGAGGGTGATGTCCTCGAACGGCTCGTCCTCGGCGACGACGAGGATGGCGGGTTCGACGTCCGGACCCGAAGGCGCCGGCGCTTCTTCGTTCGCCGGCTCCGCACCGAACTGCTCGCGCCACTCGCGCGCGTCGATGAAGACTCTCTCGAGGTCGTCAGCGGTGAAATGGTATTCGGCCGCCGGTGCGCCCTCGGGCAGCGGCGTGAGCACGGCGCCGACGTCGACGACCGGCGGCCGCGCAGGCGGGATCCGCGCCGGCGGCAACGTGTCGCTCAGTCGCGCGAGGGCGTCGAACGCGCTGCCGCAGCGGCCGCAGCGCACTGTACCGTGCGCCGCCCGCAAGGCCTCCGCCGTGACGCGGAAGCGTGTCTGGCATTCAGGACACTGGGAATACATCGAGCCCGTGCTTCTCTTCTCAATCCGCGAGTCGCGTGCCGCTCAAGAGCCCCCAGCCCTCGCGCGTCGCGGTCAGTGCGATATCAAACCACGCCGCGTAAGCCGCTGTCACGGCGTCGGCCTGTGCGGCGAGCAGGCCGCTCAGCGCGATGAGGCCGCCGGGGCGGACGGCTGCGCCGAAGCGCGGTGCGAGTTCGACCAGCGGGGACGCCAGGATGTTGGCCAGCAGCACGTCGGTCGAGCGGCCGTCGAGTTCCGGCTCGCCGGTCACGACGAGGCCGCTGGCGATCCCGTTGCGCACGGAATTCTCGCGCGTGGCGATGAGCGCCTGCGGATCGATGTCCACGGCCCGCACGCTCCCGGCGCCGAGACGGAGCGCCGCGATGGCGAGGATTCCGCTGCCGCAGCCATAGTCGACGACCGCACGTCCCCGCAGGTCGTGGCCGTCGAGCCACTCGAGGCACAGGGCCGTCGTCGGATGTGTGCCGGTGCCGAACGCGAGGCCGGGATCGAGCTCGACGCGCACGGCATCGGCGTCGCCCGCCGGAAGGCCGTCGGGGCACACCCACAGGCGACGGCCGAAACGCATCGGATGGAAGTCCTTCAGCCACTCGCGCTCCCAGGCCCGGTCGACGATCTCCTCGAACTTCGTGACAGGGCATCCTGGCAGACTGAGTCCAATGCGGTCGGCAAGGACCTTGCGGTCCGCATCGGACGGAAAGAGCGCCTTGAGGCGGACCGTGGGCCAAAGGGGTGTCGCACCCGGAGCGGGCTCGAGCACCGGATCGTCGGCGGCGTCCTCGAGCGTGACGGAAGTGGCGCCGAGTTCGAACAGCAGGTCCTCGAGGGGTGCCGGGTCGTCGTGGCCGACGTCGAGCGTCAATTGCAGGAAGGGCATGACGCCAGTATCGCCCAGCCGCACCTGCGGTTGCCCAGTCCGTGCCCCCTCTGCACGGGGAGGAGCGGACGTCGACCGTTGACGCTAGGATGCGCGAGCCTGTCGAACCGTCTGCGGGGAGTGACTGCCATGCCGTTGACCCTTACCTCCGCGGCGCGACCCACATCCGTCCGGGTCTGCGCTGCGCTGCTGCTCGCGAGCGCCCTCTTCATGGCGCTGCTCGGCTGGTCGGCGAGCGCGTACTACGTGCCGGCCCTGTGCCTCGCGCTGCAGGCGCTGCTCCTGTGGTCGGGTCGGGCCTACGGCCTCGTCAAGGGCATCGTGCTCGCCAATCTGCTGTCGGGCACTGCGCTGATTCTCGTGCTGTGGCTGGGCGACGGTCTCGGCGCGCGGAAGCTCGACGTCTCCGGGGCGCTGCTGCTCGCGAACCTGCTGACGGGGGGGCCGCTGATGGGGATCGTCGGTGGCGCCCTGCTGCCGGGCCTGCGTCGCGGCCGCCGGCTGTTCCAGTGGTTCAACCCGCGGATGGCCTGAGGAGACCACGGCATGAACACGAATCCGGTTCGGCAGGCGCTTTTCGGTGTCGCGCTCGTCCTGTCCGCGGTGGCACCGGCTCGAGCGGCCTCGTTTGCCGGCAAGGTCACGCTGCCCGACGGCCAGCCGGCGTTCGGCGCCATGGTGAGCGTGTTCAACGCGGCGAAGAACCAGAAGCAGACCGTCTACACCGCGGCCGACGGCAGCTATGCGATCGTCACTCCCTACTCGGGAGCGCTCGACGTGCGCGCGCGCCTCGCGAACTACGCGGACAGCGCCGTCACGACGAACGCCGAGCAGGCGGCCGCGAGCCGGCTCGACCTGCAGCTGCGGACGTTTGCCGACGCACAGGAGGCCTCCGACGCGCTGTCGGCCTCCGCACACAACGCGGTGCTGACCTGGAAGCGCGCCGACGATCGCCACGTCTTCGTGAGCCAGTGCAACTACTGCCACCAGGTCGGCAACTCGACGACGCGCGCGCCGCGCAGCCACGACGCGTGGCTCGCCACAATCGACAAGATGCAGGGCTACCTGTCCATGGTGACCCGCGCGCAGTCGATCCGCTTCGCGAGCGCGCTGGAGCACGGCTTCGACGGCAAGCCCGTCGCCGCGCGGCACGACTATGGCGCGACCGACGAACTCGCCCGCGCCAAGGTCGAGGAGTGGCAGCTCGGCGACGGATTCTCGTTCATCCACGACATGGACGTGGCCGCGGACGGCAAGTTCTACGGCACCGACGAGGGACACGACAAGCTCTGGGTGCTCGATCCGGGCACCGGCGCCGTCGAGTCCTACGATCTGCCGAAGTCCGGCCTGCCGCGCGGCGGCCTGTTCTCGGGGATGCACCTCGCGATCGGCATCTTCACCGGGAGCCACGGCCCGCACAGCATGGCGCAGACGAAGGACGGCCGCATCTGGATCACCAACGCGCTGTCCTCGACGCTGATGTCCTTCGACCCGCGCACGAAGCAGTTCAAGACCTATCCCGTGCCGGGCGACGCGCTCTACCCGCACACGATCCGCGTCGACCGCGACGACGTCCTGTGGTTCACGAACGTCGCGTCGAACCAGGTGGCGCGCTTCGACCCGAAGACCGAGCAGATGACGGTGCTGCGCTTGCCGTCGAACGGCTTCTTCCGCTGGATCTCGGACATGCTGTTCCCGACGCTGCTCAGGATCTCGTCGTGGTTCCCCGACAAGGTGCTGCTGCTCGACTTCTCGCACCACCGCTTCCTCGGCTACACGGTGCTCGCGTTCCCTTACGGCATCGACGTGAACCCGAAGGACGGCAGCGTGTGGTACGCCAAGCTCTACTCGAACCGCATCGGCCGCATCGACCCGAAGACGCTCGCGATCACCGAGTACGAGACGCCGCTAAAGGGCCCGCGGCGGCCGCGCTTCGACAAGGACGGCATCTTCTGGATTCCCTCGTTCGACGAGGGTGCGCTGATGCGCTTCGATCCCGCCACGGCGCAGTTCGAGACCTTCCCGGTGCCGGGGGTCGCGCCCGGCGAGTACGAGACGCCGTATGCGCTCAACGTCCACCGGCCGACCGGCGAGGTGTGGATGGCCGCCAATAACTCGGACCGTGTCCTGCGATTCTCGCCGGCGACGAAGACTTTTCGCAGCTATCCGATCCCGACGCGCGTGACCTTCCTGCGCGACTTTTCGTTCACGAAGGACGGGAAGGTGTGCTCGTCACAGTCGAACCTGCCGGCCTACGCGATCGAGGGTGCGCTGCCGAGCTACCTGTGCATCGACCCGGAAGGCGGGGCGCACGATCGCGCCGCGCTCGTGGGGCTGCAGGGGCCGGGGCCGACCGCCGTACCGTGACCCGCGCGCCGGTCGTCTCCAGCGTCAGGCGGCAAATGTGGCGACACGAGGCAGCCATCGCCAGTTCAAGCATCCAGAGAGGCCTGGGCGAGTGACTGTCCCGGGCAAGTCGAGCGACGATTTGGCGCGAGGCACTCTGAACAGTATCCTCAAGCAGGCCGGCATGAAGCGGAATCGAGGTGAGTGAAATGCGATACGCCGTCGTCATCGAGAACGCAGGCTCGAACTTCTCGGCCTATGTTCCGGACCTGCCAGGCTGCGTCGCGACGGGCACAACCCTCGCCGACGCCGAGGCTGCCATCCGCGAGGCGATCACATTTCACCTGGAAGGGTTGCGTGACGACGGATCGCCGATTCCAGCTCCATCGAGCAAGGTGGAATACGTGGAGGTCGCCGCCTAGGGCGGCAGCCGTCACTTCAACCCGAGCCGGCGCTCGAGGTAGTGGATGTCCGTGCCGCCGGCGCGGAACGCTGCGTGCTGGAAGATTTCCTGGTGCAGCGGCACGTTGGTCTTGATGCCCTCGACCACGATCTCGGTGAGCGCGTTGCGCATGCGCGCGATCGCCGTGTCGCGGTCCTCGCCGTAAGCGATGACCTTGGCGATCAGCGAATCGTAGTGCGGCGGCACGTTGTAGCCGGTGTAGAGGTGGCTGTCGACGCGCACGCCCGGGCCACCGGGCGCGTGCCACAGCTTCACCGGCCCCGGCGAGGGCGTGAACTTCTTCGGGTCCTCGGCGTTGATGCGGCACTCGATCGCGTGGCCGCGGATCTGCACGTCGTCCTGTGACCACGGCAGGCGCTCGCCGGCCGCGATCCTGAGCTGCGCACGCACGAGATCGATGCCGGTGATGATCTCGGTCACCGGGTGCTCGACCTGGATGCGCGTGTTCATCTCGATGAAGTAGAACTCGTCGTCCTGGTA
>CAZRKS010000161.1:0-6089 GCA_964600315.1 uncultured Steroidobacteraceae bacterium | reverse complement strand
CCGAAGATCCACGGCGGCCTGCTCGGCCGGCGCGGCGTCGACGACGCGGTGATGGCCGAACACGGCATCCAGCCGATCGACCTGCTCGCAGTCAATCTCTACCCGTTCGCCGCGACGATCGCGAAGGCCGACTGCACGTTTGCCGACGCCGTCGAGAACATCGACGTTGGCGGGCCGGCCATGGTCCGTGCCGCGGCCAAGAACCACGAGCGCCTGACCGTCGTCGTCGATCCGCTCGACTACGGCGCGATACTCGCCGAGATGGATCGCGGCGGCGGCGCGGTCCCGGGCGACACGCGCCTGCGTCTCGCCGCCAAGGCGTTCGCGCACACGGCACAGTACGATGCCGCCGTCGCGTCCTACCTCACGCGGGCAGCGCGTCCCGCGGCCGGCGAGTTCCCGGACCTGCTCGCGCTGCAGTTCCGCAAGCGGCTCGACCTGCGCTACGGCGAGAACCCGCACCAGCAGGCCGCGTTCTACGTCGCGAGCGACGCCCAGGGCGCGTCGCTCGGTTCGGCCTCGCAGCTGCAGGGCAAGGAACTCTCCTTCAACAATCTCGCCGACGCCGACACGGCGTTCGAGTGCGTCCGCCAGTTCGCGGCGCCCGCCTGCGTGATCGTCAAGCACGCCAATCCCTGCGGGGTCGCGGTGGGCACGAGCCTCGGCGCGGCGTACGACCGGGCGTTCCGCACCGATCCGACCTCAGCGTTCGGCGGCATCATCGCCTTCAACCGGCCGCTCGACGGCGCCACGGCGCACACCGTCCTCGAGCGCCAGTTCGTCGAGGTGATCATCGCGCCGGCGGCCGAGCCCGAGGCCCGCGAGGCGTGCGCGAAGAAGGAGAACGTGCGGCTGCTGGTGACCGGAGACGTCGCGCCGAGCAACTCGCGTTACGAACTGCGCAGCGTGAACGGCGGTCTGCTGGTGCAGACCCGTGACGAGGCCACCGTGGCGGCCGGCGACCTGAAGGTCGTCACGCGGCGTGCCCCGACGCCGTCCGAGCTGGATGACCTGCTGTTCGCGTGGCAGGTCTGCAAGTACGTGAAATCGAATGCGATCGTCTACGCGAAGGACGGCATGACGGTCGGCATCGGTGCCGGCCAGATGAGCCGCGTCGTGTCGAGCCGCATCGCGGCGATGAAGGCACGCGACGAAGGCCTCGACCCGCAGGGCTCGGTGATGGCGTCGGATGCGTTCTTCCCGTTCCGCGACGGGCTCGATGCCGCGGCGGAGCACGGCATCGCCGCCGTGATCCAGCCCGGCGGATCGAAACGCGACGCGGAGGTCATCGCGGCTGCGGACGAGCACGGCATCGCGATGGTGTTGACGGGGATGAGGCATTTCCGGCACTGAAGGAAGGCTGTGGGCTCAAGGCTGTGGGCTGTGGCTCGGAAGCGCAGTTCGCCTGCTTCGGCATCTCCTACCTACAGCCCAAAGCCCATAGCCTATAGCCTAAAACCCATGAAACTCCTCATCATCGGTTCCGGCGGCCGCGAGCATGCGCTCGCGTGGAAGGCCGCGCAGTCGCCGCGGGTCTCCCAGGTCTACGTCGCGCCCGGCAATGCCGGAACCGCGCGCGAGCCTCGCGTGCGCAACGTCGACATCGCGGCGGATGACATCGCGGGCCTGCTGCGTTTCGCACTCGCCGGGAAGATCGACCTGACCATCGTCGGCCCGGAGGGCCCGCTGGTGCTCGGCGTCACGGACGAGTTCTCGGCCGCCGGCCTGCGCTGCTTCGGGCCGAGCCGCGAGGCCGCGCGCCTCGAGGGCTCCAAGGCCTACATGAAGGAATTCCTGCGCCGGCATTCGATCCCGACAGCGGCCTATGCCACGTTCACGCGTGCGACCTTCGACGCCGACTGGGTCCGCGCCCAGCGCGCGCCGCTGGTCGTGAAGGCCGACGGCCTCGCCGCCGGCAAGGGCGTCGTGATCTGCACGACCGCGGACGAGGCCGTGACGACGGCGGAAGGGATGTTTGCCGGCCGCTTCGGCGCTGCGGGCGAAACCATCGTGGTCGAAGAGTTCCTCGTAGGCGAGGAAGCGAGTTTCATCGCGATGGTGGACGGCAGCCACGTCCTGCCGCTCGCGACCTCCCAGGACCACAAGCGCCGCGACGACGGCGATGCCGGGCCGAACACCGGCGGCATGGGTGCCTATTCGCCGGCGCCCGTGGTGACGGCAGAGGTGCACGATCGCGCGATGCGCGAGGTGATGTGGCCCACCGTGCGCGCGCTCGCCGCGGAGAACACGCCGTACGTCGGCTTCCTCTACGCCGGTCTCATGATCGGCGCGGACGGCGCTCCGAAGGTGCTCGAGTTCAACTGCCGCCTGGGCGATCCGGAGACGCAGCCGATCCTCGCGCGAATGCGCTCCGACATCACGTTGCTCTGCGAGTCGGCGCTGGACGGGCGCCTGTCCGGCGAGCACGTCGACTGGGATCCGCGCGCAGCCGTGGGCGTCGTGCTCGCGGCCGGCGGCTACCCGGACAGCGTGCGGAAGGGCGACGTGATCCACGGCCTCGAGGCCGCGGCGGCCCTGCCCGGCAAGGTGTTCCACGCGGGCACGGCGCTCGCCGGCGGCGACGTGGTCACCAACGGTGGGCGCGTGCTCTGTGCCGTCGGGCTCGGCGACGGTGTTCTGGCCGCACAGCGCCAGGCCTACGACCTCGCCGGCGCGATTCGCTGGGACGGGATGCAGTACCGCCGCGACATCGGCTACCGCGCGATCGCGCGCGAATAGTTCAACGCGCGGCCGGAGCCGCAGCCGCCGTTCCCGGCATGATCGCGAAGGCCGGGTTGAACTCCGTCAGGCATCCCATCAGCTGCTGCAGCACCTGTGGGTTGCCGTCGAGCCGCGCGCGACCCTCGCCAGCGAGCGACGCGAAGGTCGCCTGTTTCATCATCACCTGCTCGAGCGCCGCGTGATCCAGCGTGATCGTCAGGTCGGGATGCGGCGCCAGGAATCCTTCGATGCTGGTGAGCGTCGCGTTGCTCAGTTCGACCGCGAACTTGCCGCCGTCATCCGGCGTGACGAAGTTGATGACGAAGTGCAGCCCCTCGGCCTTGCGGCTGTCGAGCAGGATGGCGAGGTAGTCGAGCCACAGGCCGGTCGGCATGGCCCTGAGCACGTCGGGGCTCCCGGTCCGGGGCGTGATGCCGCGCGGAATGCCGGAGCGCAGCTCGAACGCCGCGGCCAGGAAGCTGTTGCGCAGGCTGGAACTCTCCTTCTGGTAGCCGATCTGCTCGAAGCAGTCGGCCAGCAGGTTCTTCGCTGCCGGGTTGCCGGGCTCCGCGTACACCAGCTTGTTCAGGATCTCCGTCGCCAGCAGGTACTGGCCGGCGTCGTAGAGCTCGCGCCCCTTCGCCAGCATCTTCTCGGCGCCGCCCATCATCTCCACGTACAGCGGCGCCGACTCCTGCGGCGAGAGCGGGATGAGCGTCGCCGGGTTGCCGTCCCAGTAGCCGAGGTAGCGGTTGATCACGGCGCGGCTGTTGTGCTCCTCCGAGCCGTGGTAGCTGTGCGCCGCCCACTCCCTCTGCAGGCTCGCGGGCAGGCGGTAGACGTTGTGGATCTCGCTGATCGTCACGCCATCGTTCGCGAGGTGCAGGACGTCGTTGTTCAGGTTCGCGTAGACGTCGCGCTGCGTGCGCATCACTTCCTGGATGCGCGCGTTGCCCCAGCGCGGCCAGTTGTGCGCCGAGAACATCACCTCGGCCTGCGTCCCGAACAGGTAGAGCGCGCGGTTGATCTGCTTCGACCACTGCAACGGGTCGCGGATCAGCGCACCGCGCAGCGTGTAGATGTTGTGGATGGTCCCGGTGACGTTCTCCGCGGCCCAGAACGCGTGGAACTGCGGGAACCACGTGTTCATCTCGGCGGGCGCCTCCGTGTCCGGCGTGTTCTGGAAGACCATGCGCACGCCGTCCACCGTGAGTTCCTCGATGTCGCCGTTGACGACGCGTGTGGGCGCGATCAGCCCCGAGACGCCCGCCGATGAGGTCTTGCCAATGGCCTGGTCGACGTGGCCGTACGGGCTGCGCGGCAGCAGCAGACCGTACTGGTACATCGCGCGCCGGGCCATCGCGTTGCCGGCGTAGACGTTTTCCGCGACCGCAGCCTCCATGAAGCCCTCAGGCGCGATGACCTGCACCTTGCCGCTCGCGACGTCCGCTTCGTCGACGATGCCGCGGACGCCGCCGAAGTGGTCGACGTGGGAGTGCGAGTACACGACGGCGACCACCGGACGTGCCCCGAGCTTCGCGTTGGCGAAGGCGAGCGCGGCGGCCGCGGTCTCCTTCGAGACCAGCGGATCGAAGACGATCCAGCCGGTGTCGCCGCGCACGAAGCTGATGTTGGAAAGATCGAAGCCGCGCACCTGCCAGATGCGTCCCGGCACCACCTCATACAGGCCGTAGCCCATGTTGAGGACGGCCTGCCGCTGCAGCGACGGGTGGATGCTGTCGAAGCTGCGGCCGTCGAGCAGGAAGTCGTAGGCGCCGATGTTCCAGACGACCTGCCCTGCTTCGTTCCTGATCTGGCGGTCAACGGGGGCCGCGACCAGGCCGCGCCGCGATTCCTCGAAGTCACGCTGGTCCTCGAACGGCAGCGAGGTGCGCAGCGCGTCTTGCTTCGCCACCGTGAACGACGACGGCAGCTTTCCAGCCGGGTGGAAGTGCGCGGGCGGCTGAGCGGTCGCCGGTGCCGGACTGGCGCCCGCGGCCCAGGCTTCGCCTACGGAGGCGATCACGATCGCGAGTGCCAGGAGCCGGTGGCAGGTCATGCGGTTCATCATTTCGGTTCCCCCAGTCGTGAGGCAGCCACGTTGCCGCGAGATCGCGGGCGTGTCCAATGAATCGCAGGCCGTGCGCCCGCACGCTCGGGCGGCCGGCCGTCTCGCCGACTAGTCGCCTCCGTCGGCCACTCGCGGCGTTCGCGCCTGCCGCTCGCGCCACATCAGGTAGAGTCCGGCGCCAATCACGATCGAGCCGCCGAGCAGCGTGATCGCCGACGGCAGCACGCCCCACACGACCAGGTCGAGCAGCACGCCCCAGACCAGCGCCGTGTACTCGAACGGCGTCACCACGGAAGCCGGGGCATTGCGGAAGGCCTCGGTGATGAAGTGCTGCCCGAGCGAACCGAAGAGCCCCACGCCAATCAGCAGCGGCCAGTGGGCCAACTGCACCGGCGTCCAGCCCGGGATCGCGAGCAGTCCGGCGCCGATGCTGAGCAGCGCGACGAAGGAGAAAACCATGCTCTCGGTCGTGTCGGTGCGCGCGAGCACGCGCAGCGAGATCACCGCGAGGGCGTAGCAGAGCGCGGCCACGACCGCCGCGACGCTGCCGACCGAGATCCACTGCACCCCCTCCGGGCGCAGCATGAGCAGCACGCCGGTGAGCCCCACGCCGATCGCCGCCCACTGCAGGCGCGAAACGGGCTCGCCGAGCATCGGCGCCGAGAGCCCGGCGACCACCAGCGGGGCGCACATGAAGATCGAGTAGGTGGTCGCGAGCGAGGATTCGCGCACGGCGAACACGAAGCTGCCGAGCATCAGCACCGACAACGCGCCGCGCAGCAGGTGCAGGCGGACGTTGACCGGCCGCAGCCGTGCGACGCGCCCGCGCGCGAGCAGGGGCAGCAGCACGAAAGGCAGCGACATGATGCCGCGCAGGAAGCTCACCTGCAGCGGCGGATAGTGCGCGGCGAGCAGCTTTAGCTGCGCGTCCATGACGGAGAACAGCCCGACCGCGAGCAGCATCGAGAAGATGCCGCGGAGATTGCCGGTACCGTGCACGGGATCCCGCCCGGCCGCCGGCGGTCGCCGCCGGCCTGCCAGCCTCAGCGCTTCATCGCTTCGAAAAATTCGCCGTTGGTCTTCGTGTCCCGCATCTTGTCGATGAGGAACTCGGCCGCCGCCAGCTCGTCCATGGGGTGCAGGAGCTTGCGCAGGATCCAGATCTTGGCGAGCTCGTCGGGCGAGGTGATGAGTTCCTCGCGCCGCGTGCCCGAGCGGTTGATGTTGAACGCCGGGTAGACCCGCTTCTCGGCGATGCGCCGGTCGAGGTGGATCTCGCTGTTGCCGGTGCCCTTGA
>CAZRKS010000160.1:0-6116 GCA_964600315.1 uncultured Steroidobacteraceae bacterium | reverse complement strand
CGCTCGCCGATGGTCATGATGCGGGCGGTCACCACGTCGACACGCTCGGCGAGCAGCACCTTGCCGATCTCGGACAGGAGGCCCGGCCGGTCGCCAGCGATCAGCTCGAGCACAGTGCGCTGCCGCACCGGGTCCTCGGTGAAGGTGATCTGCGTCGGGGTCGTGAACATGCGCACCTGGCGCGGCGCACGGCGGGTCACCACCGGCATCTTCGCGTCATCGCTCTGCAGGACGCGCCACAGCTGCTGCTCGATCTCGTGGGCGCGGTGCCGGTCGGCGATCGGCGCACCCGTGTCCTCGAGCACGAGATAGGTGTCGAGACTCAGCCCGCCGTCGAGCGGCGTGATGCGCGCATCGAGGATGTTGAGCCCCATCTGGTCGAGGAGCGCCGTGGTGCGCGCAAAGTTCTGCTGACGGTGCGGCATGAAGGTGAGCACCGCGTTGCCGCCGCGCTCGGGCGTCGCGTGCACTGCCACCAGCGGCGAGGCGTCGCCGGGCTCGCGGTCCGCGATCAGCTTCGTGTGCCAGGCGATCTCGGCCGGCGTGTGGCGCAGGAAGTACTCGTCGTTGAGCCGCGACCACACGGCGGACGCCTGCTCCGGAGAGATGCCCTCGCGAGCCAGCAGGTCCCGGGCTGCCGCGCGCGTCTCGCCGACCAGTTCGTCCTTGTCGACGGGCGCTTCGAGGCCGCGGCGCAGGGCGCGCTTGGTGCGCTCGTAGAAGTCGTGGAACAGCGACGACCGCCAGGAGTTCCACAGCTTGGGGTTCGTGCCGCGCACGTCCGCGACGGTGAGCAGGTACAGGTAGTCGAGGTGCGACTGGTCGCCCACGGCGCCGGCGAAATCCTGGATCACCTTCGGGTCGGAGATGTCCTTCTTCTGTGCGGTGACCGAGAACAGCAGGTGATTCTTCACCAGCCAGGCCACGAGGCGCGCGTCGTAGCGCGAGAGGCCCTGCTCGAGGCAGAACGCCTCGGCGTCGACCGCACCGAGCTCGGAATGGTCGCCGCCGCGACCCTTGGCGATGTCGTGAAAGAGCGCCGCGAGGTAGGCGATCTCGGGCTTCGGCAGCGTGGTGAAGAGCCGCGACAGGTCCGGGAACTCGTGCTCGAACTGCGGCAGGGCGAGCCGGCGCAGGTTGCGCACGACGAACAGCGTGTGCGCGTCCACCGTGTAGGCGTGGAACAGGTCGTACTGCATGCGGCCGACGATGCGGCCGAAGGCCGGGATGTAGCGGCCGAGCACGCCATACAGGTTCAGGCGGCGGAACTCGTGCGTGACGCCGGCAGGTGCGCGCAGCAGGTCGAGGAACAGGCGGTGATTGCGCGGGTTCTGCCGGAATTCCTCGTCGATCAGCCACAGGTGCCGGCCGAGCGCGCGGATGGTCGAGGCACGCACGCCGCGCACCTCGGGATGGTCCTGCATCAGGCGGAACAGTTCGAGGATCGCCGACGGATGGCGCGCGAACACGTCCTCGCCCGTGACCTCGAGGTAGTCGCTGCGGATCTGGAAGCGCGCGTTCAGGGGCACGATCGCGGCGGCCGGATCCGCGAGGATCGCCTCGCGGAAGAGCTGCAGCAGCATCTCGTTCTGCAGGCTCACGTCCATGACCGTGCGGTAGTAGCGCTGCATGAACTGCTCGACGGCGAGCGTGTAGCTCGCGTCCTCGTAGCCGAACATCTTGGCGATGCGCGCCTGGTGATCGAAGAGCAGCCGGTCCTCGCGCCGCCCCGTGATCACGTGCAGCGCGAAGCGCACCTTCCAGAGGAACGCCTGCGCGGTCCGGAGCTTGCGCAGCTCGCTCGCGGTGAGGAAGCCGTGGCCGACCAGCTCGTCGAGCGTCTCGGCGCCGAAATGCCGCTTGGCGACCCAGCCGATGGTCTGGATGTCGCGCAGGCCGCCCGGGCTCGACTTCACGTTCGGTTCGAGGTTGTAGGCGGTGTCGTGGTGGCGGTGGTGGCGGGCCTGCTGCTCCGCGACCTTCGCCTCGAAGAACGCTTTCGAGGACCAGACGCTGTCCTGGCCGAGCGCGCGGCGCATGGCCTGGAAGAGGTGGTCGGGGCCAGCGAGCAGGCGCGCTTCGATGAGCGCGGTGGCGACACTCACGTCGGTGGCGCTCTCGCGCTGGCAGTCGTCGATGGTGCGGACGCTGTGGCCGACCTCGAGTCCGATGTCCCACAGGAACGTGAGGAAGCGCTCGATGCCCTCGTGACCGTCCGCGGCCGTGGACTTCGGCAGCAGGATCAGCACGTCGATGTCGGAGCAGGGGTGCAGTTCACCGCGCCCGTAGCCGCCGACCGCGACGAGGTTGACGTCCTTCGCGCTCGCCCCGGCGTGCAGCGCCCACGCCCGGCCGAGCACGACGTCGACCATGCGCGCCCGGTCCCGCACCAGCGCCTCGACGGGCTCGTCGTCGGCGAAGCGTTGCCCGAGGTGAGCGCCGCCTTCCGCCAGCGCCTGGCGAAAGGCGGCGATGCGGTCGGCGCCGGAGGCGAGCGCCGCCGGCAGCGCCTCGAGGAACGGCCAGGGCGGCAGGGCGACGCGCCCCGCGACGACCTCGGCCTCGTCGCCCGGCGTGACCGCCATGCTCACGCGGGCGGCTGCTCGTGCGCGCCGAGCGTGAGCACCTCGCAGCCCGCCGCGGTGACGAGGATCGTGTGCTCCCACTGCGCGGAGAGCGAGTGGTCGCGCGTGATGACGGTCCAGCCGTCGGGCAGCAGCCGCACGTCGCGCCGGCCCGCGTTCACCATGGGCTCGATCGTGAAGGTCATGCCCGGCTCGAGCACGAGGCCGGTCCCGGCGGTGCCGTAGTGCAGGACCTGCGGGTCCTCGTGGAAGCCGCGGCCGATGCCGTGGCCGCAGTACTCGCGGACCACGCTGTAGTGGTTGTCCTCGACGAAACGCTGGATCGTGGCACCGATGTCGCCGAGGCGGGCGCCGGCCCGCACCACGCGGATGCCGT
The DNA here is from genome assembly GCA_964600315.1 of uncultured Steroidobacteraceae bacterium. Lineage (GTDB taxonomy): Bacteria > Pseudomonadota > Gammaproteobacteria > Steroidobacterales > Steroidobacteraceae > RPQJ01. The sequence continues at coordinate 3,155 of CAZRKS010000160.1, read as the reverse complement.
GCCACATCGCGGCGTAGGTCACGTCGACCAGCCGCTGGACGTGCGGCGGCACCTTGCCCACCACGAACATGCGGCTCGAATCGCCGTGGAAGCCGTCCTTGATGACGGTGATGTCCACGTTGACGATGTCGCCCTGCTTGAGACGCCGGTCGCCCGGGATGCCGTGGCAGACGACGTGATTGACCGAGGTGCAGATCGACTTCGGATAGCCGCGGTAACCGAGCGGGGCGGGAATCGCCTGCTGCGCGTTCACGATGAAGTCGTGGCAGATGCGGTCGAGTTCGTCCGTCGACACGCCCGGCACGACGTGCGCCCCGATCATGTCGAGCACGTCGGCCGTGAGGCGGCCCGCGAGGCGCATGGCGGCCTGCTCCGCGGCCGATTTCACGGACACGCGCCCAGCGCTGTCGCTCTGCCAGGGAAGTGTCGCCGGCTCGGGTTGCTGCATGCTTTGGCGGTTCCGCGCGTCCCGGTGAACGCCCGGGCACGTGCAAGTGTTTGAACAAACGAAAACTTATGGTATAAAGCGCGCCCGTTTTTCTCAACCAAAACCGCACACGCGCCGGCACAGGCGGCCGGGTGCCCGCCCGACCGAGAGGTCTTGCGGGTTGCCGCCTGGGGCACGTGGAGGCAAAACCCCACAAGGAGTCTGTTCGATGACCAGCATGTCCATGCGGCAGATGCTGGAAGCGGGTGTCCACTTCGGACACCAGACCCGCTTCTGGAACCCGAAGATGGCCCCCTTCATCTTCGGCGAGCGCAACCGGATCCACATCATCAACCTCGAGAAGACGCTGCCCCTCTACGTCGAGGCGGCCGGCTTCGTCAAGAACCTCGTCGCCGACGGCGGCCGCGTGCTCTTCGTGGGCACCAAGCGCTCGGCCCGTGACGCGATCGCGCGCGAAGCCGCGCGCTGCGGCATGCCCTACGTGAGCCACCGCTGGCTCGGCGGCATGCTGACCAACTTCAAGACCATCCGCCAGTCGATCAAGCGTCTCGCCGAGATCGACGAGCTGCAGGCGAGCGGCATGCTCGACCAGCGCAGCAAGCGCGAGGCGCAGATGGTGCGGCGCGAGCGCGAGAAGCTCGAGCGCAGCCTCGGCGGCATCAAGGAGATGGAGGGCCTGCCGGACGCGATGTTCGTCGTCGACGTGGGCCACGAGAACATCGCCATCCACGAGGCGCGCAAGCTCGGCATCCCGGTGGTCGCCATCGTCGACACGAACTGCTCGCCGGACGGCATCAGCTACGTGATCCCGGGCAACGACGACGCGATGCGCGCCATCGAACTCTACGCCGCCGGCATCGCCGACGCCGTGATCGAGGGCCGCGCGACGATCCCCGAGGTCACGGTGGGCGAGGACGAGTTCGTGGAACTCGACGAAGAAGGCAAGCCGCGTCCGAAGGCCGGCCCGAAGCGCCGTGCCGCGCCGCCAAGGAAGAAGACCCCGGCGCGCCGCAAGCCGGCCGCCGAGGCCGAGGCCACGCACGACACGGTCGCCGAGCTCGCCGAGGCGGATCCCGAGGAGAGCCCGGAGGCGTTCATGGCGCGGCGCGAAGCGGCCCGCAAGAAGGCGCCGGCCGCCGCCGAGCCTGCGTCCCCGGCCGCCGCTGAGCCTGCGGTCCCGGCTGCTCCCGCGGAGGGAGAGTGACCATGGCCGCAGTGACTGCCGAGGCCGTGAAGACGCTGCGCGAACGCACCGGCGCCGGCATGATGGAGTGCAAGAAGGCGCTCGTGGAGGCGAACGGCGATCTCGAGGCCGCCGCCGAGGCCATGCGCAAGGCGGGTCTCGCCAAGGCCGACAAGAAGGCCGGGCGCATCGCCGCCGAGGGCGTGATCGCGGTGGCGCGCGCGGCCGACGGCCGCTCGGTCGCCGTCGTCGAGGTCAATTCGGAGACGGACTTCGTCGCCCGCGAGAAGGACTTCCAGTCCTTCGCCGCATCGGTCGCCCAGGCCGCGCTCGAGGCGCGTCCCGCGGACCTCGACGCGCTGAATGCCACGGCGCTTCCTGGCGGGCAGAGCGTGGAGGAATCGCGCCGCGCGCTCATCGCCCGCATCGGCGAGAACATCGGCGTGCGCCGCTTCGAGATCGTGACCTCGAACGCGCCGCTCGCCACCTACCTGCACGGCAGCCGCATCGGCACCGTGGTGGTGATCGAGGGTGGCGACGCCGCGCTCGGCCACGACCTCGCCATGCACGTGGCGGCGATCAATCCGCAGTTCCTCGCCGCCGAGGACGTGCCCGCCGACCAGGTCGAGAAGGAGCGCGAGATCTTCATCGCGCAGGCCGCGGCGGATCCGAAGCTGCAGGGCAAGCCGAAGGAAGTGCTCGCCAAGGCGACCGAAGGCAAGCTGCGCAAGTATCTCGGCGAGATCACGCTGCTCGGCCAGCCGTTCGTCAAGGACGACAAGCAGTCGGTGGCGCAGGTCCTGAAGCAGGCCAATGCGCGCGTGCTGCGCTTCGTCCGCTACGAGGTCGGCGCCGGCATCGAGAAGAAGCAGGAGAACTTCGCCGCCGAAGTGATGGCCCAGGTCCGGGGCGCTTGAGCCCAGGCTGGCCGGGTCGCCGACATCGGAACCCCGCGCGAGCGGGGTTCCTTATAATGGCGGCCCGCCGGAGGTGACAGACCGCATGCCCGCAGCTGCAGACGGAAAGCCCGCGTACCGACGCATCCTCGTGAAGCTCTCCGGCGAGGCCCTGATGGGCGACGCCGACTACGGCATCGACCCGGTCTTCCTGAAGCGCCTCGCCGCGGAAATCGCCGCCGTGCGCGGCAGCGGCGTCGAGGTCGGGGTGGTGATCGGCGGCGGCAACCTGTTCCGCGGCGCCGGGCTCGCCCGGGCAGGCATGGACCGCGTCACCGCCGACCAGATGGGCATGCTCGCGACCGTGATGAATTCGCTCGCGCTGCAGGACGCGCTCGAGTCGATCGGCGCGTTCGCACGCGTCATGTCGGCGATCCGCATCAACGAAGTCTGCGAGGACTACATCCGCCGCCGTGCGGTGCGCCACCTCGAGAAGGGCCGCGTGACGATCTTTGCGGCCGGCACCGGCAACCCCTTCTTCACCACCGACAGCGCGGCCAGCCTGCGCGCGATCGAGATCGAGGCCGACCTGCTGCTCAAGGCCACCAAGGTCGACGGCATCTACGAC
>CAZRKS010000159.1:4513-6172 GCA_964600315.1 uncultured Steroidobacteraceae bacterium | reverse complement strand
TTCTTCGGCGCGGGCTGCGTGGCGCACGTGCCGTTCGCGCATCCGGTCGGTCCGGCACTGCAGGGACTGGTCGCCCGCGCCGCGGAGGCCGAAGGCATCGCGTTCCAGCGCGGCGGCACGGCCGTCTGCATGGAGGGACCGCAGTTCTCGTCGCTTGCGGAATCATTGTCCTACCGCCAGGCTGGCTACGACGTGGTGCACATGACCTCGATGCCGGAGGCGAAGCTCGCCCGCGAGGCCGAAATCACCTACGCCGTCGTCGCGATGGTCACCGATTTCGACTGCTGGCACCCGACCCATGACTCGGTCGAGGTCGCCACGCTGCTCGCGGTCATGGACGAGAATCGCGGCCGCGCGCAACGCCTGTTCGCGCGCCTCGCGCGCGACTTCCCGGCCGAGCACGTGCGCTGTCCGGCGGGATCCGACCGCGCCCTCGACGGGGCGATCCTCACCCACCCGGACGCGCGCGATCCCGCGCTGGTGGCCAGTCTCCGGACCGTGGCCGGGCGCGTACTCGGAAACGGCTGACGATGCGGATCCGCGGCGAGTCCTATCGCAGCATCTTCCTCGCCGACGACGGCTGGACCGTCGCCGTGGTCGACCAGACGCGCCTGCCGTTCGCGTTCGAACTGCGGCACATGCGGACGGCGCTGGACGCTGCCGAGGCCATCGTCGACATGGTCGTGCGCGGTGCGCCGCTGATCGGCGTCACCGCCGCCTACGGGGTCGCGCTCGGCATGCGGGCCGACCCCACCGATGCGGGCCTCGCGCGGGTCGTCGAATTGCTCGCACGCACGCGTCCCACGGCCGTGAACCTGCGCTGGGCGCTGTCGCGCCTCTCGGCGGTGCTGCGAGATGCACCGGCGTCGCAGCGGGCTGAACGCGCTTACGCGGAAGCCGGCCGCATCGCCGAGGAGGACGTAGCGGCCTGCGCCGCCATCGGAAGGCACGGTGCCCGGATCATCGCGGAGTTGAGCGCCGCAGCCGGCGGGCGGCGCGTCAACGTACTGACGCACTGCAACGCCGGCTGGCTCGCCTGTGTCGACTGGGGCACGGCACTCGCGCCCGTCTACGCCGCGCACGATTCGGGGATCCCGGTGCACGTCTACGTCGATGAGACGCGGCCCCGCAACCAGGGCGCCTCGCTCACGGCCTTCGAACTCGCGGGACACGGTGTCTCCCACGAGCTGATCGTCGACAACGCGGGTGGCCATCTCATGCAGCACGGGCGCGTCGATCTCTGCATCGTGGGCAGCGACCGCACGTCCGCGACCGGCGACGTCGCGAACAAGATCGGCACTTATCTCAAGGCGCTCGCGGCGCGCGACAACGGCGTGCCGTTCTACGCCGCGCTGCCGTCCTCGACGATCGACTGGACCCTGCGCGACGGCGTGCGCGAGGTGCCGATCGAGGAGCGCGCGCCGCGCGAGGTCACGCACGTGCGCGGCCGGGCGGACGGCGGCGAGGTGCTCGAGGTCGAGATCGCGAATCCCGGCAGTCGGGCGTTGAACCCCGGCTTCGACGTGACGCCCGCGCGGCTGGTGACGGGCCTGATCACCGAGCGCGGGGTCGCCGAGGCCAGCGAGACGGGGCTCGCGTCGATGTATCCCGAACGCGCCGGGAGTAGATCGTGAACGACAGGCTGCTGGAACTGCGCCA
>CAZRKS010000159.1:0-4413 GCA_964600315.1 uncultured Steroidobacteraceae bacterium | reverse complement strand
CGCGGCATCCCGGCATTCCACTACATGATCGCCCTTGCGGGTGGCGACATCCGCTGCGCGCCGTATGCCACGTTCGGGACGGCGGAGCTCGCGGGCCACGCGGTCAGCGGCCTCGAAGGGCGGCGCGCCGTGCTGCTCGCCAACCACGGCGTCGTCGCGGTCGGCGCCTCGCTGCGCGACGCGCAAGCGGTCGCCGTCGAAGTCGAGAACCTCGCGTCCCAGTTCCTGGCGCTCACGGCCGCGGGCCTCGAGCCGGTCGTGCTGGACGAGGCCGAACTCGCCCGCGTGATCGACAAGTTCGCGGACTACGGTCGCATCCCCCGTGACTGAGCGGACCGCTCGTGTGCGCCGCAGTGCCCTGCCGGTCGTTGCGGCGCTGGCGGCGTGTGCCGCCGTCAGCGCAAGGCTGGCGGTGGCGGACGACGTCGTCCCGCCCGCGGCCGCGCCGCCCGCGACGGGCTACGCGGTCGTGATCGGCGGCGCGCTCACCGCGGACAACGACGCCGTCTGGTCCCGGCTCGTGGATCTGGCGGGGGGAAAGGGCGCGCGCTATGTCGTGCTCGCGACCGCGTCGAGCGAGCCGGAGCAGTCCGCGGCGCGCATCGTCGCGAACCTGCGGCGCCACGGCGCGGCCGCCGAATCCATCCCGGTCGCGCCGCTCATCGCAGGCATCGACCTGGAGCACGAGGTCGCGAATCCGCGCTGGGTCGAGAGGGTGCGCGCGGCGCGCGGCGTCTATTTCTCGGGCGGCGCGCAGGAGCGCATCGTCGACACGCTGCTGCCCGACGGGCGCGTCACGCCGCTGCTTCAGGCCATCCGGGATCTCTATCGCTCGGGCGGCGTGGTGGCGGGCAGCTCGGCGGGCGCCGCAGTCATGAGCGCGACCATGATCCGCGACGCCGAGGACGTGATGAGCGTGCTCAAGGGCAGGATCCGCGACGGTCACGAGATCGGCCCTGGGCTCGGCTTCGTGGGCACGGACCTCCTCACCGACCAGCATTTCCTGCGTCGCGGCCGCATCGGCCGGTTGTTGCCCGTGATGCTCGCGACGGGATACCGGCACGGCCTCGGTGTGGAGGAGGACACCGCAGCGATCGTGCACGGCGAGGACGTGGAGATCGTCGGCGCCGCGGGCGCGCTCTACGTGGACCTCGCAAACGTCGAGTCGAACCCGGCGCTCGGGGCGTTCAACCTGAGCGGGGCGCGCCTGAGTTATCTCGACGGGGGAGACCGCCTCGACCTCGCGACCGGAAAGCTCACGCCGTCCGCCGCGAAGCAGGCCGGCACGAGGTTCGACTGGCGGGCGGCGGATTTCGGGCCGGAAGCGGCGCGGGCGCCCTACCACCTCGAGATCCTCGGTGCCGGCACGATCGTCGCCGCAATGAGCGAACTCGTCGACAGCCGGGCGACCGAGGCCCGGGCGCTCGCCTACGACCCGAGCCCGCCGGCGGGCGATCCGCTCGCGCCGCTCGGCTTCGAGTTCCGCCTGTACAAGGGCGAGGGCACGCTCGCGTGGTACACGGATGCGAGCGGCGCGGACGCCTGGACGATCGCGGATGTCCTCCTCGACGTGACGCCCGTGCGAGTCGCGCAGCCGCTCCACAGCCCGTGGCGCCCGCATTGAGTGCGCGCCGCGTCCGTCGACGGCGCGCCGTCAGTGGACGTTGCGCTCCTGGCCCTTCCAGAACGGCGCCCTGAGTTCGCGTTTCAGCACCTTGCCGGGTCCGGACTTCGGCAACGGGTCGCGCCGGATGTCGATGCCGCTCGGCGCCTTGTAGTGCGCGATCCGCTCCCGGCAGAACGCGATCAACTCGTGCGGGTCGACGGTCTCGTGCCCCGCGCGGGGCACGACCACGGCATGCACGGCCTCGCCCCATTTCTCGTCGGGGACGCCGAACACCGCCGCTTCGAGCACGGCCGGATGCCGGTAGAGCACGTCCTCGACCTCCGTCGAGTAGACGTTCTCGCCGCCGGTGATGATCATGTCCTTGGCACGATCGACGAGGAACAGGTAGCCCTCGTCGTCGAGGTAGCCGAGGTCGCCGCTCCAGTACTCGCCGTTGCGCAGCGCGCGGGCGGTCTGCTCCGGCTTGTTCCAGTAACCGAGCATGACCTGCGGCCCGCGCACCACCACCTCGCCGATCTCGCCGGGCGGCAGCGAGCGGCCGTCGAGGTCGACGACGCGCAACTCGGCGCCGATGACCGGCCGGCCGCAGGAGCGGGCGCGCGGGTGATCGACGAGCGCTCGTTCGCCGACCATTATGGTGGCGAGCGGCGAGAGCTCGGTGGCGCCGTAGACCTCGACGAAGTCGGCCGTCGGGAAGGCGCTGCAGCAGCGGCGCAGGATCTCGGTGGCGATCGGCGAGCCGCCGTGTCCGATCATGCGCAAAGTGTGCGTGTCGCGCGGCCGCTCGAGTTGCTCGTTGGCGAGCGCGGCCAGCATCGTCGGCACGCCGAGCGTCTCGGTGACGCCGTGACGGGCGACGAGATCGAGCGCGGCCGCCGGATCGAAGGCCGGCAGCGTCACCTGCGTCCCGGTCGTCCAGATCGCGCCGAGCACGCCGTTCGAACCGGCGGCGTGAAACAGGGGCGCCGCGATCAGGAACACGTCGTTCGCGTACTGCGGCACGAGCGACAGCCAGTGATAGGTGTTCGCGATCAGGTTGCGATGCGAGAGCATGACGCCCTTCGACGCGCCCGTCGTGCCGCCGGTGTAGAAGAGTCCCGCCAGGTCGTTCTCCGACACGCCCTCGCCGAGCGTCACGGGCCGCGCGCGCGCGAGCAGCGTCTCGTATTCGTCGCCGATCGTCACGACGCGCTCGACCACGGCGGACAGCGTGCCCGCAGGACGGTCGGTGATGAGCACGCGGGCGCCCGAGTCGCGCAGTGCGTACTCGAGTTCGGCGGCACTGTGGCGCGTGTTGAGCGGCACGACCACCATGCCGCCGGCGGGGACGCCGACATACGTCTCGAGATACGCATGCCCGTTCGCGGCGAGGATCGCCACCCGGTCGCCGCGTGCGAGCCCGAGGCTGCGCAGCCCTGTGACCAGGCGCGCGCAGCGTTCGGCTAGTTCCGCGTACGTGAACCGAGCCTCGCCGTCGATGACCGCGACCTTGCCGGCTGCGAGCAGCCGCGCATGGCGCAACGGTACATCGAAGGTGATCACAGGCGGTCCGTGCGGCGCACGAAGCCCGCGACGTCGTCGCGGAACTTCCGCATCGAGGGCTCATGCAGGTACATCATGTGTCCCGCGTCGTAGTACTGGATGTCGACGCGCTTGCGCGCCTCGGGCGTGATGTCGAGGTGCGCCACGTCGTTCTTGGTCGCGAGGAAAGGCGTGGCGAGGTCGTAGTAGCCCTGCAGGACCAGCACGTGCAGGCCGGGGTTGTACGTCATGGCCATGGCGAGGTCGGGCACGGTGTTCGGCAGCGGCGACATCCAGCCCGCCTTGCCCGGGCGCTTGTGCTTCCAGTCCCACTCGGTGTCGAACGCGGAGACGACGTAGTTCTCGTCCTGCCCGAATTTCAGTTCCGAGTGCAGGTAGTCGAGGAACGCCGCGGTGTACGCCGGCGCCACGGCGGGGAAGAACGGGTCGTAGTCCATCTTCTCGCTGAGCGGGTTGACGGCGGGTCCGACGAAGCGCGAGTCGATGCGCCCGGCGATCATGCGTTGGTTGCGCATGAGTTCCTGCAGGAACTGCGGGTGGCTGACGCGCAGGTCGGCTTTCTCCCAGTAGTCCGCCGTCGTGCCGGTGTACGCGGCGAGCTTTGCGGCGATCGCCTTCTTCTCGGCTTCGGGCAGCATGTAGCCGCGCATGAGCGCAGGGGCGTACTCGTCGCGCGCGAAGCGCTCGACCTCGTCGAGGTACGCGGGCAGGGAAGCGGGCTTGTTCGCAATCGCTCCGTGGTACCAGGCCGTCGCCGCGAAGGTCGGCAGGTAGAGCACGTGGGGCAGGTCGATCTCGTCGCCGTCGATGCCGGAGCCCGCATTCAGGAACGGCGAAACCAGCACCACGCCGTTCATGTCCATGCCCTGCGTGTTCTGCAGGTAGTAGGCGAGCCCGGCGCTGCGCATGCCGCCGTAGCTCTCGCCGAGCAGGTACTTCGGCGAGGCCCAGCGACCGTTGTCCGACACGTAGCGCTTGATGAACTGGCCGACCGACTTGATGTCCTGGTCCACGCCCCAGAAGTCCGCGTTCTTCGCGTCGCCGAGCGGCTTCGAGAATCCGGTGCCCACCGGGTCGATCATCACGAGGTCGGTGACGTCGAGGACGCTGTAGGCATTTTCGACGCTCACTGACGGCGGTGGCGGCGCGAATCCCTGGTCGTTCACCACGACCCGGCGCGGACCGAGGATGCCCATGTGCAGCCAGATCGACGACGAGCCCGGCCCGCCGTTGTAGGCGAACAT
>CAZRKS010000158.1:0-6182 GCA_964600315.1 uncultured Steroidobacteraceae bacterium | reverse complement strand
GAGGCGCACCCACGTTATGATCGCGCGGCCCAGCCGGGCGAATTCGCCGTTGCGGAGAGCGCGTTGCCAAATCTGAGAAGCCGACTCACGGCGATTCCTGCAGGCGCCGCGGCGCTGTTCTTCATCCAGATCTTCGCCACCCTCGGGTTTGCGGTCCTGTACTCGACCCTCGTCCTGTACGCGACCCGTCACCTGCATTTTTCAGCGAAGGAGGCCTCTGCGATCATGGGCGTCTTCGGCGCCTTCAATTACGGTTTGCACCTGTTCGGCGGCTACCTCGGTGGCCGCTTCCTCAGCAACCGCAACCTGTTCGTCGGCGGAATGATTCTGCAGGTGCTCGGTTGCGGCTGGATGGCGAACGGCGACACGGCCGAGGCGATGTACTGGGGCCTGGCGCTGTTCCTGACGGGCAGCGGGCTCAATGTCACCTGCCTCAACATGATGCTGACGCAGCGCTTCGCACCGGCGGACCTGCGCCGCGAAAGCGCATTCTTTTGGAATTACGCCGGCATGAACATCGGGTTCTTCGTCGGTTTCGCGGTCGCCGGCCACTACCAACTGACCGAGAGTTACTCGAGCCTCTTCCTGTTCGCGACGGTCGGCAACTTCATGGCCATCGTGCTGGCGGCCTTCAACTGGAAAGTCCTGGCGGACAGGAACACACGTCTGCTGGACGTGACGCCACGGCAGTTCAAGTTACGATTCCTCGCGGGCGCCGCCATCCTCGTCGGGCTCGTGCCGCTGGTGCGGATCATGCTGCAGCACACCGGTTCGACCGGGACGTTCTTCAAGGCGCTCTGTGCGGCGCTGGCGGCCGCGCTCGTCTACCTGACGCTCAAGCACAAGGAACCGCGCGAACGGAACAACATGTGGGCGTACCTGATCCTCGCCCTGGGCTCACTCGTGTTCTGGTCGCTGTACCAAATGGCCCCGAACGGCCTGCAGTTGTTCGCGGTCAACAATGTGAACCTGCGAGTGTGGGGCATCGAGGTCGCACCGCAGTGGATCCAGAACATCAACACCGTCAGCATCGTCATCGGTGGCCCGCTGCTGGCGGCGCTGTTCTCCCGATGGCGGGCTCGCGGCTGGAACGTCGACATTCCCAGTCAATTCGCGGTCGCGCTGATACTGATGGGACTCGGCTTCCTCGCGTTGCCCATCGGCATCTCGCTCGCGGACGACACGGGCAGGACCGCGTTCGTCTGGCTGTTCGCCAGCTACGTGCTGCAGAGCGTCGGCGAATTGCTGATCTCGCCGGTCGGTTACGCCATGATCGGCAAGCTGGCGCCGCGCGAGTACCAGGGAATCATGATGGGCAGCTGGATGCTCGTCACCGGCCTGGCGTCGCTGTTCGCCGGGGACTTTTCGGGGATGATTCCGGAACCCTCGGCCACGACGGCACTGCTCAGCAATCCCGAATACATCAGCCTGTTCTCGCGGCTCGGCTGGGGCAGCACCGTGGTGGGCCTCCTGCTCGTGGCGCTGATCCCCTTCCTTCGCCGTCTGATCAAGGACAAGGAGACCGAGGCGGACGAGGCGCCGGTGGCCGTCATGCCCGCGCGATAAGCGCCAACGGGCGGTCGAACGGCGCCTTCCGCAGCGCGAGGTCCGGTCGTATGCTGCCGGGACGAATCATTCGGGCCAGACAAACGTTGGGGGCCAACATGATCGGCGCATGGTCCGGGCACGCAAGTACTTTCCTGATCCTGCTGGCCGTCGTGTCCGCCGTGCTGCTGTCCATCCCGATCTTCGTTGCACCGCTGCGCTGGGCGCGGATGCTTGGCTGGTCGATCCCAGCGCAGACGGACCTCGCCGTCTACTTCGGTCGATGCCTGGGGGGCATCGCGATCGTCCTGAACGCGATCACCCTGCGCGCCGGTATGACGGGCGCGGGCACCGTCTTCGTTTTTCAGCTCGTGCTCGCCGTCGCGTCAATCCTGACCGTCGTGCACATTTGGGGCGCGGTCCGGGGAACTCAGCCGATCACCGAGACGATCGAGATCGCGATGTGGGCGGGACTCGTGCTCTTGACGCTGGCCTGTTGGCCGGTAGCGTAAAGATCCTCGTGTCGGATGCAGCGGAACACCGGCGAGTTGGCGCCATCGGTCAGATGCCCACGCTCCGGAAACAGCACATGGGAAATGTCACCTTGCCATTGACGGTCGTCCGCCAGCTTGCCAAGAAACCCGGGCCGCAGTATCCATACGACGAAGACAGGGGGAACCATGCACCCCATCAATGGGCTTCGCCTCGGCTCGTGCAGTTGTTCGAGACGATGGGATTCGCAGTTTCGGTGCTCGGCCCACCGCGCGAGCACTGGGGCGAGGAGCGCGTACCCTTCCATTGCGACGGCGTCGCGACGATTCCCCGCATCCGGGACCTGTGGGCCGGGCGTCGCTGAACGGGCAGGGATTTCCAACCGCCTGACCGGCCGGGGGGTTCAGCAGGCCAGGACTGCCTGGCCACCGACATACCAGGCGTAGAGAGGAGGTTCATCCAGAACTGGGCGGCCTGCGGCATCACCATCTGCGTGGGAGTGTCCGCATTTCCATCGAGCACTGATGAACCAGACGCGTCATGTGGAAGACGCAGACGTCGGCGATCTGGAGATCATCGGTCTGGCCCGACTCGAAATACTGACGCGCCCGGAAGAGCAAGGCGATCAGTCGCAGCTTGCCGAGCAGGGCGTAGAAGATCACGTCCCGCTCCTCGAGTTCCGGGCCGCCAGCCTCGCGGTAGGCGGCCATGAAGTCGGGCCAGGGCACTTGGGTCAGCACCGCGCCACGAATGTAGCCGACGTCCTCTGCCGGATGGCCGATGTGCACCAGTTCCCAGTCCATGACGGCGCTGAGCTCGTCGCCGACGAACAGCAGGTTGTGATAGCTGTAGTCGCCGTGCACGACGGTCACGAGCGGCCGCAACTGATCGACATTGGCCTGAAGCCACGCGAAGACCGCGTCCATTGTGACGCTGTGAGCCCGCGAATGCGTCTGCCAGAGTTGCTGCAGTTCCGTGACGTGGGCACGCAGTTCCGAAGCGGTGGGAGCGCGGTTCATGCTCTCGCGCAAGGTCGGCACGATTTCATCGGGGGCGATCTGGTGCAGGCGCGCGAGGACGCGGGCGCTGTCGAGCACGGCCTCACGCGAAGGCGCGTCGAAGACGTCTCCCACCAGGGCACCGGAGACCTTCTCCATCAGCATGAAGGCCGAGCCCAGCCGCGCGGCCAAGATTCACGACGTCCAGGTGCTTCCACATCTTCAAGGCCGTCCATCCCGCACGGACCAGCTTGAGCTTGGAGGCGACGCTGATCACCCGGGTCCGCAGCATCGAGCGGGCCATGTGCCGGGCTTCGATGTAGTGGAGCCGACCATCACGGTAGATGGCCGTGGGTGAGCGCATCGGCTCCAGCATGTCCCGGAGGCCGGCATCCTCCATCAATCGGTAGACCGCCGTGTAGGTCGAGGGCAGCAGACCCGCGGCGATGTCCATGATGAAGCCGTTCTGCCGCTTCGAACGGGTCCGGCCGCCGACCATGGCGTCGCGCTCGATCACGCGCACGTCGCAGCCCGCCTGCTGGAGGCGAAATGCGGCCGACACGCCAGCCGCGCCTGCGCCGACGACGATGGCTCGCTTCTTCATGCGTGCGCTGCGCCTGCGCTACGGGCCGTCGAACGCGCTGCCGTCACACCGGATGAAAGCCGTTCTCGACGACGGCATTGATCATCCGGCCGGGCGTGCGATTGTTCTTCTGGAAATTCGCGGTGGTCTCGAAATCGCAGATGCCGACGCGCCCTCCGGCGCTGATGCGGCACATCGTGTCCACACAGGCGATGTCGTGATGATAGGACACCAGGCCCTTGGCCAGCGGAGTGCACTCGACGTCGAGCACGTCGCCGTCTGCGAGCAGCATCCTGAGGTGGCCGCCGCGGACCGACGCCGAGTCGATTTCCGTATAGGCAATGATGTCGACCTCCCTGGCGAACACGATCGTGTCGCCCTTCACGACCCAGCCGAACGAGGCGAACGAATCATCGGCGGCATGCCAGGCCAACGCGACAAAACTGAGATCCGGGCCGAAGGTTCCCGCGATCCAGCGGTGCGACAACAGGGTGCCCCAGTCACGGCGACCCCACCCGTGGTCGCGAATGCTCAGGCCCTGGACCGCGTAGGTCTTGCCCCCGATGGAAAGCGAGCCCGTGACGGCGCCCGGGAGGTCCATGTGGTGGCTGGCGAAATCATCGGAGAGCGAACCCGAGTACGGGTAGCAATTGACGGCCGCGTGGTCGTCGCGGTGACGCAGGACGCCACGGAGTCCTGCCGTGGCGTCTTCGAAGGTCCAGACGTGCTCGCCGTCGTAACGGTAACTGCAGGTGTCGTCGGCGCAACCGAAGCCGTCCGGCAGCTTGTCGGCCTCACGCAACGGCTGATAAACGACTCGCTTGTAGATTCCACCGGGCGACGCAATATTGTTCCAGAGCGAGACCCTGGGTCCGTCTTCGCAGTTGTATTCGTGGCCGATGCGATGCATCCCGCCGAGGCCTCGCTCCAGGTCCCACCAGACGAGGACGACGCTGTCCTGCCACAGCGGCTGAGCGGTGGGAGCTTGCCGAAGGAAGTGCCGCTCGTTGTATTCGATGACCTTGTCGCGTCCGACCAGTTTCATGCTCATGGGAGTGCCTGCCTGCCCGTCTCGGGCGAGTATGTGGTCTTGGTCTTCCGCAGCACAAGGCGGCGTGGATGACACGCCGGCCCGCGGCAATGAACGGCGCGCCGATTCACGGCAGCCATGCTCAGGCGGGCTCGACTGTGACACCCAGTCCTTTCGCAGCCTTGCGCACTCGTTCGTCGAGACTCAGCAACCGCAGGCCGGCGATCGCGGAACGTGCGACCAGTAGCGATGCGAGGTGGAGCGCATCGAGAGTTCGAATCGGGTCGCCGGGAAACGGCTGCCGCGCGCGAACGGCGCAACGTTTCCGAGGCCATCCTTCGCGAGGTTCACAGGGGCTTGGAGCGCAGGCTAGAGTGGCATCGATTTCCTGGGGGTATGCCATGAACGTCTTGCTCTTCCTGGCTGGGCTGGCGGCGTTGGTGCTGGGTGCGGATTTGCTGGTGCGCGGCGCCTCCAGGCTGGCCCTTCGGTTCGGAATCTCGCCCTTGGTGGTGGGCCTGACCATCGTGGCCTTCGGCACCAGTGCGCCCGAGATGGCCGTTTCCGTCGGGGCCGTCCTGGCGGGTAACACCAGCATCGCCATCGGCAACGTCGTGGGCAGCAACATCTTCAACGTGCTGTTCATCCTGGGCGTGAGCGCGCTGATCGTGCCGCTGGTGGTGAACGTGCAGCTCATCCGGCAAGAGGTGCCCATCATGATCGGCGCCAGCGTGCTGCTCCTGCTGATGGGCCTGGATGGCACGGTGAGCATGCTCGAGGGCGGGCTGCTCGTGGCGCTGCTGCTGGCCTACACGGCGTTCCTGATCGTGCAGTCGCGCAAGGAAACGCAGGCCGCGCAGGACGAGTTCGCCCAGGAGATCGAACCCGCTGCGCCCGGCGCCTGGGACAGCCGGCTGCCGGCGCAACTGGCGCTCATTGCGGTGGGCCTCGGCGCTCTGGTGCTGGGCTCGCGGTGGCTGGTGACGGCGTCCATCGCCTTTGCCAAGGCGCTGGGCGTGAGCGACATGGTGATCGGCCTGACCATCGTGGCGGCCGGCACCTCGATGCCGGAGGTGGCGGCTTCCATCACCGCGGCGGTGAAGGGCGAACGGGACATCGCCGTGGGCAATGTGGTGGGCAGCAACATCTTCAACATCCTGGGCTGCGTGGGCCTCTCGGGCCTGGTTTCGGGAGAGAGCGGGCTGCTCATGTCCGCCGCCGTGGTGAACTTTGACACCTGGGTGATGCTGGCCGTTGCGGTGGCCTGCTGGCCCGTCTTTCTCACCGGCCGCGAAATCGCACGCTGGGAGGGCGGCGTGTTCGTCCTCTATTACGCGGCCTACGCGCTGTACCTTGTCCTGGCCGCACAGCAACACGACCTGTTGCCGGCCTACTCCGCCGTGATGCTGGGCTTCGTACTGCCCCTCACGGGGGTGACACTGGTGGCAGCCTTGATTCGCCACAAGTCTGCTCGACCTCAGGGGACTTGAATGCTCAAGAATGTGAAAAGCCTGCGGGACGTTGCCATGGTGCT
>CAZRKS010000157.1:0-6194 GCA_964600315.1 uncultured Steroidobacteraceae bacterium | reverse complement strand
GGCTTCGACCGGCTGGCCGCGGGCGCGTCGATCCGGCAGGTGGTCGAGATCCCCTGAGGGCGGGCCCCGTGGCGCCCGGAAATCAGAACTGGGCCTTGGTCTCGACGACCAGCTGCACCTTGTCGATGTCGTCGGTGCCGTCGAGCGGGAACGCGAGATCGATGTGCACGACGTTGCCGAACGCCGAGCGGCTCGAGCCGAGGCGCAATCCGATGCCGACGTCCTTCAGGAGCCCCAGGCTCTCCTCGCCCGTGACGTCGCGCCCCCAGGTGCGTCCCATGTCGAAGAATGCCGCCCCGGCGATGTGGAACAGCCGGAACGGGTACCACTTCGTGTAGTAGCGCTGCTCGAGGGTGAGCAGCGCGCGCGCCGTGCCGGCCTGGTAGCGCAGCGGATAGCCGCGCAGCCCGGTGTCGCCGCCGAGCGTGAGCTGCTGGTCCTGGTCGAGCTGCTCCGTCACGGTGCCGGACGCGCTGCCGAAGAACTTGCTGCGTGCAGAGGTGGCCCAGTAGTAGCGCGCCTCCGCACCGAAGATGCCGTTCACGATCTCACCGTGCTCGTAGCGAGCGGACGCCCACGCCGAACCGAACATCGACCGGCCCGGCCCGAGATCGGCGCCGTCGCGGGCGAACGACGACAGCAGCACCGCATCGGTCTGCGAGCCGAGCGCTTCCGACGCATAGCCGAGCTTCACCCAGCCGTTGAACCCGACCAGCACGTCCTCGGTGCGGCGGATCTGGTCCTGGTTGACGCGCTCCTGGAAGGCGTCCTCCAGCAGCTCGAACGCGAGCCACGGATAGACGAACTTGCGGTCCGCCGGCAGGGGGCCGCCGAGCGGCTCGCCCGGCACCGGCTCGAAGTCGTCCTGCTGGTAGGTCGCGCCGTAGTTCCAGCGGCGGACCCAGCCGTCCCGCAGGCCCGCCGACCAGCCGCCCCACAGGGTGTAGAACTGCGCATGCGTGCGGAACTCGCCGACGCGGTCGCCGAGTTCGTAGCGATCGGTGTTGAAGGTACTGTCGCTGAGCGTCGTCCCGGCCGACCAGCGCGTGTCGAGCGCGTAGAACGGCTGGCTCAGGGAGAAGAACTGGGTGTCGCCGTCGCTCGCGTCGCTGTAGGCGACGGCGAGTCGGGTATAGCTCTGCAGGAAATGCGGGTCCGCGAACAGGAAAGTGAGCGACTCGCGGTCGACGTCCGATTCCCACTCGAGCTGCAGTTGCTGTCCGCGGCCGAGCAGGTTCTGTTCCTCGACCTGCACCGAGTACTCGTTCTTGCCGCCGGTACGGCTGAAGTTGACGCCGGGATTCAGCGTCCAGGTGTCGCGCGTGCGCACCTCGAGATCGACGTGCTCGCCGTCGAAAGCGACCGCCGTGATCGTCGCGTCGTAGAGGTAGGAATTTGCCCGCAGGTTGCGCTCGCTCTCCTCGATCAGGCGGCGGCGGTAGCGCTCGCCGGTCTTGAAGAGCAGCTGACCGCGGATCACCGATTCGCGGGTGTTGATGTGCAGCCGGTTCGCCGTCCGGTAGAGCCAGCCGCTCTCGCCTTCGATGCGGGTGTCGAAGATGTCGTCGGGCACGACGATGATCCGGCCCACGACGGCGCCGCGGGCTTCGAGTTCGGCCGGCGGGGGCACGGGCGGCGCGGTCTCGGCGGCGAGGCACGCGCCGACCGGCAGGCCACCCGCCAGCGCGACGAGGCACCGCGCCGCGAAACACGCCTTGCGCCGTTCATGCACTGGATGACCGCGCTACGGAATCAGGACGGTGGAGCCGATCGTGCGCCGGCTCTCGAGGTCGCGGTGGGCGCTCGCGACGTCCTGCAACGCGTAGGTCTGGCCGATCTCGATGCGCACGACGCCGCGTCCGATGACGGCGAAGAGATCGCGCGCCGCGCGCAAGAGGTCGGCCCGTCGGGCGACGTAGTGGAACAGCGTCGGCCGCGTCAGGAACAGCGACCCGCGGCGCCCGAGTTCCAGCGGCTGGAGGGCGGGCGCGGGTCCCGAGGCATTGCCGTAGCTCACCATGAGCCCGAGCGGACGCAGGCAGTCGAGCGACGCAAAGAACGTGTCCTTGCCGACCGAGTCGTAGACGACGTCGGCGCCGCTTCCGCCGGTGATCTCGCGGACCCGCGCCGCGAGGTCGTCCCGCCCCGTCACCAGCACGTGGTGGCAGCCGTGCGCGCGGGCGATCTCGACCTTGGACTCGCTGCCCACGGTGCCGATCACCGTGGCGCCGAGGTGACGCGCCCACTGCGAAGCGATGAGCCCGACGCCGCCGGCCGCCGCATGGATCACGACGGTCTCACCGCGCTTCACGCGATGCGTCCGGCGCAGCAGGCATTGCGCCGTGAGTCCCTTCAGCATCGCCGCAGCCGCCAGCCGGTCGCTCACGCCGTCAGGAATCCGGACCAGCCGATCCGCGGCGAGGCAACGCCGGTCCGCGTAGGCCCCGGCGCTTGCCGACGCGTAGGCGACCCGATCGCCGATCGCGAGCCCGCGCACGCCAGGTCCCCTCGCCTCGACGACGCCTGCCCCCTCGTGCCCGAGGCCGGCCGGCAGCGGGGTCGCGTAGAGGCCGGTGCGCTCGTAGATGTCGATGAAGTTGAGCCCGATGGCCGTCTGGCGGATGAGCACCTCGCCCGGGCCGGGGGAGCCCGGGTCGTGGGTTTCCCACCGCAGGACGTCGGGACCGCCGTGGGCGTGGATGCGGATGGCGTGGGACATGGGGGCGATAGGCTGTGGGCTGTGGGCTGTGGGCAAGAGGCTGTGGGCTGTGGGCTGCAGGCTGTAGCCAGAGGGTGCAGCAGCCTTCCGACCGACAGCCTACAGCCCACAGCCTACAGCCCCTGACCCCAGCGGCGCCTCCGCAATCACCAGTTCCCGCACCGGCCGGCCGCCCAGCAGGTGCTGCTCGATGATCCGGTCCAGGTTCTCCGGCGTGCAGTCGCGGTACCAGGTGCCGTCCGGGTAGACGACCGCCACCGGCCCCGACGTGCAGATCCGCAGGCAGTCCGCTCGCGTGCGCAGCACGCCGCCCGCGACATCCTGCAGTCCGACCTCCCGGAGGCGCCGCTTGAGGTGCTCCCAGCTCCGCTCGGCCTGCTCCTGGGGCGCACATTTGCCGCCCACGCAGAGGAACACGTGCCGGACCTGACGGCCCAGCACGAGCTTCTGCAGAGCGGTCTCGAGCGGATCGGGCAAGCCGTCAGAGGGCCTGGTCGTCGGCTTCCCCGGTGCGGATGCGGATCGCGCGTTCCAGGTCGGAAATGAAGATCTTGCCGTCGCCGACCTTGCCGGTGCGGGCCGCGCCGACGATCGCCTCGACCACCTGGTCGACGAGACCGTCCTTGACCGCGACCTCGATGCGCGTCTTCGGCACGAAGTCGACGACATACTCGGCTCCACGGTACAGCTCGGTGTGGCCGCGCTGGCGCCCGAAGCCCTTGACCTCCGTCACCGTCATGCCGGACACGCCGAGTTCCGACAGGGCGGCGCGCACGTCGTCCAGCTTGAAGGGTTTGATGATTGCGCTGATCAGCTTCATAGGGCTCTGGCTCCTGAACTTTTCGTCATTCTCCGGCGGAGATCGCACCAGCCAATATGCAGAAACCGTGCCGACCCCCGCCGCCCGGCGGATCCGGGCACCGGGACGCCCCGACCGCACCAGCGTGGAGCGCCAGCGCAGGTCGCCTGCCCGACCGTGGTGCGTCCGGGCTGCCAAGCATAGCCACAGGCCGGCCGGCGCGCGACTGCTTCCTCGCCCGGGGAGCGCCGTATATAAAGTCGAGGTTCTCAATCAGGTCGGCCGGAACCGGGTCGTGATGGCGTCCGCCGGCGAGGAGCAGGAATGAACCGGACCTTCGTCGTCGTCGGCGCCAGCCACGCTTCGGTGCAGGCCATCGACACGCTGCGCCGCGAAGGTCACGACGGTCCGATCGTCCTGGTCGGCGACGAACCGCACCTGCCCTACAACCGGCCGCCGCTGTCGAAGAAGTTCCTGTCCGGCGAACTCGAGCGCGAGCGGCTGCTGCTGCGCAGCCCGCAGTTCTACGAACAGGCCCGGGTGGAGGTGCGGCTCGGCGTCAGGGTGACGGCGATCGACCGCAGCGCGCGGCGCTTGCGGCTGAACGACGACAGCGAACTCGTCTACGAGAAGCTGCTGCTCTGCGTCGGCAGCCGCCCGCGTCTGCTCGAGGTGCCGGGCCACGAGCTCAGCGGCATCCACTGCCTGCGGACGATCGCGGACGTCGATGCGATCCGGGCGGACCTCTCCGGCGCCCGGCGCCTGGTGGTCGTGGGCGCCGGCTACATCGGCCTCGAGGCGGCGGCGAGCGCGCGCCATCTCGGGCTCGAGGTCACGGTCCTCGAGATGGCCGACCGGCCGATGAACCGCGTCGTCGCACCGGAACTCTCGGATTTCTACACCCGCCGGCACGAGCGCGAGGGCGTGCGCATCCACTGCGGAACTTCCGTGACCGCGTTCGAGGGCGACGGCCGCGTGCAGCAGGTCGTCTGCGGCGAGCTGCGTTTCCCGGCCGACCTCGTGATCGTCGGCGTCGGCATCCTGCCCGACGTGAGCCTCGCCGCGGCGGCCGGCATCCGCTGCGACAACGGCGTGTGGGTCGACGAGCACTGCCTGACCTCGGACGCGCACGTCTACGCCGCGGGCGACTGCACCAACCACCCGAGCGTCCGCTACGGGCGCCGCGTACGCCTCGAATCGGTCGACAACGCCGTCGAGCAGGCGAAGACGGCCGCCGCCAACATGTGCGGCCGCCCGGCGCGGCACGAGCACGTGCCGTGGTTCTGGTCGGACCAGTACGACGTCAAGCTGCAGATCGCGGGGCTCTCGCAGGGCTACGAGCAGGCGGTCGTGCGCGGCGATCCCGATTCGGGCAGCTTCGCGCTCTACTATCTCGCGCAGGGCGAGCTGCTGGCCGTGGATGCCGTGAACAGCCCGCGCGACTTCATGCTCGGCAAGAAATGGATCGCGGAACGCCGGCGGCCGGATCCGGCGCTGATCGCCGACCCGTCCGTCGATCTCAAGACCCTCTGAGGCACGCCATGACCACGAAGCAGCAGAAGACCGGCCGCACGCTCGTGACGGACGACACGACGCGAACCTATCTCGCGGCGCTCGGACGCTGGACGGGCGGACTGTCCCCGCAGGCCTTCGGCGGCGCCTGGGTCGAAGTGCTCGCGCGCCTCGCGGCCTCGCCCGGGCGGCAGGCCGAGCTCGCGCGTTCGGCCCTGCAGAAGACGCTGACGCTCGCGCAGTTCGCCGGCACCGCGGCGTGGGGCGGGGCCCGGGCGCCGGAGGCCGCGGGCACGCCGTATGCAAATCGCTTCGCCGACCCGGCCTGGGCAAAGTTCCCGTTCAACGTGTTCGCCCAGTCGTTCCTCACGGCCTCGGGCTGGGCGCGCGAGGCGTTGCAGAACGTGCCCGGCGCCGACGCCGCGGCGGTCGGCGTCGCCGGCTTCACGATGCGCGAGGGCCTCGAACTCTTCGCACCGGACAACTACCTCGCGACCAACCCGGAGATCCTCAGGAAGACCCTCGACGAGGGCGGGCGCAACCTCCTCAGGGGAGCGAAGCACGCTGCCGAGGACGTGGTGCGCACGCTGCAGAAGCAGGGTCCGGCAGGCGTCGAGAACTACGTCGTCGGCGAGCAGGTCGCGGCGAGCCGCGGCAAGGTGATCCTGCGTACGCGGCTGATGGAACTGATCCAATACTCGCCGCAGACGAAGACCGTCTACGCGGAGCCGCTGCTGATCGTCCCCGCCTGGATCATGAAGTACTACATCCTGGACCTGTCGCCGAAGAACTCGATGGTGAACTACCTGACGGGCCTAGGTCACACGGTGTTCATGATCTCGTGGAAGAACCCGACCGCGGAGGACCGGGACATCACCATGGACGACTACCTGGAGCACGGCGTGCTGGCCGCGCTCGACGCCGTCGCCGCCGTGGTCCCGAAGCACAAGGTCCACGCCGTCGGCTACTGCATCGGCGGCACGCTGCTCGCGATCGCCGCGGCCGCGCTCGCCGGCCGCGAGGACGACCGCCTCGCGAGCGTCACCATGTTCGCCGCGCAGACCGACTTCAGCGAGCCCGGCGAGCTCTCGGTCTTCATCAGCCCCGCACAGCTCGCGATGCTCGAGGCCATGATGTGGAAGGCCGGCGTGCTCGAGAGCCGGC
>CAZRKS010000156.1:0-6292 GCA_964600315.1 uncultured Steroidobacteraceae bacterium | reverse complement strand
GCGATGCAGCGCGCGCCGTTGCCGCACTGCTCGACCTCGGAACCGTCGGCGTTGAAGATCCGGTAGTAGACGTCGGTGCCGGCGCGGCGGGGCGGGGAGAGCACCAGCGCCTGGTCGAAGCCGATGCCCTGGCGACGGTCCGCGAGATGTCGCAGCGCGTCGGCAGACGGCACCGACTCCGGCCGCTCGGCATCGAAGACGATGAAGTCGTTGCCGAGTCCGTGCATCTTCGTGAACGCGAGTCGCATGCGGCAAGGATAGCCGAGGCTCAACGTCCCTGTGCGCGCATTTCGGACAGGCTCGCGGCGATGCCGTCCGCGTGGCTCGCGTAGCGCGGCACGACACCGAGTTCCTCGCACATGCGATGCGTGAGCACGCGGCGCGACTCGACGAGATACGACAAGAGACCGGGGCTGATGCGTCCGCGTGCCTCGGCGAGCGACACGAGCGCGGGTGCCGGCAGCCCCGCGAGCGCTGCGACGGTCTGCAGGAAGACCGTGGTGCTCGAATGATCGCCGTCGCCCACGTTGAACACGCCGGACACGGGCCGTTCGAGCGCCGCGACGCAGCTCGACACGAGATCGTCGACGTGGATGCGATTGCCGGGCCCGGAGTCTTCCGGCGCGAGCGCCGGCTCGCCGCTCTGCAGTCGCTCGAGCGGCAACCGGTCCGGCCCGTAGATGCCCGGGACCCGCAGCACGACCGCGCGCACGCCGCGCATTTCGCACCACTGTCGCGTCATCTGCTCCGCGGCGACGCGCCGCCGTGCGCGATCGCTGCCCGGCGCGACCGGGCTCGATTCGTCCACGCTCCCGCCGCCGGCATCGCCGTAGACGCCCGTCGTGCTCAGGTAGACCACGGCCGCGGGCCGCGCATCGCCGAGCGCTGCGAGCAGGCGGCCGAGACGGGGGTCGGTCGTGCCGGCATCCGGCGGCGGTGCGAGGTAGACGATGGCGGCCCCGTCGGCGGCGACGCCTGAGTCGGGCAGCGGATCTGCCGCATCGAGGTCCACGGCCATCGCCTCGATGCCTCGCGCGCGCAACTCGGCGGCGCTCGCGGCCGAGCGAACCAGTGCGACGGCGCGCCAGTCCGCCGGCAGCCGCGCGACCAGTCGCCGGCCCACGTACCCGCATCCGACGACGAGGCATGTGCGTTTCATGCGGGCAGCATAGCCCAGCGCGGGCGCGTGGCCCGTACCCGTGGCATGCTGCCTGCATGCCCACGGTGACACTCATCCCGACCGGCGATTCGTTCGTCGCCGAGCCCGGCGAGGACGTGCTCGCGGCCGCGTTGCGTGCCGGCCTCAACCTGCCGCACAGCTGCAAGGGCGGTCATTGCGCCTCGTGTCTCGCACGGGTCATCGATGGCGCCGTGCGTTACGCAGGGGAGCAACTCCCGCCGGGCATCGCGCCGGACGAACAGCGAGCGGGATTCGCGCTGCTGTGCCAGGCCCACGCGCTCACCGACCTCAGGATCGAGACGCGCGCCGTGCGGCCGGCCCCGGACGTCGAGGTGAAGAGCCTGCCCTGCCGCATCGAGCGCCTGGAACGCCTCGCCACGGACGTCATGGCGGTCTTTCTGCGCCTGCCGGCGGTCGAGGATCTGCACTACCGGCCAGGACAGTATCTCGACGTGATGCTGTCCCAGGGGCGCCGGCGCAGTTTCTCGATCGCGAGCGCCCCGGCGGACGGGCGGCTCCTCGAACTGCACGTGCGGCGCGCTTCGGCCACGGGATTCACGGCGCAACTCTTCGGCGGCCTGCAGCGCGGCGCGCTGCTCAGGATCGAGGGCCCGCTCGGGCAGTTCTGGCTGCGGACCGAGTCGCCGCGTGCGCCGCTCATGATTGGCGGTGGCACCGGCTACGCGCCGCTCCGCGCGATGCTGCGCCAGCTGATCGCGACCGGCGACCGGCGGCCTGTCATGCTCTACTGGGGCGCGCAGGACGCCGACGGTCTCTACGAGCACGCGTGGCTCGAAGATCTCGCGCACACCCGGCCGGGCTTCACCTATCGCCCGGTGCTTTCCGCCGCATCGACTTCGGCGGCAGGGTTCCGGCACGGCCTCGTGCACGAGCGGGTGCTCGACGAGCACGCGGACCTGTCCCGTTACGACGTGTACGCGAGCGGTCCGCCGGCGATGATCGAAGCCATCCGGACGGACTTCGTCGCCCGCGGCTTGCCGCGCGAGCAACTCTTCTTCGACTCGTTCGACTATGCGCCCGACGCGCTGGCGCACATCGGGGAGCGGTCTGCCGGGAGCTGAATCCGCCCGCGCTCGCGCTCGCGCTCAGCGCCGCCGCAATCGGACGCGCGGCAGGTTGGCGCGCCGGCCGGCGGACTGAGTCACCGCCTGGCGCAGGCAGGCCACGGCGCGCGGCTCGTCGCCCATCTGCTCGAGCAGGTCCGCGAGGATGAGGCTGTTCTCGGCGCTCGGACGCCGTGCGAGGCTTGCCTCGAGGTAACTGCGCGCCTTGCCGAAGAGCTCGGCGCGCAGGCACAACCGCGCACAACTCGCGAGGAGCTCCGGATCCTCCGGTCGTGCGCGCAGCCACGCTTCGGCGCGCTCGAGCGGCACCAGCGGGTCGGCGAGCACGAGGTCGCCGTACATTCGCGTCGCCACGGGATCGCCCGATTCGTCGATCAGTTCGCGCAGGACCTTCTCCGCGGTCGGATGGTCCTGGCAGGCCATCGCCGCGCGCGCGTAGGTCACGACCGACTGCGGCAGCCGGCGCACGCCGCGCGGCAACGCCGACCAGGCTTTCTCGAGCCGCGCCTGGTCCGCCCGCTCGCCGGCCGCGCGGATCTCCTCGAGCTGGACCTGTGCGAGCAGTTCGTTCACCTGCGATTCGGGAAGCTCCTTGGCGCTGCGCAGGCGCGGTGCGAGCTCGAGCAGGCGGGCACCGCGGCCGAGCTTCTGGCAGAGCCGCGCCATGAGCTCGAGACCCCGCGAATTGAGGTCGCCGGAAGCGTCTAGCTGTTCGAGCGTCTGCAGCGCGGCAGCGTCCTGCCCGCGGCGCATCTGCATCTCGGCCAGCGTCACCAGTGCGGCCGCCCGCTCCTCCGGCGCACTCTCCTGGGCGAGCTCGAGCCAGCGGTCGCGACGGTCCGTGGCGTCGAGCAGGTCGGCCGCGCGGGCCGCGACGAGATAGTTGCCGGCCGGCGAATCCGCCTCGGGCGCGGAACGCGACAGCAGATCCTCGGCGCGCTGCCACTGGCCCGCCGCCAGATCGAACACCCCGCGCCGCGTGTCCTCGCGCGCGCGCCGCTTGCGCCGATCGGCACGCAGCGCCGCGAGGCGCGCCCTGGCGGTGGCCGCGGCGGCGAGCGCACGGAGCGCGAGATAAACGGCACCGAGCAGCAGCGCGAAGATCGGCAGCGTCGTCTCGAACAACGAGCGGCCGGCGCGGATCGCCACGTAACCGGGATCGCCGAGCAGCAGGTGCGCCAGCAGGCCGCCGCCGACCAGCGCGAGCGCGACGGCCACGGCGCCCTTCATGGCGTGCCCGGACTGACGCTCATGACGCGCTGCAGCTGGCGGGCCGCGAGGCCCACGGCGGGCAACGGCGGCGCGATGCTGATGCTGCGCAATGACGCGATCTCGGCGCGAGCATCGCTCACCGAGTCCGACGCACCGTCGAAGAACTGCACGAGCCAGGCGTCGGCGGCCTGCAGCGACTGCTGGTAACCCGCGGCGTCGAGTTGCATCGCCGAAACCCGGGCGGCGAACAGCAGCAGTTCCAGGTGCTGCCGGCGCAGCGACTGCTCCTCCTGCGTCACCAGTCGCGTGGTGTCCGGATCGATGCGCCGCAGCGAGACCAGGTCGCGCAGCGCCTGTGCCAGTCGGCTCAGGCCGCGCTCGAGCGGCCCGGCGGGCTCCGGATCCATCGGCGCGCGCGGCCCCTGCGCCGCCGGCACGCCGAGCACCGGAAGAGCCGGCACGGCGTTCTCGACGGCGGCGATCCGGCCCTGCAGCGCGGCGAGGTCCGGCACCTGCACGGCGCGCAGGGCCGCGAGTTCCCCGGCGAGCAGTCTGCGCACCTCCGCGACCGCCGGATCGTCGAGCGTTGCGAGCCGGGCGTCCGCGGCCTCCATGGCGACGATCGCAGTGACGACGTCGTGCTCGAGGCTCAGCCGGCGAGCGCCCAGGTCGAGCAGGTACAGCGCCTCGGCGCGGATCCAGGCGCGCTGCGGCGCTTCCGTCCGCGTGCGCAGTTCCTCGACGCTGCGGCCCAGCTCGCCGAGCTGGGCAGGCAGTTCGCGCAGCCCGCGCAACTCCGTCCGCAGCGCGTTCTGCGAGGTGTCGAGCCGGGCGTTCAGGGTCGCGACCTGGCTGGCGAGCTGGTCGCGGCCGGCGCGCAGCTCGCCGAGCTGTCCCCGCAGCCGGTCGATGCGCTCGTCGAACTGGCCGAAGCGCCAGTGCGCGTAGGCCGCGAGCAGCAGCGCCAGCACGGCGAAAACGACGAGCATCGGGCTCGAGCCGCCGCCGGTGCGCCGGGGGCTGGTCTCGCCCGAGAGGGATTCGATTTCAGCGGACATCGTCAGGGCGCGATCGCGCGGCAGGGTTTCGATGCGATCGTATCACGCGCCGCCGCGCCGCCTCGCCCGCGCGCTGGCGTCGAGCAGCGTCGCCAGCATCACGGCATCCTCCGCGCTCGGGGCGACCATCACCGGTCCGCGCCAACCCAGCCGCCGGGCGGCACCGGCGACCCGTTCCCCCGGCACGAGCAATGCCGCGTCGAGCAGCGCCGGCAGGACGGCGGCCGGTGCGAGCGCGAGCAGCGACTCGAGCACCTCGACGCTGGTTGCTGCGGTCACGAGGGTCGTCGCGGATCGCGGCAGCTGTTGCAGTTCCTGCAGCGCGTGCGCCGTCGGCACGGCCGGCTGCCGTCGATAGACCTCGGCGAGCGCGACCGTGGCGCCGCGCCCGACGAGCCCGGCGCGCAGAGCGTCCCGGCCACCGGCGCCCTTCACGAGGAGAACGCGACGGCCGACGAGGGACGCGAACTCCGGGTGTGCGAGCAGCGCCTCCGTGTCGGCACCCGACGCGGGCAGCGCGTCCACCGGCAGGCCGCGCGCCTCGAGTGCCCGTGCCGTGGCACGACCGATCGCCGCCACCCTCGCCTGCCCGGGCCGACCGAGCGCGGCGATGCCGTGCTCGACGGCATTGGCGCTGGTGTACACGACCCAGTCGAAGGCCCCGGGCGTCGCGCAAGACGCTTGCACGGCGGGCTCGGGCGCGACCGGCTCGATGACGAGGGTGGGAAAGGCGACGGTGACGGCGCCCTGCTCGCGCAGCAGTGCGATCAGGCGGTCGGCCTGCGCGGCGGGTCGCGTGACGACGACCGCGTAGCCGGCGAGCGGCGCGCTCACGACGGAGTGGCTGCCTCGAGACGCAGGCGTTCGAGCAGCGCCTCGGCGCCGGCCGCCTGCATTCGGGTCGCGAGTGAGTGGCCGAGGCCTTCGGCGTCTGTCGCAGGACCGCGAAGCTGGTCGCGATACACCTCGCCGCCATCGGGTGCGCCCACGAAGCCGCGCAGCAGCAGCGACCCATCCTCGAGCGTGGCGTGCGCGGCGATCGGCGAATGGCAACTGCCGCCGAGGGTGCGCGCGAACGCGCGCTCCGCCGCGAGCCGCTGGAACGACTCCGGATGATGCAGCGCCGCGAGCAGGCCGCTGGCCCGCGTGTCGTCGGCGCGGCACTCGATGCCGATCACGCCCTGGCCGACGGCCGGCACCGACAGGTCGAGATCGAGCACCTCGGTGATTCGCCCGCCGAGCCCGAGCCGTTCGAGACCCGCGCAGGCGAGCAGGATCGCGTCGAGGCTGCCCTCCTCGAGGCGACGCAGTCGCGTGTCGACGTTGCCGCGCAGCAGCTCGAGGACGAGGTCGGGACGCGCGTGCCGCAACTGCGACTGACGGCGCGGACTCGAGGTGCCGACGCGCGCGCCCGCCGGAAGGTCGGCGAAACGCCGGTGGCGCAGCGAGAGGAACGCGTCGTGTGGATTGGCGCGTGGGAGCGCCGCGGCGATGCAGAAGCCCGGCGGCAGCTCGCTCGGCACGTCCTTCATCGAGTGCACCGCGATGTCGGCCCGGCCGTCCTGCAGCGCGACCTCGAGTTCCTTGACGAACAGGCCCTTGCCGCCGACCTCCGCGAGTGCGCGATCGAGGACTCGATCGCCCTGCGTGCTCATCGGCACCAGTTCGACCGGCGTGTCGGGGTGAGCGGAGCGCAGGAGCGCGGCGACGTGCTCGGCCTGCCAGAGGGCGAGCTTGCTGCGGCGGGTGGCGATGCG
>CAZRKS010000155.1:3603-6345 GCA_964600315.1 uncultured Steroidobacteraceae bacterium | reverse complement strand
CCTCGCGGCCCGGCTTGACCCTGAGGCGGGCGACTAGACAGGTCATGGGATCCTTGCTGACGCAGCGGCGGCGTCATCGTTGCCCGCCATACTAGCATCCGGCCGGAGGCCGCGAGCGACCGCCCGATCCGGTAAATTGACCGGCATTCGTCCTGGAATGCCGTCCGTGAACGATCCTGAGTTCGTCAACGCCCTGACTGAAGGCGACCCGCCGCGGCGACCCATGCGCTGCGTCGTGCTCGCCGGCCGGGAGAAGCTCCTTTGCCTCGCAGCGCTGCTGGCCTGCGTTCCGGTCTGCACGGCCGCCGGGCCGCCGCCGGCGCCCCTGTGCGGCAACGGTCCGCTCGATATCCTGCTCACCAACGACGACGGCTTCGACGCCGCGGGCATTCGCGCGCTCTACGCCCGACTCGGCGAGGCGGGACACCGGGTCTTGCTCGTCGGACCGGCGCGCAATGCCAGCGGCAGCAGCACGAGTTTCACCTGGACGCCCGTGACCGTGACGCGCGATGCGCAGGATCCAAACGTCTACGCCGTCGGCGCGACGCCCGCGACCGCGGTCGTGCTCGGTGCGACGGCGCTCTTTCCGCCCGGGCGTCGGCCGGATCTCGTGGTCTCCGGCATCAACGACGGCGCCAACACCGGCACGCTGCTCGCGCTGTCCGGCACGATCGGCGCGACGCTCGCCGGCACGCTGCTGCTCGACCCGCCGGTCCCGGGTCTCGCCGTCAGCGCCGACCGGCCCGGCGGCCGCGGCTCACGCGAGCCCTGGCCCGCGGGACACCTCGACGGCATCGCCCGCGACGTGACGCGGATCGTCGCCGCCGCGCGCGGGTGGTTCTGCGAACGTGGCCGGGTCGTGCGCGCGACGACGGTCCTGAACGTGAACTACCCGGCTCGACCGCTGCCGGAAATGCGCGGCACACGGCTCGCGAGCCAGGGACGGACGACGGACCTGCACATCGCCTTCGAGGCCGCCGGCGATCAGAAGTACGCGTTGCAGCGCGTGATCGCACCGGCCGCCGAAGACGTTCGTGATTCCGACGACGTGCTGCTCGAGCAGGGCTATGTGACCGTCACGCCGGTCGATGCGCACCTCGAGGACCGCGCCGCACCGCGCCGCGACCTGCAACGTCGCCTCGCGCGCTGACTCGCGCGCGGCCGCGGCCGTCGAGCGCGAGCCCATGGCGCACGAAATCCGGCACGTCCTCTCGGTGATGGGTCGCCACCACCACCTGCGTGCCGGCCGCCACGGCAGCCGCCAGGCGGTCCCTCAACCGATGACGCGTCGCGTCGTCGAGGCCTTCCAGCCATTCGTCCAGCAGCAGGAGGCGACGTGGTGCGACGATCGCGCGCGCGAAGAGCGCACGGCGCAACTGTCCATACGACAGCTCCCGCGCACGGCGCTTGCTGAGCGCGAGCAATCCGAGCGAGGCCAGGGCACGGCGCGCAGACGTCCGTTCCGCCGGGGTTGGGCGGTCGTTCAGCCCGATGCTCGAGTGCAATCCGGAGAGGACGATCTCTTCGACCGTGCAGGCCGTGGTCGCGTACAAAGTCTGCAGTTCGGGCGAGACGAGACCCACCGAGTTCTTCCATTCGCTGATCGGTGCACCGCCCGGGAGGCTGGGACGCTCGATCGTTCCGCCTTGCGCCGGCCAGAGGTCGCCGTAGAGCAGCGCGAGCAGCGTGGACTTGCCCGACCCATTCGGACCGGTGATGCACCAATGCTCGCCGGCGCGCAGCGTCCAGTCGAGCCGCGGGATCACGAGTCGCTCGTCGCGGTAGACGGATGCGCGCCGCAGCCGGACCACGTCGGTGGCGTCCCGGTTCGGCCCGTCCCCCGCCCGCACGGCCCGTCGACGATGCCGACGGTCCGGCTCGCGCCCGTTTCGCGAAGCACCGCGCCCGCGTTCTACGGCTCCCGATTCAACGATGCGCCCCGCCTCGATGCCCGCCACATGCGTCACATCCGCGGGCCGGTCACCCGGGCGATGAGTGGTCAGCACCCACGCGCTGCGCTCGTCGGCCGTGCGGTGCAGTTGCCGGAGAAAAACGCGACGTGACGCTGTGTCGAGACCGTTCAGCGCTTCGTCGAGCAGCAGCACGTCGGGCCGGCGCACCAGCGCGCGGGCCAGCAGAACACGGCGACGCTGTCCGTAGGAAAGCGTCAGGAACCGGCGCCTGGCGAGTCCGGCGAGGCGCGCACCCTCGAGCGCCGCCGTCACTGCGCGTGCGCCGCGCGCATCCATGTGGTCGAGCGGGATGTCCGTATCGAAGAGCCCCGTGCCCACGACCTCTCGCACCGTGAGGTCCCAGCCGTGCCGCGCGTACTTGTCCTGGCGCTCGGGGCCGAGGTAGGCGATGCGCGACCGCGCCGCGCCGGGCTGCTCGTCGCACTCGCGGCCGAGCCGATAGAGGCGTCGCTCGCGACCGGTCGGCGTGGGCCACAGCTCGCCGCGCAGCAGTCGCAGCAACACGGTCTTGCCCGAGCCGTTGGGTCCGGTCACGAGCCAGCGCTCGCCCGCACGGACGGTGAAATCGAGGTCGCGGACGGCCCAGTGCCGGCCGAACCGCACGCTCGCCGCGCGCAGTTCGATGGACCGGAGGCGTGGACCTCTGGGCCGCGCGGGCCGCGTCAGCCGCGCCACGACCAGTCGTCGCCGCTGCGCTGCACCCGCCCCTCTTCCTCCAGCTTGAGGGCGTGGGCGAGCAGCGAGTAGCGCGCGACCGGGTGCATGAAGC
>CAZRKS010000155.1:0-3503 GCA_964600315.1 uncultured Steroidobacteraceae bacterium | reverse complement strand
TCCAGCTTGAGGGCGTGGGCGAGCAGCGAGTAGCGCGCGACCGGGTGCATGAAGCGCGGCACGTCGTCATATACGTCCGGCAGGATCGCGTCGAGCGTCGCGGCGCCGCGCCGTTCGAACTGGGCGACCACCTTTGCTTCGCGCTGCAGCCGATGCGCGATCACGCGCTCGATCTCGCGGATGCCGTCCGGCATCAGCGACCCGTGCCCGGGTGCGAGGTCGGCGATCGGCAGGTCCCGCAGGCGCCGCAGCGAGTCGAGATAGAGACGCATCGAACCGTCGGGCGGCAGGATCACCACCGTCGAGCCGCTCATGAGGTGGTCGCCCGTGAAGAGCAGCCCGCTCGACTCGCTGAGCAGACACACGTGATTCGAGGCGTGTCCCGGCGTGTGCAGCGCCTGCAGCCGAGTCTCGTCGTCCTCCAGGACGTCGCCGTCGGCCAGGCCGAGGTCCGGCGCATAAGTCGCGTCCTGATAGCCGTCGTCCGGGGCCGGCCGGCCATAGACGACCGCACCGGTCCGCTCCCGCAGCGGCGCCGCGCCGGGCGAGTGGTCCGGATGCGAATGCGTGCAGACGATGCGTTCCACCGCGCCGTCGCACACCTCGAGGATCCTCTCGAGATGCACCTCATCGGTCGGGCCGGGATCGATCACGAGCCGGCGCCTCGCGCCCACCACGTAGGTGTTCGTGCCGGGCCCGGTGAGCGGGCTCGGGTTAGGCGCGACGATCCGCCAGACGTCGGGCGCGAGACGGCGGACGCTGCCGGTTTCCGGCGCCGCATGCGGGTCGATGGTCTCGACGTCGAACGTGGTCAAGGCTTCCTCGCGACAGTCAAATAGCGTGGCGTCCGCGTCACCGGGCGCCGGTTCACCCGTTCCATCCAGTGGACGCCCTCGACGACGAAGCCCGCGCGCTCGAGCAGATACGGGATCGCCGCCCGGCCCTGGATCGCCGCGAGCGGCAGTCGGTCGACTTCCTCCTGCCATGCGCCGGCCCAGGCGTCCCGGCCGTACAGTCCGTCGATCACCGCGACAGCACCCGCCGGCCGCAGCCAATGGTGCCAGTTTTCGAAGGCGGCGAGCGGGTCGTAGAGCCCGTTCACCAGTTGCCGCGACACGATCACGTCGAAGGCGGCGGCTTGGAACAGAGGCCGGTCGTCGCGGCTGTCGCAGTAGCCCTCGACTGTGCGCACGGTTTCCAGCCCGGTCTTGCTGCGCAGCAGGTCGAGGAGCGCAGGCACGGGCTCGAGCGCGGTGAGCGAGAGACCGGGGACGCGCCTCAGCACGCAGCAAAGCGCACCGCCGCCGGCCCCGGCGTCGAGCACCGCGAGGCCGGAATGCAGATCGATCGCTGACACGAGATCGGCGAGGTAGGCCTCCTCGTCCTCCGCGTCGAGCCGACCGACCGCGGCGTCCATGCGCGCCGCTTCTGCCGCGTCGATGCGCGCGAGATGCCTCGCCCGCGAATCCGCCTGGGAGTTGCGCCAGCTCATGGATGGCGATTCGGCACGTCAGGGTGCCTTGCGTCGCGCTTGCGGCGACTTCTTCTGCGACCACGCCTCGCGAATGAGGTCCTCCACCGCGTTTTTCTCTGCGCGCGCGAGCCGGACCTCGACGCCTACGACCTTGCCGCCCCAGAAGAGTTTCTCGACGAACCCGGCGTGCACGGCGAGCGCCTGTTCGCGGGCCGCACCGGTCACGAACACGCGGACGCGGTCCTGAGCCGGAGGCACGGTGACGAAGATCCGGCCGCCGACGCGAAAGGACGCGAGATGGAAGTGCGGCGCTTCCGTCGCGCCGGGAAGCGCGAGCGCGAACCTGCGGACGGCGGCGTATTCCATCGTCGATCGCGAGCGCAGCGTCGGGAGCGTCAGCCGCCGCCCTTCACTTCGACGGCGATGATGTGCAGGTCGGCCTCGCCGACGTTCGCGACGCTGTGCGGCCCGATCGCGCCGATCCACGTGCCCGAGCCGGGCTGCGGGCGACCGGGCAGCGTGCGCGAGTCCAGCATGACCTTGCCTTCCTCGTCGTAGCGCACGAATTCGCTCCAACTCAGCACGTATAGCGCCGCCGGCCACTGGTGGGTGTGCACCGGCGTACGCTCGCCTGGCGCCACGCGCGTGTCGAGCACCCTGACCTCGTCATTTTCGAGGAGCACACGGTGATGTCCCGCAGCCGCGCACATCGCGTCCAGGGCGTGCATGGCCGCGGCCTGCGGATTCTCGATGAAGCCGAGCCGGTTGCCGAAGGGATCGCGCACGGCGCCGACCTTGATGCCGCCGCCGACATCCTGCACGGCATCCAGCAACTCCGCGCCGAGGGCGAGCAGTCGGTCGCAGGTTTCCTGCGCGTTCGCGACGCCCCACAGCGGCTGCGCTCCGCTGGTGGCGGGCGAACCGTCCGGCAGGAGGCCGAGTTCGAATCCACCGACATCGAAGCCCACGTAGAACGGCTCGTCGAAATACGGTACGTGGCCGAGCACCGCCGTATACCACGCCTTGGCGGCCGCGAGGTCGGCAACCGGATAGATGGCGCTCCGCAGACCGAAGAACATGGCGCACTCCTACAGGCGAGCGGGAGAGTCGCGACTGTACTGCATCGCGTCCGCTTCGTGGTGCTGCGTCGCCCCGCGAACGTCCAGGCAGGCCTGCGGCTCGCTAGCCTTCCTTGAAGCGCCATTTCCTGTTCTTGTACATCCATGCGAACAGCCGGTAGATCGTCTCCGGCATCAGTCGCTTGATGAACCACAGCACTTCCATCGAGTCGTGCGCGATGTCGTACAGGTGGTTGCGCTCCATGCTCGCGATGGCATGCGCGGCCACGCTCTCGGAGGTGTGGCGGCCGGTCTGCTGGTCCTTGTCGAGCGAACGCAGCGTGACGCTGCGGTTCACGTCCACGCCCTGCTTGTTGAGAATGTCCGACGTGAATGCGGCCGGGCAGGAAACGGTCACGCCGATTCCGTACCGCGCCAGCTCCGCCTTCATCGTCTCCGAGAGCGCAATGACGGCCGCCTTGGGCACGCTGTAGTGGGCCATTTCCGGCAGCGCAAAGAGACCTGCGGACGAAGCCATGTTCAACACGTAGCCGCTGTTCTGCCGGATCAGCATCGGCACGAACGCGTGGCAGCCGTAGACGACACCCCAGAAGTTGATGTCCACGATGCGTCGCCACTGCTCGAGCGTGATCTCGTGGAGCTTGGCGGAATCCAGGATGCCGGCGTTGTTGACGAGGATGTCGAGGCCGCCCCACTGCTCTTGAACGCGCTTTGCCGCCGCCTCGAAATCTTCCGATTTCGAGACGTCGATGGTCATCTCGAGGACCTCCGCGGCGCCCGCCTTCCGGACATCCTCGGCGGCCGCCTGCACGGCATCCGGCCTGCGACCGGTGACCGCGACGCGCCAGCCCTTGCGTCCGAAGTGCAGCGCCATCGCCTTGCCGAAACCACTGTTGGCGCCGGTGATCAACACCCGCTTCTGTGGAAACCTCGTCTCGAGTCTCATGCGT
>CAZRKS010000154.1:0-6363 GCA_964600315.1 uncultured Steroidobacteraceae bacterium | reverse complement strand
CACGTTTTCCCGCCCCCCGCCTTGGCGTAATCTTGGCCACCGCCCGCTCCGGGCGCGCCAGGGGGCATGCGCATGGACATCGACGGCCGCCGTCGCAGCACGAACATCGAGGACCAGCGCGGCATGCGCCCGGTGCGCACAGGCGTGGGCTTGAGCGTCGGCGGAGTGCTGTTCCTGGTCGTCCTGAGCCTGCTCGGAATCAACCCCTTGCCGTTCCTCGGTGTGGCGACGCAGGCGCCCGACGTGCAGATGCAGCAGTCGGACCAGCCCTACCAGGAGAGTACCCAGGAAGCGAAGCTGCGCCAGCTGACCGAGGTCGTGCTCGCGGACACCGAGGACACCTGGCACGCGCTCCTGCCGAAATACGGGGTGCAGTACGTCGAGCCGAAGCTGGTGCTGTTCAGCGGTGTCGTGCAGTCCGCCTGCGGCACCGCTCAATCCGCGATGGGACCCTTCTACTGCCCGCTCGACCAGAAGGTCTACGTCGACATGTCGTTCTACGACGACCTCGCGTCACGTTTCGGCGCGCCCGGCGATTTCGCGCAGGCTTACGTCGTGGCGCACGAAGTCGGACACCACGTGCAGAACCTCGTCGGCACCGCGAAGCAGGTGCACGAGGCGCAGCAGCGCGCGGGCCAGGCCGAGGCCAATGCGCTCTCGGTGCGCATGGAACTGCAGGCCGACTGCTATGCCGGCGTGTGGGCGAAGAATGCCGCGCAGTCCCGCCAGTTGCTCGAGGCCGGCGACGTCGAGGAGGGCCTGCGGGCCGCGAGCGCCATCGGCGACGATCGGCTGCAGAAGCAGGCGCAGGGCTACGTCGTACCGGATGCGTTCACGCACGGCAGCTCCGAGCAGCGCGTGCGCTGGTTCCGGCGCGGGCTCGAGGCGGGGTCGCCGGAAGCCTGCGACACGTTCGGCGCGAAGGATCTGTAACCCCAGAGTCGGCGGCTCGCGCCGGATCAGAACCGAATGCCTCCCCCGGCGTAACCGGTCAGCTCCAGGTAGCCGCGGCCAGCGGCTTGGCCGTCCGGCCGCCGCAGACGCACCGGGCCTTCCCAGTAGATCGTCCCCGTGCTCGTGCGTGAGTCGAGCTCGGCGTCGTCCATGAGTGGCGTCAGCTCGAAACTCTCCTCGCCGATACGCAGCCGCCACTCGACCGGGTAGGCCGCGCCCGTGCGCGGCGAGCGCCAGGTGCGTCCCGGCGTCCACTCCACAGCGTCGGGTCCAAATGTGCGCACGGAGCCGTCGGGCGCGCGCAGCGTTGCCGCGGACCACAGTTCGCCGCCGTCGCGATCGCGCATGCGGAAGGCCATCAGCGCGCCGCCGCCGTCCAGGTTGATCCCGGTCCAGTCCCAGCCGCTCGCCCCGTCCGCCAGGATATCGCTCGACCATTCGTGATCGAACCAGGCCTCGCCCCTCACCGGCCGCGCCTTGCCGTCGAGCGTGACCACGCCGCGAACCGTGAGGTGCGGAAGGCTGTAGTAGTGGCTCGCCGACAGCGGATCCGGGGCCTTCTGGCTGTAGCCCCGCTGTCCCTGCAGCAGCGGCGGCTGGGTCGGCTCGAGGTCGAGCTGCATCCGGAATCCGTCGCCGCCGACGTCCGCGCGATACACGGAGCCGTCCTGCTCCATCGTCCAGTCGTCGAGCTTCACGTCCACGCGGCCCTCGCGCGCATACGCGAGATCGAATCCCGCGCGTGCCGATCGCTCGGCGTGGCGCAGCCTCCCGTGACGCGGATCGGCGATGGCCGCATGACCGAACACGATCTGCTTCGGTGCGAACGCGCTGGGATTCGACTCGGCGAGCCCCGGCCGGACGCGGAAGAACGTGACCTGGAAGCCGACTGGATCGGCCCCGTCGTCGTCGAGCCAGCCCGTGACGTACCACCACTCGATGCGGAAGTCCGGGTGCCCGCCTTCGTCGCGCGGAAACACGAGTTCGACACCCGGCACGACGTGCGGGTAGCTCGCCGCCGCAAGTCCGTTCGCGGGTTGCAGGAGGATGCCGGCCAGGACCAAGGTCGCCAGCCGGCGAAAACCGGTGCCAGGCACCGTCACCAGTCCTCCTTGACCGCGCGGACCACGTCGGCGCCCATCGCCTGGCGCCCGCTGACGGCGGAGGTCAGGGCGGCCGCGGCGATCAGGACGAGACTGAGCACCCCCAAGAGACCCCAGGGCACGTGCACGTCCATCGTCCAGTGGAACGACTGCCGGTTCACGACGTAGACGAGGACGAGGCTCACGATGCCGCCGACGACGAGGCCCGTGGCCACGCCGAGCGCGCCGAGCGCCGCGCCCTCGAACGCCAGCATCCGCCCGATCTCGCCGCGCGTGACGCCGAGGTGGCGCAGCATGCCGAACTCGCCGCGCCGCGCGAGCACCTGGGAACTGGTGCTGGCGCTGATGCCGAAGAGACCGATCAGCACAGCAACCGCCTCGAGCAGGTAGGTCACGGCGAACGTGCGGTCGAACACCCGCAGCGACAGTCGCCGGATCTCCCGCGGTACGGCGATCTGGTACTCGCCGCTGCGTTTCAGCGCGGTGCGCACCCGTGCCGACACCTCGTCCGCGCTCGCGCCCTCGGCGAGCCACAGCGCGGCGGTGGTCGCGCGAGTGTCGCCCGTGCTCCGCACCCAGACCTCGCGCGGGATGACGACCGCGCCGCCCGGGCGCTCATAGTCGCGCCAGATCCCTCGCACGCTGACCGTCACCGTGCGGCCGCCGAGCGGCAGCTCGAACTCGGAGCCGACGTCGAGTCCGCGCAGGTCGAGCGCCGCCTCGGAGACCCAGCCGGGGACCGTACCCTCGGGCGCCGGCGCGTCGGCCTGGCGACGCAGCGGAAGGATGTCCGGCGCCGACCGTTCGTCGATCGGCCGCGCGACCACCGTGAGCGGCTGGCCGCCGGCCGGCATCGCGACGTCCTGGAAGCGCACGAAGTCCACTCGACGGACACCCGGCAGCCCGGCGAGCACCCGCTGCGCGTCCTCGTCGAGAAAGCTCGTGAGCCCTGAGGAGCCCGCGCGCACGTACAGGTCCGCGTAGAGGATCCGCTGCATCCACTGATCGAGCGAAATGCGGAACGAATGCACCATGATCGCCATCGCGACCATGAGGCTGAAGCTCACGAGCACGGCCGCGATGCTGACCGTCGAGCGGCGTGCGGTGCCGCGCAGCTGCGCCGCGGCGACCTGCCGCCATGCGGGACCGCCCAGCGGCAGTCGCTGGAACACGAACTGCGACAGCCCCGGCGTCAGGAACACCGCACCGAGCAGCACGCAGGCGATGGCGGCGTAGCCCGGCAGCGCGATTCCCTCGGGCGCGGGGAGGAAAAGCGACGCGACGGCCGCGAGCAGCAGCGCGAGCGCAACGTAGCCGTGGCGACGCGGGACCATCGGCGCCTCGTCGCCCGCCTTGAGTGCGGCCGCGGCGGGCACCGAGGCCGCCTCGTGCGCGGGCCCGAGCGTCGCGACGATGGCCGCACCAACCCCAAGAAGAAAGAACACCGTGGCCTCGAGCGCACTCACGTCGAGCTGCGGCGCGATACCGGTGAAATACCCGGCGCCGAGGTCCGCGCCGAATGCGGCGAGCCCCGCGCGCGCCACGACGATCCCGAGCGCGATTCCCGCGGCCGAGCCGAGCGTGCCGACGATTGCCCCCGAGAGCAGCGACGCCGACAGTTGCTCCCGCACGGTCATCCCCATGGCGTGCAGCAGCGCGATCTCGCGACGACGGCGCGCGACCGC
The DNA here is from genome assembly GCA_964600315.1 of uncultured Steroidobacteraceae bacterium. Lineage (GTDB taxonomy): Bacteria > Pseudomonadota > Gammaproteobacteria > Steroidobacterales > Steroidobacteraceae > RPQJ01. The sequence goes on along the minus strand of CAZRKS010000154.1, from coordinate 2,621 downwards.
GAGCGACTGCGTCGCATAGACGAGGAAGGCGCCGGTGAAGAGCGCGACGAGCGCGAGGGCGGTGAGATTCGAGCGATAGGCACGCGAGAGCCGCACCGCGTCGTCGCTCGCCTCGCCCGGCGTGGTGAGCGTGACGCCCGGCGGCAGCAGCGCGCGGATCGCATCGCTCACGGCCAGCGGGTCCGCGCCCGGCGCGAGGCGCAGGTCCACGCGGTCGAGGCGGCCGAGTCGATCGAGGCGCCACTGTGCGAGCGCGATGTCCATCATCCCGAGCGGCTGGCGGTACTCGCCGGGCGGCAGCAGCCCGGCGACGCGGAAGGTCACGACGTCGAGCGCGACCTGGATGCTGAAGTCGTCGCCGGCCTTCAGTCCATACGCCTGCGCCGCTGTGGGACTCAGCCAGACCGAGTTCTCCGCCAGCAGCCCGTTGCCCTGCCCCGCCGTGCCACCCGCGGCGGCGACGGCCGACTGCAGCTGCCAGGCCCGGAACGGATCGATGCCGACCAGCTTGAGCGGGCGCTCGTGGCCCGGGACGCGGGCCAGTGCCTCGATGACCGGACTCGCAACCGCGACTCCGGGCACGCGCGCGATCTTCGGATAGAGCCTCTCGTCGAACCCCTGCCCGGGCGCGCGCACCGACAGGTCCGCCATGCCGAACAGGCTGCGCGACGCGAGTTCGACCTCGTCGGCCGCGACGCGGTTGATGAGATAGACCGAGAACCCGAGGGCCACGCCGAGTGCGATGGCGACGACTGCGACCAGCGTGCGCCCGAGACTCTGCCGCAGGGGTCCGAACGCGGCCGCGTCGAGCAGTGCGAGCCGCGCGCGGATGAGGGTGGCCTCGCTGCTCACGCCCGGCCTTGTGGCTCGCGACGCTCGCGCAGCCCGTCGCGCGTCAACTCGTGGACGCGGTCGGTGGTCGCCGCCGCATTCGCGGAATGCGTGACGAGAATGCCTGCGGCCCGGTCGTGCTTGATCTGCGCGCGGAGGATCTCGAGGATCGCCGCCGCGTTGTCCGGGTCGAGGTTGCCGGTCGGCTCGTCCGCCAGCACCAGCGCCGGACGATGCACCAGCGCGCGGGCGACGGCGACGCGCTGCATCTCGCCACCCGACAGCTCACGAGGCAGGCTGCCAGAGCGGTCCGCGAGCCCCACGGCCTCGAGCAGCTCGACGACGCGCCGGTCGGCCTCCGGTCCGCTGCGGCCGTTCAAGGCGAGCGGCAGGCCGACGTTGCGCGCAACGCTGAGGTGCGGCAGCAGGTGGAACGCCTGGAACACGAACCCCATGCGCGCGCGCCGGAGCAGCGTCCGCTCGTTCTCGTCGAGGCTCGCGAGGTCCCGCCCCTCGAGCAGCACTGCGCCGGAGTCTGGCACGTCGAGGCCGGCAATCAGGTTCAGAAACGTCGACTTGCCGACGCCCGACTCGCCGACCACGGCGACGTACTCGCCGGGCTGCACGGTGAGCGAGATGCCGTCGAGCACACGGCGGCCGGCGGCACCGCCGAAGGACTTGGTCAGGCTGCGGATGTCGAGCATGGCGCCGCCATGGTACGTCGTGCGTCGAGATAGGCCACGCACTTGTCCAGGCTCGCCAGGCTCGAGTAGTCCGCCTCCGGCACCTCGACGCCGAGCTCGCGATGCAGCGCAATCGCGAAGTTGAGCGTGTCCATCGAGTCGAAGTCGAACTGGTCGCGGAAGTCGATGCCGGGGAGCACCGTCGCGGGATCGACGTCCGGCGCAATCTCCGTCACCAGGGCCAGCAGCTTCGCGGCCAGTTCTTCGCGCGTCATCTCTTTCACCTCACAGTTCGCCCGGTGCTGCGAGCTTATCCGCAATCCTCGCGAGGAACTGCGCCCCGAGCCGCCCGTCGGTGACGCGGTGATCGGCGCCGAGGGACAGCGTGATCACCTGCCGCGGCTCGACGCGACCGTCCACGACCCAGGGGCGACTCGCAACGGCGCCCGCACCGACGATCGCGACCTGCGGCGGCTGGATGATCGGGAACACAGCGTCGACCGCCGAGTCGCCGAGGCTCGTCAGCACGATGCTGGGCGCAGCGAGCTCGCTGGCACGCAGCCGCCCGGCGCGCGCCCGCATCACGAGCTGGCGGAACTCCTCCATCAGGATGGGCAGCGGTTTGTCCGCGGTGTCCATGATGGCGGGCGCGACGAGCCCGCCGCCGCGGAGCGCCACGGCGACACCGACGTGCACGGTGGGACTCTGTTCGTACCGCCCGTCGCGGAAGTAGCCGCTGAAGCCCTTGATCTCGCGACAGGCGAGCGCCACGCCCCGGATGAGCAGCGCGGCGAACAGGATGCGCTCGGTCACCGACACCGTGGCATTTCTCGCGGCGAGCCACTCGGTCGCGGCCGTCACGTCGGTGGTGGCCGAAATGTAGTAATGCGGGATCTCGCGCTTCGAGCGCGACATCGCCGCGGCGATCGCAGCACGCATGCCGCCCGCGTCGCCGCCGTCGCCCACCGCGGCCTTCCGCTTCTCGACATCCTCGAGCGTGATGACGCCGCCCGGCCCGCTGCCCTGCACGGTGGCGAGTTCGACGCCGAGTTCGCGCGCGCGCGTGCGCGCCGCGGGCGAGACGCGAAGATGCGCAGCCGTCTGCGA
>CAZRKS010000153.1:0-6367 GCA_964600315.1 uncultured Steroidobacteraceae bacterium | reverse complement strand
ACCGCGTGATCTTCGTCGGCGACGCGAGCATGAGCCCGTACGAGATCATGCAGCCGGGCGGCAGCATCGAGCACTGGAACGACGAGGCCGGGGCGGTCTGGATGCAGCGGCTCACGCAGCGGTTCCAGCGCCACGCCTGGCTCAATCCCGAGCCCGAGAACCGCTGGGACTACACGGCGTCGATCGGCATCGTGCGCCAGCTGCTCGGCGACCGCATGTACCCGATGACGCTGGAAGGGCTCGACCGCGGCATCCAGGCGCTGAAGAACTGAAATTCGGTGCCATTCACCGAATTTCTGGCTGTGGGCTTTAGGCTATGGGCTGTGGGTCGGAAACGCGCCCGGCTCGTTCTGGCCACAGCCCACAGCCCTCAGCCCTCAGCCTTTCTTCGTCAGCGCCTCCAGGTCCTCGAGCACGACTTTCGAGTGCCCGTCCGGGTCCACCGTGTCGTAGTGCTTCGCGATCCGTCCCTGCGGGTCGACGATGAACGTCTCGCGGTGCGCCATCTCCATCACGCCCATGTAGGCCTTCAGCACGCCGTAGGCCTTCGCCACCGACTTCGTCGGGTCGGCCAGCAAGGTGAACGGCAGCCCGTGCTTCTCGGCAAATGCCTTGTGGGACGCCACGTCGTCGACGCTGATGCCGAGGACCGCCGCTCCGAGCTTGTCGAAGGCGAAGATGTTGTCGCGGAACGCGCAGGCCTCGGTCGTGCAGCCCGGCGTGTCGTCCTTGGGGTAGAAGTAGATCACCACCCACTTGCCGCGATAGTCGGCGAGACTGTGCCACTGGCCGTTCTGGTCGGCGAGCTTGAAGGCCGGCGCGACGCTGCCGACCGCCGGTACGCCGGCTGCGGCCGGAAACGCGAGGACGAGCAGCGCGGCAAGAGCCACGAAGGAACGCAGGGAGGCGGGGTGCGGCATGGAAGTCTCCTGGAGCCGGGGCGCGTCCGGCCGGGCATGCCATACTAATTCCCGCGAGCCACCCTGTCAGCGAGGAGCGCGGCTTGGCCGAGTCGGAAACCGGCACCAACTACGTCTTCTTCGAGAACCGGGAGGCGCTGGTCCTGGCCGGCGGCGGCGCCCGGGCCGCCTACCAGGTCGGCGTGCTCGCGGCCATCGCCGAATGGCTCCCGTCCGACGCGGGCTGCCCCTTCGAAGTGCTCGTCGGCACCTCGGCCGGCGCCATCAATGCCGCGACGATCGCCGCGCACGCCGACCGCTTCCGGGACGGCGTCGCGTCGCTCGTGGACGTCTGGTCGGCATTCCAGATCGCACAGGTCTTCCGCGTCGATCCGTTCGAGACCCTCCGCGCCGGCCTGCACTGGATCCTGTCGGTGGCGTCGGGTGGCTGGCTGCTGCCGCCGCCGCGCTCGCTGCTCGATACGACGCCGCTGCGCGACCTGATCCTGCGGGTGATACCGCTCGGCCGCATCCGGGAGCGGGTTGCGGCGGGCGACGTGCGCGCGATCGCGGTCGCGACGACGAGTTACTCCACGGGGCGCGCCGTGGCCTTCTTCGACGCGGCGCGCGAGGTGCACGGCTGGTCGCGGGTCCAGCGCTCGGGCCGGCGCCGCGAGATCGATGCCGACGTGCTCATGGCGAGCAGCGCGATCCCCTTCATCTTCCCCGCCGCGCGCGTCGACGATGACTACTATGGCGACGGTGCGATGCGCCAGCTGGCTCCCTTGAGCCCGGCCGTGCACCTGCGCGCGAACCGCCTGCTGGTCGTCGGGACGCGCGGCGATCCCCCGGCAAGATCCGCGGACGTTGCCGTCGACCGGCCGCCGAGTCCGGGCCACCTGCTCGGCTTCGTGCTCGACTCGGTGTTCAGCGACGGTCTGGCCATCGATCTCGAGCGCCTGCGCCAGATCAACTCCATCCTGCTCACCGCGGGCGTCGATGGCCCCGTGGACCGGCGGCCGATCGAAGCGCTCGTCATCCAGCCGAGCGACGATCCCACCGCGATCGCGCGCCGGCACCTGCGCGCCATGCCGCGGACGCTGCGCACGCTGCTCAGGACGATCGGCGCTCTCGAGGCCCGCGGCGGAGTGCTCGCGAGCTACCTGCTGTTCGAGTCCGAGTACACCACGGAGCTGATGCGGCTCGGCAGGGCGGACGCCGAGGCGCGCCGTCCGGAGATCGAGGCGTACCTGCGGCAGGCCGTGGCGCGGGACGACTAGACCAGCACCAGCGTGCCGAGACCGAGCAGCGACGCGAAACCGACGACGTCGGTGACGGTCGTGACGATGACGCCGCCGGCCACGGCCGGATCGACGCCGATGCGCTTCAGGACCAGTGGCACGGTCACGCCGGCGAGCGCAGCCGCGACGAGGTTGACCACCATCGCCGCGAAGATCACGCCGGCGATGCGCCAGTCCCGGAACCACAGCAGGGCAACGATGGCGACCACCGTCGCCCACGCCAGGCCGTTCAGCAGCGCCACGGCGATCTCCTTCGTCATGAGCCAGCGGGCATTGGTGCGTTCGACCTGGCCGAGCGCGAGGCCGCGCACGATCAGGGTGAGCGTCTGCGTGGCCGCGACCCCACCCATGCTCGCGACGATCGGCATGAGCACGGCGAGCGCGACGATGTTCTGGATCGTGGTCTCGAAGAGCCCCACGACCCACGCGGCGAGGAACGCGGTGGCGAGGTTGATTCCCAGCCACACGCCACGGCGGCGCGCGCTCGGCACGACGCCGGCGAACATGTCGGCCTCCTCGTCGAGGCCGGCCATGCTCATGACCGAGTGCTCGGCCTCGTCGCGGATCACGTCCACGACGTCGTCGACGGTGATACGCCCGAGCAGCCGGCCGTCGGGCGCGACGACCGGGGCGGACAGCAGGTCGCGATCCTGGAACAGGCTTGCCACCCGATTTGCAGGGGTTTCGGGCGCGATCGGCTCGGCGTCGGTGTTCATCACCTCGCCGACGGTGCGTTCCGGGTCCTCCGTGAGCAGCCGCGCGAGGTCGACGATGCCGAGGTAGCGGTCGTGGCGGTTCACGACGAACAGCGAGTCGGTCTTTTCCGGGATCTCGCCGCGCATGCGCAGGTAGCGCAGCACGGTCTCGAGCGTGACGTCGGGGCGCACGCTCACGGTGTCGGTGTTCATCAGGCCGCCGGCGGTGTCGGCGTCGTAGGCGAGCACCGCGGTCAGCCGGTCGCGGTCCTGCGAATCCATCGAGCGCAGCACGCGCTGGTTCACCGCCTCCGGCAGGTCGGCGAGCAGGTCCGCGAGGTCGTCGACCTCGAGGCCCTCGGTGGCGGCCACCAGTTCGTCGGTCTCCATCTCCCGGATCAGGTCGCCGCGCACCTCCTCGTTGAGCTCGACGAGCACGTCGCCCTCGAGTTCGGGATCCACGAGTTCCCAGACGACCTCGCGCTGGGCGGGCGGCAGCGACTCGAGGAGCGACGCCACTTCGGCCGGGTGCAGCGAGTTCACCAGCCGGTGCACCTGGCGCCCGGCGCCCTGCTCGAGTTCGCGGTGCAGGGTGGCGAGACGGCTCAGCTTTCGGGCGGGGCTCGGGAGGTCGGTCATGGCCGGCGCACTTTACGCCGAATCATTCGTGACGACGGCTCGCGAGGTCACGATGCCGGATCAGCGCCCGCCCGAGCCGGCCATTGAAATGCGCGGCGAGCTTCTCGGCGAGGTACACGGACCGGTGCTGCCCGCCCGTGCAGCCGACGGCCACCGTCAGGTAGCTGCGGTTCGAGCGCACGAGTGACGGCAGCCAGCGCTCCAGGAACTGCGTGAGATCGGCCAGGAAGCGCGCGACGTCCTCCTGCCCGTCGAGGAAGCTGACCACGGACGGGTCACGGCCGGTGTATTCGCGCAGCGCCGGGTCCCAGTACGGGTTCGGCAGCGCGCGCGCGTCGAACACGAAATCCGCGTCGTCCGGCACGCCGTGCCGGTAGGCGAACGACTCGAACAGCAGCGAGGGCCCCGAGGCGGCGCGGTCCACCACCCGCTCGCGCACGAGCTCGCGCAACTCGTGCACCGACAGGCGCGACGTGTCGACGGTGAGATCCGCCGCGCCGGCCACCGGCGCCAGCAGGCGCTGCTCCTGCTCGAGAGCCTCCTGCAGCCCGATGCCGTCGCGGCTCAGGGGATGACGCCGGCGCGTCTCGCTGAAGCGCTTGAGCAACGCGTCGTTGTCGGCGCGCAGGAACAGCACCTCGCAGCCGATGCCGCTGCGGCGCAGTTCCGCGACGAGACGCGGCACGTCGGCGAGGTCCTCGGGGCGGTTGCGGGCGTCGACGCCGACGGCGGTCCGCAGATACGAAGGTTCACTGGTGCGGACGGTGTAGGCGATGAAGCCCGGCAGCAGCCCCGCGGGCATGTTGTCCACGCAGTAGAAGCCGAGGTCCTCCAGCATGTTGAGCGCGACGCTCTTGCCGGACCCCGACAGGCCGCTGACGATGATCAGCCGCATCCGTCACTGCGCCGGCACGAGACCGTGCTTCTGCGCCTCGCAGGCGTGGTGGTCGCGCACGCGTTCCTTGTGCTCGCGCACGCGGCGCTCGAGCTTGTCGGCGAGCGCGTCGATCGCGGCATACATGTCGTCAGCCACCGCATCGGCGTAGATCTTCGTGCCGCGGACGGACACCGTCGACTCGGCCTTGTGGCGCAGCTTCTCGACCGTGAGGATGCACTGCAGGCCGATCAGGTGGTCAAAACGGCGCGCAACGCGGGTCAGCTTCTTCTGCACATAGCCCCGCAAGGCCGGGGTCACGTCGACGTGATGTCCGCTCAGGTGCACTCGCATCGCGATCTCCTCCTGGCTCGTCGTGTCGTTCGGGTTCGACCGGCTGCGCCGCGCCGCCTCCTGCACGTCACGCCTGGACCCGCGCGGTCGCCTGGCGGCGCTCGCTCGAGGAGGCGAGACCGAGCGCCTCGCGGTACTTGGCCACGGTGCGCCGCGCGACCTTGACGCCTTCGCGCGACAGCACGTCGGCGAGCTGCGCGTCGCTCAAGGGCTTCTCCGGCACTTCGTCCGCGATCAGCCTGCGGATGCGTGCGCGGATCGCGACCGAGGAAACGTCCTCGCCGTCGGTCCCGGCGACGTGGCTCGAGAAGAAGTACCGGAACTCGAAGATGCCGCGCGGCGTGTGCATGTACTTGCCGGTGGTCACGCGCGAGATCGTCGACTCGTGCATCGCCACCGCCTCGGCGACGTCGCGCAGCACCATGGGCTGCATCGCCTCGTCGCCCTTCTCGAGGAAGGCGGCCTGCCGCTGCACGATCGTGCGGGCGACCTTGAGCAGGGTCTCGTTGCGGATCTCCAGGCTGCGGATCAGCCAGCGCGCCTCCTGCAGCTGCGCGCGCAGCGAGGCGTAGTCGCCCGAGCGGCTCACGAGGCTCGCATACCCCTGGTTGACCTTGAGGCGCGGCACGGAGGCGGGATTGATCTCCACGGCCCAGCCCTGGTCGGTGCGGCGCACGAACACGTCCGGGACGATGTACTCCGGCTGCGCGCCCTCGAATGCCGAGCCCGGTCGCGGATTGCAGCCGCGGATGAGTGCCAGCGCTTCGTGCAGGCTGTCGACGTCGGTCTCGAATGTCCGCAGCAGCGCCGCGTGATTGCGCTCGGCCACCGCGGCGAGGTGATCGCGCGCGATGCCGAGCGCCAGCTCGCGGCCCGGCGTGGCGGGATCGAGCTGGGCGAGCTGCAGGCCGATGCACTCGGCCACCGTCCGGGCGCCGACGCCGGCCGGGTCGAGTGTCTGCAGGAAGGCGAGGACCTGCTCGACGTCCTGCTCGGTGACCGGCAGGTCCGCGCTCAGGCTCCGCGCGATGTCGGCCGGGCTCTCCGTCAGGTAGCCGTCGTCGTTCAGCGCATCGACCAGCGCCTCGCCGATCCACACCTGGCGCGGGTCGAGGCGGCTCACCTCGAGCTGCCAGATGAGATGCTGGTGGAGGTCGCGCTCGCGAGCGTCGCTGAACTCGAGCGGACGGTCGTCGTCGTCCTGCGCGCGGCCGTCCCCGGAGGGCGTCGACGACTCGGACCACGGGTCCTCCATCTCGACGACGACTTCCTCTTCGGCCCGCTCCTCGCCGGTCTCCTCGTCTTCGCCCGCGGGCGCCGGCTGGTCGAGCGAGGCGAGGTCGATCTGCTCTTCCTCCTCGGCCTCGAGCATCACGTTCGTCTCGAGCGCTTCCTGGACCTGCGCCTGGAGCTCGAGCACGGGCAGCTGCAGCAGCCGGATCGCCTGCTGCAGCTGCGGCGTCATCGTGAGCTGCTGACCGAGCTTGAGGTGCAGGGCCGGCTTGAGCATGGCGTCTAGAGTCGGAAGTCCTGGCCCAAGTAGACCTCGCGCACCTGAGGATTGGCAAGAATCTCTTCCGCCGATCCCGACGCGATCACACTTCC
>CAZRKS010000152.1:0-6425 GCA_964600315.1 uncultured Steroidobacteraceae bacterium | reverse complement strand
CCTCGCCCGCCGACAACCGCGGCAATCTCGCCGCCGGCGCCAAGGGCGTCGGCCGGCCGCTCGACGAGCGCGACCGCTGGCTCGCCGGCCGCATCGGCCCGGCCTTGCGCGAGCGCGGGATGCTGTTCGTCGGCCTCGACGTGATCGGCGGCTTCGTCACCGAGATCAACGTGACGAGCCCGACCGGCGTGCGCGAGCTCGACCGACAGTTCGGCCTCGACATCGCCGGCCAGCTGATGGACGCCATCGCGCGGCGCCGGGGCGCCTGAAGCATGGAACTTCAGGCGACGAACGACCGTCCGGAGGATCGCCTGGCGACCGCGATCTTCGTCGCGGCGCTGATCCACGGCCTCTTCATCCTCGGCGTGAAATTCAGCGCGCCGGCCGCCGACCGGAGCCCGCTGCCGACGCTCGAGGTGCTCCTCGTGCCGGAGGGGCCACCGGAGGCCGACAACCCGAAGGCCAGCTACATCGCCCAGCGCAGTCAGCACGGCTCGGGGACCGCGCGCGACCGGCAGCGCACCTCGCTACCGGAGTCCTCCGCGAGCCTGCTCGAGAACCGCGGCGAAGCCGGCGGCGACTCGCTGCAGCCCGAGGCCGCGGCGGAAACGGTCGGCGGCGCCCAGTTGCTCTCCAGCCGCTCCGTGCAGGCCGGGCGCAGGACGTCCGGGGCGGAGACGCAGCCGGCCGAAGCCGCCGCCGTTCCGCTCGAGTCGCGCCCGATGGAGCAGCTCGGCGCCAATGCGGCCGCCGCCGACGAGACGCTGCACCTGCGCGGCGATCCGTCGCCCGACGACCGGCTGCTCGCCGACACGCGCGAATCGCTGATCGCCGGCTACCTCGACGCCTGGAAGCGGCGCGTCGAGCGCGTCGGGACTCTGAACTTCCCGAACGAGGCGCGGCGCCGCGGCATGTCCGGCAATCCGGTGCTCGAGGTGGCGATCCGGGCGGACGGGTCGCTCGACCAGGTCCTCGTGCGCCGCTCGAGCGGCCACCGCGAACTCGACAGCGCAGCGCTCGGCATCGTGCGGATGGCGGCGCCGTTCGCCCCCTTCCCCCCGACGATGCGCGAGCACTATCCCGTGCTGCGTTTCGCCTACGAGTGGCAGTTCCTGAAAGGCCGGCTCGGCGACGGCGCGGTCTTCGGCGATTCGCCCTGACGGTTGCGCTTGTCGGCCCGAGGCGCGCGGCCGGATACTTGCGCACATGGCCGGGCACTACCTCACGAACCAGTTCCTGATCGCCATGCCGGGCATGGACGACCCGAACTTCGCGCAGACGGTGACGCTGGTCTGCGAGCACAGTGAGCGCGGCGCGCTCGGCATCGTGATCAACCGTCCGCTCGAGATGGACCTCGGGGACGTCTTCGCGCAGCTCGGCCTGGACGCGAGCCAGTCGCGCGTCTCACGCCAGAACGTGCTGCACGGCGGCCCGGTGCAGACCGACCGCGGCTTCGTCCTGCACACGCCCGGCCCGGCCTTTGAGTCGACGCTGCCGTTCTCGGAGAAGATCCACCTCACGACTTCGCGCGACATCCTCGATGCGCTGGCCGGCGGCCTCGGACCGGAACACGCCGTGGTGGCGCTGGGCTATGCAGGCTGGGACGCCGGGCAGCTCGAGGAGGAGATGGCCCGCAACGCCTGGCTCACCGCGCCCGCGGACGACCACCTGCTGTTCGAGGTGCCGGCGGAAGAGCGCTGGCAGGCGGCCGGGCGGCTGCTCGGCATCAACCTGCTGCACCTGAGCAGCGACGCCGGCCACGCCTGAGCGGCCCGGTGACCGCACGCCGCGAAGTGGTGCTGGCCTTCGACTACGGCACCCGGCGCATCGGCGTCGCCGCGGGGCAGACAGCCACCGGCACCGCCGGGGCTGCGGGGACGGTCGACGTCGCCGGCGCCCCGGACTGGGCCGCACTCGAGCGCTGTGTGCGCGACTGGTCGCCCGACCGTTTGCTGGTGGGGCTCCCTTATAATATGGACGGCACCGAGACCCCGCTGACCGGCAGCTGTCGCGCCTTCGCGAGTGAACTCGCGCGTCGCTTCGGCCTGCCGGTGGAACTCGTGGACGAGCGCCTGACTTCCGCGGCCGCGCAGGCGGACTTGCGCGACGCGCGACGGTCGGGCGCGCGCACGCGCCGCGTGAAGCGCGAGGACATCGATGCCAACGCCGCCCGCCTGATCCTCGAGACCTGGCTCGGCGGTCACGCCACCTGACCCGGGAGCCGCCCTTGATCACCGACACCGGCAGCGAACTGCAGCGCGACCACGCCGGGCGACTGCGCCACCTGCTGACCCTCGACGGCCTGTCGCGCGACGAACTCGAGCAGCTGCTCGACCTCGCGCAGTTCTACGTCCGTACCCCGGGCGACATGCCGCCGCGCGACCAGGCGCTCGCCGGGCGCACGGTCGCCAACCTGTTCTTCGAGCCGAGCACGCGCACGCGCGTGTCGTTCGAGCTCGCGGCGACGCGGCTCGGCGCGGACGTCGTGAACCTCGACCTGCAGTCCTCCTCGCGCGTGAAGGGCGAGACCGTCCTCGACACGATCTACACGCTGCAGGCGATGCTCGTGGACGTGTTCGTGATGCGCGATGCGGAGCCCGGCCTGCCGGCGTACGTCGCGCAGCACGTCGCCCCGCACGTGAGCGTGCTGAACGCGGGCGAGGCGCACGTCTCGCATCCGACGCAGGGGCTGCTCGATGCCCTCACCATCCGCCAGCACAAGGGCGACTTCGGCCCGCTCTGCGTGGCCATCGTCGGCGACATCCGCCATTCGCGCGTCGCGCGTTCCACGGGCCGGGCGCTGCTCACGCTCGGCGTGGGCGAACTGCGGCTGGTGAGCCCGGCGGGCCTCCTGCCCGCGGCCGACGAGCTCGCCGGCGCGCGACGGTTCGACGGCCTCGGCGACGGCATCCGCGGCGCGGACGTGGTGATGGCGCTCCGCATCCAGCGCGAGCGCATGCCGGAGGCCGCCGCGCTCGACGCCGACGCCTTCAACCGCGAGTGGGGCGTCACGCCCGAGAACCTCCGGCTCGCGCAGCCGGACGCAATCGTGATGCATCCGGGCCCGATGAACCGCGGCGTCGAGATCGCGAACGAGGTCGCCGATGGCCCGCAGTCGGTGATCCGCGAGCAGGTCCGCAATGGCGTGGCCGTGCGCATGGCGGTGCTCGCGACCATCGTGCGCAACGTGCAGGCGCGCAACGTCGAGGCCGGCCGGAGGGCGGTATGAGCGACCGGCCGCCGCGCGGCACGATCTTCGTCGAGGACGCGGAGCTGCTCGCGAGCCAGGAATTCCCGGGACGCCAGTTCGTGATCCGGCTGCGCGCGCCGCGCTGTGCGGCGGCCGCCACGCCGGGAAGCTTCGTGCACCTGTCCTGCGACGCGCAGATTCCGATGCGGCGGCCGCTCTCGATCATGCGGACCGACGCGACGGCCGGCTGGATCGAAATCCTCTACAAGGTCGTGGGACCGGGCCTCGAGGCTCTGTCGCAGCAACCGGCGGGGACGCCGCTCTCGGTCATGGGACCGATCGGCCGCGGCTTCACGCCGTCGACCTCACGGCCGCGCACGCTGCTCGTGGGCGGCGGGGTCGGCATTCCGCCGATGGTGTTCCTGGCCGAGTCGCTGACGGCCCGCCCGGAGGCGCGCTGGCGACCGCTCGTGCTGATGGGATCGGAGATCCCGTTTCCGTTCGCAGCGCGGCCGTCGACCATCGTGGTCCCGGGCCTGCCGGCCGAAGCGATCGCGTGCATGCCGCTGCTCGACCGCTGGGGCGTGCCGAGCCGGCTCGCCACGCTGGCAGGATATCCCGGCTGCTTCGACGGCTACGTGACCGAGCTCGCGGCCGTGTGGCTCGGCTCGCTCGATGCGGAGGCGCTCGCGGAGGTCGAAATGTTCGCCTGCGGGCCGACGCCGATGCTGCAGTCGGCGGCCAAGGTCGCGCGCCGCTTCAACGTGCCGTGCCAGGTGTCGCTCGAGGAGTTCATGGCCTGCGCGGTCGGCGGCTGCGCAGGCTGCGCCGTGCCCGTCGTCACCGAGTCCGGACTCGCGATGAAGCGCGTCTGCGTCGACGGGCCGGTGTTCGAGGCGAATGCGGTGTTTCCGCCGGCGGCATAGAAAGAGGACCGATGCACGTGGCAAAGACGCGAGAAGGTGAAATCGACGAGGGCCGCCGCGAACTGCTGAAGCTCGCCGTGGCGGGCGGCGTCACGGTCGCGCTCGGCGCCGAGGCGGCGGCCCGGGCGGCATCGGCGGCGCAGACCCAGGCGGCGCCCGGCCGCTACAACATCCTGTTCGTGCTGACCGACCAGGAACGCTACTTCCGCCCCGGAGAGCTGCCGCGCGACTACCGGCTGCCCGCGCACGAGCGTCTCGCGAGCCGGGGCGTCGTCTTCGAGAACCACCGCGTCAACTCGTGCGTGTGCACATCGTCGCGCTCGGTGCTGTACACCGGCCGCCACATCCAGCACACGAAGATGTTCGACAACACGAACTTCCCCTGGATCAGCAGCATGTCGACCGAGATCCCGACGGTCGGCCACCTGCTGCGGGACGCCGGGTATTACACCGCGTACAAGGGCAAGTGGCACCTGACCAAGGAGTTCGAGACGGTCAACGAGCTCGGCTCGCCGACCAAGATCTTCACCCAGGAGATGGAGGCATACGGCTTCAGCGACTACCTCGGCGTCGGCGACATCATCGCGCACGACCGCGGCGGCTACCTGCACGACCCCATCACGACCGCGATGAGCGTGAGCTGGCTGCGCGGCCGCGGCAAGGATCTGGCGGCGGAAGGCAAGCCGTGGTTCCTGGCGGTGAACCTCGTCAATCCTCACGACATCATGTTCCTGAACACCGACCGGCCCGGCGAGGTGTCGCAGGCGAGGAACCTGCTCGGCCACATCCGCGCCGAGCCGGCCGACCCGCTCTATGCGCAGCAGTGGCCGTTCGACCTGCCGGCGACCTTCCGGCAGCCGCTCGATGCGCCCGGCCGGCCGGCGGCGCACGCCGACTACCTCCGATCCCACGACGGCCTGGTCGGCCACATCGCCGAGGCCGACGAATGGCGCTGGCGGCGGCGACACGACTACTACCTGAATTGCCTGCGCGACGCGGACCGCAACCTCCTGACGCTGCTCGACGAGCTCGACGCGCTCGGCCTGGCCGCAAACACCATCGTCGTGCTCACCGCCGACCACGGCGACCTGGACGGCGCGCACCGCCTGCACGGCAAGGGCGCCACCTCCTATCGGGAGCAGAACCACGTCCCGCTGATCGTCGTGCATCCCGCCTACCCGGGCGGCAGGCGCTGCAAGGCGGTGACGACTCACCTCGACATCGCACCCACGCTCGTGGGCTTCAGCGGCGCCGACGCCGGCCGCAAGGCAGCCCTGACGCGGAGCCTGCCCGGGAAGGATTTTTCCGGCTTGCTCGCGGCGCCGGAGCAGGCGGCTCCGAACGCGGTGCGCGACGGCGCGCTCTACGCCTACAACATGTTCGCGTACCTCGACGGCGACTTCATGGCCAGGGCGGTGGCGATGATGGCGCAGCCCGACGGCAAGGCGAGGGTGCAGGCGGCGGCCAAGGACGGCTCGCTGCGGCCGGACCTCGGCAAGCGCGGGGCGATCCGCAGCGTGTTCGACGGCCGCTACCAGTTCGCGCGCTACTTCTCGCCGCGACAGCACCACCGGCCGACGTCGCTCGAATCCCTGTTCGAGCTGAACGACGTCGAGCTCTTCGACCTGGCGCAGGACCCGAGCGAAGTCGCGAACCTCGCCGTGGACCGCGCCAGGCACGGCGAACTCCTGCTCGCCATGAACGACAAGCTCAACCGGCTGATCGAGGCCGAGGTCGGCGAGGACGTGGGGCAGATGCTGCCCGGAGGGGTCGACGGCGGGTGGGTGGCGACCGACGCCGTGAAGGACGTCTGATCGCCGCCTGCTCCGCAGGCCCCGCTCCGACGCTCGTCAGCCGAAGTTGATCTTCGCCTCGAGGTTCGTGCGCGAGTCGGCGTTGGCGATCGCCTCCTCGAGCGTGATCTTGCCGTCGAGGTAGAGCTGATAGAGCGCCACGTCGAAGCTCTGCATGCCCTTCTCGCCGCTGCGGATCAGCGCTTCCTTGACGCCCATCACGTCGCCCTTCTTCACCAGTTCCTGCACGTGCGGGGTGTTGAGCAGCACCTCGATCGCCGCGCAGCGCTTGCCGTCCTTGCCCATCACCAGGCGCTGCGACAGGATCGCCTTCAGGTACTGCGACAGGTCGAGGAAGATCTGCGAGTGCTGGTCGCGCGGGAACATGTTGATGATGCGGTCGAGCGTCTCGGCCGCGTTGTTCGCGTGCAGGGTCGCGAGGCAGAGATGCCCCGTGCCGGCGAACGTGATCGCGTACTCCATCGACTCGCGGTCGCGGATCTCGCCGATCAGGAT
>CAZRKS010000151.1:0-6456 GCA_964600315.1 uncultured Steroidobacteraceae bacterium | reverse complement strand
GTCAGTCGGCAGCGACGACCCGGAACTCGACGCGATTGTTCTGCGCGGCGACGGTGTTCCACGCGCCCGCCGTGACGCTCTCGGACTGCTCCGGGTACTCAACGGGGCTGCGCCGCCCGGCGCTGACGGTCTCGACGACGATGCCGCCCGCCGAGCGCTGGCGCAGCGTGGCGACGAAGTTGGCGAAATCCACCGACTGGCGCTGGGCCGGCGACAGCGCGTCGTCGAACGGATTGCCGACGAACTCGCACTTCTGGTACGGGAGGACGGGATCGGCGACCGTGAACCCGGCGGTCGGATTGCCGGCCAGGCAGAAGTCGCCGACGTACGCCTCCGCGACGATCCGCCCTTTGAACCCCTGCGCTTCCAGCGGCATCGTGATCTGGCGCAGCCGGTCGAGCCGTGTGCCGGCGAACGGCGCCTCGCCGAACGGGACGTACTCGATGACGACCGGTGATGCCATCGGCCCGGGTCCCGCCGGGGCACCCGCGGCGGGCCGCGGCCCGGCGCCCAGAGGAACCGGCGCCCCCTCGGGACCGACCGGCAGCGGCGGGAAGGCGTCCCGCGCCGCGGCCGCAGCCGTCGCCGCCTCGGCGGCCGCGGCCGACGCCTGCGCAAGCTTCTCGACTCTCGCCTGCAGCTCGGTCAACTGCCGCGCGACCTGCCGGTTGTCCGCGCGTGCAGACCAGTAGAGCGCACCGAGCACGAGCGCCGGCACGGCCGCGAGCAGCGCCGTGAGCGCGACCGGCCAGAGCGGTCGGGGCGGCGGCTCGATCGGCAGCGGTTCCGCCACCGGCGCGACCGGGGCCTTCGGCGTGTGTTCCTTGATCTCGGTCCCGAGGCGCCGGGCGAAAGCCTCGAACGTCGCGAGGAGAAATCGCCGCTGCTCGGCGAACTGGTCCTTGAAGAGCTGCTGCACGGACTGGCGCAGGCTCGCCTGCAGCTCGGACAGGGCGAGGGGCTGGGCCGCCCAGGTGCCGGTGGCAATGTGCTCGGCGGGCGTCTCGGCGCCTCCCGTGGCCGCCGCAGCCGCCGCCGCGAGCGCGGCCGGCGCCGAGCCGTCCGCCATCAGTGCCGAGGCCCGGTCGAAGAGCGCCGAGCGCTGCTGGCGGCGCTCGGGCAGGAGGTGCAGCTGGTAGAGGACCCGCGAAACGTCCACCGGACGCACGGTCTTGGGCAGGACGCCCACCGCGCCGAGCGCCCGCGCCTGGCTCACGTACAACTCGCCTTCCTGCGACGTGTACATCATGAGCGGGATGGTCGCGGTCTGCGCGTCGCTCTTGATCGCCTGGACCGCCTGGAAGCCGTCCATGCCCGGCATCAGGTGATCCATGAAGATCACGTCCGGCCGCTGCTGCTGCAGGTAGTCGAGCGCCTGTTCCGCCGATTCGGCGGTGTCGACTGCCATCCCGTGCTGTTCGAGCATGCGGCTCAGGATCACCCGGGCCGAGCGCGAATCGTCCACGATCAGGGCTCGTTTGCCCGTGGTCATCCCTTGAGTCCCCTGGAAGGACGGCCCGCTGGCCGCCGCGAGTACCGGCTTTCTACCGCGAACCGGCCGGCAAGCCAATCCCGGCAAACGCCTCTGGATCCGTCCCGGTGCACAGGTATGCTTGCGAGACACAGTATTAGTAGAGAGACGGAGGCATCCGATGCCCTATTCGACCGCTGACATCCGCAACATCGCTCTCGTGGGCCAAGCAGGCGCGGGCAAGACGCTGCTGGCCGAGGCCTTGCTCGCGCAGTCCGGTGCGATCAAGGCGAAGGGCTCCCTCGCCCGCGGCACGACCGTTTGCGATTTCGACCCCCAGGAAAAGGCCCTGCTCCACTCGCTCGACGCGGCCATCTGCGGCTTCGAGACCCAGGGCAAGCGCGTGAACATGATCGACACCCCGGGGTACCCGGACTTCCTCGGCCGCACCCTGGTCGCGCTCGAGGCCGTCGAGACCGCGGTGATCGTGGTGAGCGCGGTGAACGGCATCGAGCCGATGACCCAGCGCATGATGGATTTCGCGAAGGCGCGCGGCCTGTGCCGGCTGATCGTCGTGAACAAGATCGACAGCCGCGAGGCGCGCACCGAGGAAGTGCTCGAGGAGATCCGCGAGGTCTTCGGCAAGGCCTGCCTGCCCCTCAACCTGCCCGCGGACGGCGGGCAGTCGGTGGTCGACTGCTTCTTCCAGCCGCGCGGCAAGCCGGCGGACTTCTCGAGCGTCGAGGCGGCGCACACGCAGATCATCGACCAGGTCGTCGAGGTGGACGAGAAGCTCATGGCGCTCTACCTCGAGCAGGGCGAAGAGATCTCGCCCGAGCAGCTGCACGATCCGTTCGAGCAGGCCCTGCGCGAGGACCACCTCGTGCCGGTCTGCTTCTGCTCCGCCGAGACCGGCGCCGGCGTGGCGGAACTCCTGCAGGTGCTGCTCAAGCTCGCGCCGAACCCGGCCGAGGGCAACCCGCCGCCGTTCCTCAAGGGCGAGGGGGCTGCCGCCGTGCGCGTCGCGGTCGAGCCGGATGCGGCGAAACACGTCATCGCCCACGTCTTCAAGGTCACCATCGATCCGTTCGTCGGCAAGCTCGGCATCTTCCGCGTGCACCAGGGGACGGTCCGGGCCGGCGCGCAGCTCTTCGTGGGCGACGCGCGCAAGCCGATCAAGGTCGCGCACCTCTACCAGCTGCAGGGCAAGGAGCACGTGGAGGTGCCGCAGGTGGTCGCGGGCGACATCTGCGCCGTGCCGAAGATCGACGAGCTGCACTTCGATGCCGTGCTGCACGATTCGCACGACGAGGATCACCATCACTTGAAGTCCGTGACCTTCCCGCCGCCGATGCTCGGCATCGCGATCCGCGCCGAGAAGCGCGGCGAAGAGCAGAAGCTCTCCGAGTCGCTGCACCGGCTCGTGGCGGAGGATCCCTGCGTGCGCGTCGAGCACCACACGGCGCAGAACGAGACCGTGCTCTACGGCCTCGGCGACCTGCACCTGCGCGTCATGCTGCAGCGGATGACCGAGCGCTACGGCGTGGCGGTCAAGACGAGTCCGCCGAGCGTGCCCTACCGCGAGACGATCACGCGGCCGGCCGAGGGCCACCATCGTCACAAGAAGCAGACGGGCGGCGCCGGGCAGTTCGGCGAGGTGTACCTGCGCGTCGAGCCGCTGCCGCGCGGCTCGGGTTTCGAGTTCGTGGACGACGTGGTCGGCGGCGCGATCCCCGGCCAGTTCATCCCGGCCGTCGAGAAGGGCGTGCGGCAGGTGCTCGTCGACGGCGCCATCGCGGGCTTCGAGCTGCAGGACGTGCGCGTGAGCGTCTACGACGGCAAGCACCACGCGGTGGACTCGAAGGAAGTCGCCTTCGTGGCCGCGGGCAAGAAGGCCTTCGTCAGCGCCATCAAGGAAGCGGGTCCGATCGTGCTCGAGCCGATCGTCAGGGTCGAGATCAGCACGCCGGCCGGCTCGATCGGCGACGTGACGAGCGACCTGTCGACGCGGCGCGCGCGCATCAGCGGACAGGACACGCTGCCCGGCGGGCGGGCGCAGATCTCGGCGCTGGTGCCGCTCGCCGAGCTGCAGGACTACCTTTCGAGGCTCAAGGCGATCACCGGCGGCGAAGGCTCCTACACCATGGACCTGAGCCACTACGACCCGGTGCCCGCGCGCCGGCAGCAGGAACTCGTGTCGGCGTTCAAGCCGCAGGAGGAAGCGGAGTGACGCGGGCCGACTGACCCGCGCCGGACCGGATCAGGCCAGGCTCCAGGCGAGGAGCCCGGCCTGCTCCAGGTCGTGCGGACCCGTGTAGCGGCGCGAGTCCGGCCCGAGGAAACTGCCGTCTCCTTTGGCCATGCTCTGCAGCAGCCGGGCGTAGCCCTCGTATTTCTCGCTCTTGCCGGCAAACGAACGCAGGCGCAGGGCCTCCTCGATCTTCTGCGCCCAGGCGTGAGTGAACTTGAAATGCGCGAGCGTGACGAGCACTTCGCTCGTCGGCCGCACGTTCGAGCGGTGCGTCTCCGCGAGCCAGACGCCGTCGCGCCAGCGCACGATCGGCGTCTTCAGGGTCGCCGACCGCCCCGGCAGCGGCGGCAGGCGGCGGTTGATCCATCCGGGCAGCAGCGCGGACGGCGGCCGCGGACGATGGATGCCGTGGCGCGCGAAGAGCCGTGCCGAGGCGCTCTCGTTGATCTTCTTCGGCCCCTTGCCGCTGCGGAAGCGGACCAGCGGCACGGCATCGAAGTACGGGTACAGCGCGAGGATCTCGTCGAAAGTGCGCGGCGCCGGCGAACCGCGCAGCTCGGCGAGCGTCGCCGGGTAGAACTCGACCAGCGAGGCCGCGACCGCGTCGATGCCCCGCCCGGCGAGCTGCGGCAGCAGGGTCGCGAAGTCGGGAGCCTGCGGCGGCAGGATCATGAACTCGTCGGCATCCGCGTAGATCGCATACTCACCGCGGCAGAACCGCTCCGGGATGACGCGCTTGAAGAGGATCCCGGCGCGCTCAGCGACGATTTCGCCGTCTGGCATGCGCACGCGGATCTCCGTGCCGTAGCGCAGCGACGAGGTGAGCAGCACGCAGTCGGGCTGCGCCGCGATAAATTCACGCGATCCGTCCGTGGACCCGTCGTCCAGCACCAGGAACTGCCCGACGCCGAGCCCGCGGTAGTGTGAGAACAAGGGCTCGAGGAAGAACCGTTCGTTCAGCACGATCGAGTAGAGCGTCGTGGCGCCCGCGCGGACGCGGCCGTGTTCGATCACGAGGTGATCGCCGAGGCGTTCGAACGGCAGGATTGCGGTATCGGCCAAGTCGGGTCGGGTCGAGCGGCGGCGGGAGCGTAGAAGCTATACTTTCGACACAGGCTTGAGAAGCATGCCGGCGCCGGCGGCCTGCGGAGTGCGCGGATGATCGTCAACCACGGCCACCGGTTCATCTTCCTCAAGACCAAGAAGACGGCAGGCACGAGCATCGAGGTGGCGCTGTCGCGGTACTGCGGACCGGGCGACATCGTGACCCGGGTCGGGCCGCGCGACGAGAAGCTGCGGGCCGAACTCGGCTACCAGGGCGCCGTGAACCACCTGCTTCCTCGTGACCGGTGGTCGGTCGCCGACTGGTTTCGCCACAGCGTGCGCGGCAAGGAGATCGCGCTCTACTACAACCACATGCCGGCGCGCGAGGTTCGCGCGCAGGTCGGCGAGGAAGTGTGGGCCTCGCACTTCAAGTTCTGCTTCGAGCGCAACCCCTGGGACCGCGCCATCTCGGCCTACTACTGGGAAAACCGCAACGCGAAGCGCCTGCCGGACTTCGACGAGTTCCTGCGCGCGCTGCAGCGCGATGGCAAGCTCTCGAACTTCGACACCTACGCGATCGACGGCCGGATTGCCGTCGACCAGGTGATGCTCTACGAGCGGCTCGGCGCGGAGCTCGAAGGCCTGGTTCAGCGCCTCGACCTGCCCGCACCGCTCGACCTGCCGCGCTCCAAGGGCCAGCACCGCAAGGACCGGCGCCCGTACCAGGAGGTCTACTCGGCCTGGGGCCGGGACTTCGTCGCCGGCGCCTGCGCGCGCGAGATCGAAGCCTTCGGCTACCGCTTCGAACGCTGACCGGCTCGCGTCAGTTCTTCACCTCGAGCATGTACTTCGCGACGGCGAGCCGGGTCTCCGGATCCAGGTAGTCCTGCGGCGGCATCTCCGGATAGTCCTCGCGCTTCTTGACGGGTTTCGCGATGTAGTCGGCGATGCCCTGGGGATTGTCGAGATAGAGCGCCTGGATGACCTGCACCGGCGGTCCGATCAGGCGGCCGTTGTAGATGTGGCAGCCGCTGCAGATGCCGAGGTAGGCGACCTTGCCGCGCTCGCCGGGCTTGATGACGCGCGGCGGCACCGGCGGCAGCAGGTAGGTGACCGTCGCTTCGGTGTTGGTGAACGTGCACTCCGCGAAGTCGCCGACGCCGGCCGTGACGTACTGGTGGCGATTGATGATGCAGCTGCCCGGGCTCGGCCCGACCCGCACGATGTCCGCGTCGCCGCGCTTGCCCTCCGCCAGCATCAGCGCCTTCACGTCGGTGATCGTGTCGTAGCCGTTCTTCATCATCACGTTGTCGAGGATCGCGACCCGGTCCGAGTTCGGGTCGGACTCCGGGTCCGCCGTGATGTTGGCCGCGTGGCCGTGATCGGTGATGATCAGGCCCGCGGTCTTGTGGTCGGTGACGATGTTGCCTTCGATCACGACGTCGTCCGCGGCCATGATGAGCATGCCCGTCCCGGCCGGGATGCCGGCGACCGTGGAACCCGGCGCGCCGAAGTTCGGGTGGTTGTTCCCCACCACGAAGTTGTTGCGGAAGATCACGTCCTGCGTGGTCTTGATCGGCAGCCCGGGCGTGACGAACGCCAGCAAGCCGCCCGTGTTGCCGTGCACGTAGTTGCTCTCGACGATCGCGTGCCGGCTGTTCTCGATCTCGATGCCGGCGACGCTGTCGAA
>CAZRKS010000150.1:0-6457 GCA_964600315.1 uncultured Steroidobacteraceae bacterium | reverse complement strand
TCCTGGGCCTGCTGCCGATGGCGCTCGGCCTCGGCGAGGGCGCCGAGGTGCGCGCGCCGATGGCGATCACGGTGATCGGCGGCGTGCTGCTCACGACCTTCCTCACGCTGCTCGTCATCCCGGTGGTCTACGCCGTGCTCGACCGCAAGCAGTATGCGACACAGTCCCCGCCCGCCGGTCACGCCGCCGCGGCCGCCGAGCCCGCCGCCGGCTGAGGTCCCGTCATGCGCCACACGCGTCTCGCGCTCGAGCGTCCCGTCACCACGGTGATGATCGCGCTCGCCGTGCTCGCCGTCGGTCTCATCTCGGGCCGGCTGCTGCGGCTCGAGGCCATGCCGGACGTCACCTTCCCCGGCATGATGGTGGTGATCCCCTACCCCGGCTCGACGCCCGAGGAGATGGAGGAACTCGTGGTGCGCCCGGTCGAGGAGGCGCTCGCGACGCTGTCGGGCATCGAGGAAATCCGCGCCTCGGCGCAGTCGGACAAGGCCGAGTTCCAGATCCTGTTCAGCTGGGATCGCGACGTCGACGCCGCTTCGTTCGACGTGCGCACCAAGCTCGATTCGATCCGCGGACAGCTTCCCGCCGGCGCGGACCGGATGCTCATGTTCGCCTTCAGTCCGTCCGACCAGCCGATGGTGATCATCCGCATCTCGGCGGACCACGACCTCACCAACCAGTACGAGATGCTGGAGAAGTACCTGCAGCGCCCGATCCAGCGCGTCGCTGGCGTCGCGCGCGTCGAGCTCGAGGGCGTGGAGCCACGCGAGGTGCGCGTGCTCGTGGACCCGAACCGCCTCGCCGCCCATGGCATCGACGTGCGCCGCCTGCGCACACTGCTCGAGGACAGCAACTTCTCGGTGAGCGCGGGGCAGATCACCGAGAACGGCGCGCGGTTCCAGGTGCGGCCGGTCGGCGAGTTCCGCAGCATCCAGGACGTGCGCGACCTGATCGTGGCTCCCGGTGTGCGCGTCGGGGACATCGCGCAGGTCGAGCTCGTCGCCCCGGAGCTGGCGATCGGCCGGCGCATGGACGGACGCCCGGCGGTCGGCATCGACGTCTACAAGAGCACGCAGGCCAACGTCGTCGACGTCGCCGATCGGGTCATCGCCGCGGTGAACGAGGCGCGCGAGAACCCCAACCTGCAGGGCGTGCAGATCCTGGTGGTCGAGAACCAGGCCGACGACATCCGCCAGTCGCTGCGCGAACTGCGCAACGCGGGCATGATCGGCGCGGTGCTGAGCTTCTTCATGCTGCTCTTCTTCCTGCGCCACCTGCCGACCACGCTGATCGTGAGTCTCGCCGTGCCGGCTTCGCTGCTGGTGACGCTCGGCGCGATGTATTTCCTCGGGCTCACGCTCAACGTCTTGACGATGATGGGCATGCTGCTCGCCATCGGCATGCTGGTCGACAACTCGGTGGTGATCACGGAGAGCATTTTCCGCCACCGGCAGCTCACGCCCGGGCAGCCGCTCCAGGCCACGCTCGACGGCGTGCGCGAAGTCGGCGTCGCGACGCTCGCCGGCACGGTGTCGACCGCGATCGTGTTTCTGCCGCTGGTGTTCGGCGAGAAGAACGAGATGTCGATCTTCCTGGTGCACGTCGCCGTGCCGATCGTGATCGCCATGCTCGCCTCGCTGGTCGTCGCGCAGACGCTGATCCCGATGCTCGCGGCGCGCATGTCCCCGCCACCCCCGGTCGCGACCGGTTCCTGGTTCGGCCGGCTGCAGTCGCGCTACGTGCGCTCGCTCGACTGGGCGCTCGGCCATCCGAAGCTGATGGCGCTGTTCACGGTGCTGATCCTGGTCTCGCCCGTGCCGCTCTTCATGCTCAAGCTCGCCAAGGTCGACCCGTTCCCGCAGGAAGCGAGCCGCACGCTGTTCCTCGAGTTCCACCTCGAGGGCTCCTACCCGATGCAGGAGGTGGAGCAGGCCGTGCGCCGGGTCGAGGCCTACCTCGCGGCCAACAAGGAGCGCTTCGACCTCGAGACGTATTACTCCGTGTGGTTGAGCGACCAGGCGCACACGCGCATGTACCTGCGGCCCAAGGACGAGGCCAGGGTGCCCGCGGCCGAGGTCATGCAGCGCGTGCTGAAGGACATGCCCGAGATCATCATCGGCAAGCCGAGCTTCCAGTTCGACGACGCCGCGACCGGCTCGACGTCCTTCAGCCTGCAGCTCTCCGGCGAATCGACGGAGCGCCTCGCGGACATCTCGCGCGAAGTGGCCCACCGGCTCTCCTCCGTCCCCGGCCTCGAGGCGGTGCGTTCCGAGGCAGGCACCGGCGAGCAGGAGGTGCAGGTCGTCGTGAACCGCGACCGGGCGTCGCAGCTCGGCCTCACGACGGCGGAGATCGCCATGACCGTCGCGGGCGCGATGCGCGGCGACAAGCTGCCGGAGCTGCGCACGACCGACCGTGAGCTCACGATGCGCCTCGCCTTCCGTGAGTCGGACCGGCAGTCCGTCGACGACCTCGCCAAGGTCCCGGTGATGCTGCCGGACGGCGGCCGCACGGAGCTCGGCGCGGTGGCCGACTTCGTCGTGCAGCCGAGCGACCGCGAGATCAAGCGCCTCAACCGGCTCACCACCGTGATCATCAACGCCAACCTCGCCAAGGGCACGACCATGGACGAGGCCCGCAAGCGAGTCGAGCCGATCATGAAGGCGTATCCGCTGCCGCCGGGCTATTCCTGGCAGTTCGGGCGCGGCCTCGAGGAGAACGACAAGGCGATGCAGATCATGGCGCAGAACATGATCCTCGCCGTCGTGCTGATCTTTCTCGTGATGGCCTCGCTGTTCGAATCCGCGCTCTACCCGCTCTCGATCATCACCTCGATCCTGTTTGCGATCGTGGGCTCGATCTGGTTCCTCGCGCTCACCGGCACCACGATCACGATGATGGCGATGATCGGCTTCATGGTGCTGATCGGGGTGGTGGTCAACATCGGCATCGTGCTCATCGCGCACGTCATCGACCTGCGGGCCGCAGGGCTGCCGCGCCACGAGGCCATCCTGCAGGCCGGCCGCGACCGCCTGCGGCCCATCCTGATGACCACGCTCACCACGCTCCTGGGACTGCTGCCGCTCGCAATCACCGACACGCAGGTCGGCGGCAGCGGCCAGGGTCCCGCCTACTTCCCGATGGCGCGCGCCATCATGGGCGGGCTCGCGTTCTCAGCCGCCGTGTCGCTGCTGATCGTGCCGATGTTCTACGTGTGGTTCGACGACCTGAATGCGTGGCGTCGACGCGTGTTCGCGAAGCCGGCCGCCGAGACCGACTCCGGCGCCGCGCAGCCCGTCGCCGCTCAGCGCAGCAGCACGGCGTAGATGTCGAAGTATTCCTCGAGCAGGATGTTGGCCCGCGGCGGCCCGCCCGGACCCGCATCCGGCGGCCGCACGCTGTCCTGCGCGGGGATCGCGTCGTTCTCCCCGCGATAGACCGCGGTGCGCCGCAGTCGATCCGTCCGCGCCTTGACGTCGACGAGGTCGTCCGCGTGCTGCTCGAGGTCGGCGAGCGCACGCGCCACGCGGTCCATGAGCGCGAGACACTGCTCGCGGTCGCCAAAGCCCGATTCGTAGACGCGCCGCAACGTCGTCTGGCGCGCGAGGTCCGCGAGTCCGTCATTCCCGAGCCGCTCGGCCAGCGACTCGGCGCAGGCGATGATCGCGAGGTTCACGGCGCGGCGACCTTCGAGACTGAGCTCCTCGAACGCCGGCGGCGCCTCGGAGTCGATGGCGTGGCGGGCATCGCCGAGGTCCGTGACGCCCGTCTGCGCCGCCTCGAGCCGGACCGCGCGGGTCGCGAGTTCCTCGGCGAGATTGCGGCGCCGGAAGTAGTTCCAGAAGCCGCGCAACTCGTTCATCCGCTGCTGCGCGAGCTTCTGCTCCGCCTGCAACTGGTCGGCGAGCACGCGGGCCTCGACGAGTTCGCGGTCCACGTCCGCGAGGCGCGCGCGCTTCTGGCGATCGAAGTCGGCGAGCTGCTGGCGGCGCTCACGGTCCTTCTGCTGGCGCTCGAGTTCGCGGGCGAACTTCCCGAGGCGCCGCGACGCCGAGCGCCACAAGCCCTTCAGCTGGAAATAGGCGAGGTTCTTGAATCCTTCCGTGGGCCGGCCGAGGTACTCCTCGAGCGTCGCGAACTGCTCCTCGACGCGCATCGTCGCGCCTTCCTGGAGCTTCAGGCGGTCGAGCAGGCGATGGCGTTCGTCGTCGAGGGTGCCGAGTTCCTTCTTGAGCTCCGCGCGGTTGCGGAACAGAGCGACGAGCCGCTCCTCCTCCGCCGACGGGCTGCGGCCGGCGAGGCGCTGGACGACGCGGTGCAACTCGTCACGCAGGGACATGCCGCGCTTCGTGCACCTCGGTGGACGCGCCGTCGAAGCGATGGCCGCGATCGACGCAGTAGTCGAGCCACTTGTTCAGCAGCATGTTGCGGCGCCAGCGCTCGCCGAGCGAGCTCGACAGCCCGGCGCGAATCGACTCGAGCGCCGGGTGCCGGACCCAGCGCGCACAGCGGCTCGCCTCGGCGAGGCGCGCATCGTGATAGACGCGGACCTCGAGGTCGGGCTCCGCGGACTCGCCCTCGGGCTGCTCGAACAGGTAGGTGAGGCGCAGCACGGAGGTGTAGGGGCTGTGCTCGAGCACTTCGAGGTGCAGGTCGCAGTCCGCCGGCGACCGAGAGACGCGCCGTCCCGCGAGCGCCCGCACGTCGCCCACGAGGCCGCGCAGCCGGAGGTAATTGCTCTCGTACAGCGTCATCAGGCTGACGAAGCTCACCGGCCGCGCACGCCACGAAGTCACGCACAGGCAGTCCACGGTCATGGCTCGAATATAGCACAGGGATTTCGCACAACCGTGACGTGCGCCACAGCTGCGACGGCACTCACGGGCGCAGCCTGCGCTCGATGCCCATGCGGTCGATGACGCGGCTCGCGATCTCCTCGATCGAGCACTCGGTCGTGTTGAGCTGCGGCACGCCGAAGCGCTGGAACAGCGCCTCCGCGCAGCGGATCTCGTATTCGCACTGCGCCAGCGTCGCGTAGCGGCTGCCCGGCCGGCGCTCGTTGCGGATGTGGTGCAGACGGGTCGGCGAGATGGTGAGACCGAAGAGCTTGGCCGCATGGTTCCTCAGCATCGGCGGCAGCTGCGTCGACTCGAAATCGTCGTCCGTGAGCGGGTAATTGGCCGCGAACACGCCGTACTGCATGGCCATGTAGATGCAGGTCGGCGTCTTGCCCGAGCGGGACACGCCGGTCAGGATCACGTCGGCGCGATCGTAGTCGGCCGCGACGCTGCCATCGTCCGCGGACAGCGCGAAATTGGTGGCGTCGATGCGGGTCGTGTAGACGAGCTGGTCGGCGATGCCGTGCGCACGTCCCTCGCGCTCCGAGGACTTGACCTGCAGCTCGGATTCGAGCGGCGCGAGGAACGCGTCGAAGAAGTCGAGGAACAACCCGTTGCTGCGCTTCACCACGGTGCGCAATTCATCCTTGACGAGCGTGCTGAACACGACCGGCCGCGCACCGTCGGCGGCGCCCGTGGCGTTGATCCTGCGCACTGCCTCCTCCGCCTTGTCAACGGTGGAGATAAATGGCACAGTCACCTGTCTGAACTCGAGGCCCTCGAACTGCGTGAGCAGGCTGTGCCCCATCGTCTCGGCGGTGACGCCAGTCTGGTCCGAGACGAAAAATACGGTTCTTCGGTTCATCCGCGCGAGACACTCACCAGTCACGGGTCACTCCCGCAGTCTTTCACCTGTCCAATGCCGGTAGCAAGAGGCCGCTCGTGAGCCGCTACACCCTGCCCTTCGCCGAGCTCGGCCGACACGACGTCGCCACGGTCGGCGGCAAGAACTCCTCGCTCGGCGAGATGATCGCCAACCTCGCCGCGCTGCACGTCACGGTGCCCGGCGGATTCGCCACGACGGCCGACGCCTACCGCGAGTTCCTCGCGCACGAAGGTCTCGCGGCGCGCATCAACGCGGAACTCGACGCGCTCGACGTCGACGACGTCGCGCGCCTGGCGGAGACCGGCGCCCGCATCCGGCAGTGGATCCTGTCGACGCCGTTCCCGCCCGCGCTCGAGCGCGAGATCGTCGAGGGCTACCGCGCCATGTGCGAGGGCGGCAGCGACGTTTCCGTGGCCGTGCGTTCCTCGGCCACGGCCGAGGACCTGCCCGAGGCCTCGTTCGCCGGCCAGCAGGAGACGCTGCTCAACGTGCGCGGCGCCGCGAGCGTGGTCGCCGCCGTGCACGAGGTGTTCGCCTCGCTCTACAACGATCGCGCCATCGCCTACCGCGTGCACCAGGGCTTCGCGCACTCGCAGGTCGCGCTGTCCGCCGGCATCCAGCACATGGTGCGCAGCGACCTCGGCGCGAGCGGCGTGATGTTCACGCTCGACACCGACTCGGGCTTCCGCGACGTGGTGTTCATCACCGCCTCGTGGGGCCTCGGCGAGACCGT
>CAZRKS010000149.1:0-6629 GCA_964600315.1 uncultured Steroidobacteraceae bacterium | reverse complement strand
GCCGGTCGGCAGCGGCACCTCAGCTTCGCTGCGCATTGAGCCTCCCCCGGACTCGTCGCAACATTGTCGCGTGAGCCTACACCAATCACTGCCTCCGGGCTGCGAGCCCGCCTGCCACGGCTGCCGACATCGACACATGGATGCGCAGACAAGCCTTGCGCAGAAGGCGGGATACCTGTCCAGGGTGCTCGCGCGCTGGAGCGACCGCCTCGAGCCGATCGTCGGACCGCCCGATCCGGCGCGCCTCGGCTATCGCGATCGGGTGACCCTGACGGCGCGCTGGTCGGCAACGGTGGGCTGGCGCTTCGGGCTCGTGCGGCGCGACGAACTCATCGCGATTCACGATTGTCCGGTGCACAGCCCGCGGGTCCGCGCGCTCGTCCACGCGCTCGCGGCGAACCTTCCCGGAGCGGACGGCCTGCCGCTGGCCTACGTGCACGTCGCCGGTGCGCAGGCCACGCTGATCGTCAAGGCTCGTGAGATCGACGCCGCAGTCCTCGTGTCGGCAGCCCGGGCGGCCGCCGCGGCGGGCATCGAGGGCCTCTGGCTGCACCTGCATCCGGCCGCAGGGCGGCGCCTGTTCGCGCGCAGCGGGTGGCGGCTCGTCTGGGGGTCGCCCGAGTCCCGCGATCCGCAGGGACTGTGGCACGGCCCGACAGCCTTCCTGCAGGCGTTGCCGGACCTGCACGCCAGGGCGCGCGAGGTGGCGCGCGGGTTTCTCGCTCCCGGGCCAGGAACCGCCGTGCTCGATCTCTACTGCGGGCTCGGCAGCACGCTCCGCGAGTGGACGGCGGCAGGCAGCCCGGCCCTCGGCGTCGAACTCGCGGGCGAGGCGGTCCGGTTTGCGGGCCGGAATGCACCCGGCGCCACGGTGCTGCGCGGCACCTGCGCGCAGCGCCTGCCCCAGGTTCGCGAGTGGGCGGCCGGACGCGGGACGTGCGTCGCGTACGTCAATCCGCCGCGGTCCGGTCTCGAGTCCGAGGTGACCCGCATGCTGGCCGAGGAGTTGAAGCCAGTGCGGATGGCATACCTGTCCTGCAGCGGAGGCACTCTCGCGCGCGACCTCGAGGCCTTCGAGTCGACGGGTTTCCGCGTCGTGCGCGTGCTGCCGTACGACTTCTTTCCGCTCACGCATCATGTCGAGGCGCTCGCGTTGCTCGAGCGTGCCGGAGGCAATGGATGAAACACGTTTCGATGGGCCGCCTGCTCGGCCGGACCGCTCTCGTGATCGCGGCCTGTGCGATCGGCACGAACGGCGCCGCGCGGGCGGAGGCCCCTCCGCCCGGGCCGGCGAACTCGGTCCGGGCCGCCGCCCCCGACGTGCGGCCCGCGGGTCGGCCGCGCATCGGCCTGGTGCTCGGCGGCGGCGGTGCCAAGGGCGCCGCGCACGTCGGCGTGCTGAGAGTGCTCGACGAGTTGCGCATCCCGATCGACTGCGTGGCGGGCACGAGCATGGGCGCGCTGGTCGGCGGCACGTTTGCCGCGGGCACCAGTGCGGTGGAACTCGAGGACGAGGTCCGCAGCATTTCCTGGAAGGACACCATCGCCTTCCAGGGCGAGCGCGTGGCGAAGCCCATGCGCCGCAAGCTCGCCGGGGTCACCTACAGCAACAGTCTCGAGTTCGGCCTGCGTGACGGCCGGGTCACGCCGCCGGCCGGCCTGATCCCGACGCAGCGCATCGACCAGACCATCGAGCAACTCGTCGCGCGCAGTCGCGGGATCCAGGACTTCGATGCGCTGCCGATTCCGTTCCGTGCGGTGGCCACCGACATGCAGCGCGGCGAGATGGTCGTGCTCTCGAGCGGGGACCTCGCGCGCTCGATGCGGGCGAGCATGTCCGTGCCGGGCGTCTTTGCGCCCGTGAAACTCGACGGTCGACTGCTCGGCGACGGCGGGCTCACCCGCAACCTGCCGGTGGACATCGCCCGCCAGACTTGTGCCGACGTCGTGATCGCCGTGTCGGTTCCCAATCCGACGCCGACCGAGCAGGAGATGCAGTCGCCGCTCACGATGGCGGCGCTCACGCTCGACATCCTGATCGGGGCGAACGAGCGACAGCAGATCGACACGCTCGGCCCGGCCGACGTGCTGATCACGGTGCCGGTCGGCGACATCGGGTCGGCGTCGTTCGACAAGGTCGACGCGGCGATCCCGCTCGGTCGAGCCACCGCGCTCGCCCGCCGGGCCGAGCTCGAGCGCTACTCGCTCTCGGAAACGGATTACCGCGCCTGGCGCGCCGGCGTGGCGCGCCCGAAGGCGAGTCCGGTGCGCCTCGCAGCCGTGCGCCTCGAGGGCCTCGACCGGGTCAACCCCGATTACGTGCGCGAGACGCTGCGCCTGCAGCCGGGCGACGTGGTGAACGAGAAGTCGATCGCGACGCACGTGAACGCCGTCTATTCGCTCGGCGACTTCGACGCGGTGACCTATTCCTTCGCGGGCGATCCCGCGTCGCCGACACTGGTCGTGGACCTGAAGGAGCGGGCGAACGCCCCCAGTTTTCTGCGCTTCGACGTCGGCTTCTACATGGGCACGGACTCCAACACCGCCTTTGCGATCGGCGGCGATTTCCTGCGCACCTGGATCAATTCGCGCGGCGGCGAGGTGCACGGATCCGCCGTCATCGGCATGAACTCGGCATTGAACCTCGCCCTCTACCAGCCGCTCGACGTCGCGCACCATTGGTTCGTCGAGCCCGGGCTGAGCGCGGAGAGCGCGATCGAGGACATCTATGCCGAGGGCGAATCGGTGGCGAGCTACCAGTTCAATTCGGCCTATGGCCATGTCGACGTGGGGCGCGTGTTCGGCACCGTGTCCGAGCTGCGGGCCGGACTGCGCTCGGGCGGACAGTCGGTGAGCCGGGACGTCGCCCTGCCGACGCTCGAAGAAATCGACTGGGAGGGCTACGGCGGCGTGGCGCTGCGCTACACCTACGACGATCGGGACGCCGCGGTCCTGTCGCGGTCCGGCCTGCTCGCGCGGCTCGGATACTTCGAGAGCACCGACTGGCTCGGTGCCGCGCAGAACTACCGGCGCCTCGAGGGCCTGCTGAGCTACGCGATTCCCTGGGGCCCGGACATCGTCCACCTGAGGGCCGCCGGCGGCTCGTCGCTCGACAGTGAACTACCGCTCTACGACGCCTTCCAGCTCGGCGGGCCGCTCAGCTTTCCGGGCTTCGGCATCGGCGAGCTGCGCGGGCAGGGCTACTGGGTCGGTTCCGTGTCGTACCTGCGCAGGATCGCCGACATCAGCGACCTCTTCGGCCAGGCGCTGTACCTCGGTGCCACGGCGACCGCAGGCGACATGAACGGGCAGTTCGATTACCCGGGAGCGGGCTCCCTGTTCTCGGGCGCAGTCTTCATCGGCGGACGCACGCCACTCGGGCCGCTCACGTTCTCGCTGGCCGTGACCAGCCAATCCGACTGGCAGCTGGTGCTGAACCTCGGGCGTCCAATCGTCGAGCACACGATTCTCGACCCGGTGTGGTGACGGCGGGGCCGTCGGCGGTTTTTACATATCATGCCGGCCCAGCGCAGGTTGCAACGCCAAGTCGTTGAATCAAAAGACCGCTCGGCATCTGGCCCCGATCTTGCAGAGCCTCGGCAGGACGGGGGCATAGAAGAAAATGCTTGCGAGAGCCATCGGCACACTCGCGTTGCTGCTCAGCCCGGCAGCGGCGCTCTACTTGTCGGGCCATTCGGCCCCCGCCCATTATTTCGCGCTCGGCACCGTGCTCGCCGTGCGGATGAGCGTGCTGGCCCGCCCGGTGGCGGCTTTCTCAGTCGTCCTGCCCGTTGCCTACGCCGCGGCTTCCGTCACGGCGCTGGCCACGGGCGGCGTGGCGGCGCTCATCGTTGCCATCGCCGCGGTCGTCGGCGCGGCGAGTTCGCAGGGGCTGCAGCGGGGCCTGCTGGCCGTGCTGGCAGCGACGGTGATCGGAGCCAGCGAGCCGGCGTCGGGGTCCGCCGTCGTCGCGCCGACGCTTGCGATGCTCGCCGGCAGTTCCTACGGCTTCGTCCTGACCTTGTCTGCCCTGCGGGACGTCGTCGTCGACACGCGCGCGGTCCATGGGCAGACGGCGCTCGGCTTCGCTGTCCTGCTCGCCGTGCTGGTGCTGGTCGCATGGCTCGCGGCCCAGGCGCTCGACGTCGTGCACGGCTGGTGGATCCCGCTCGCCGTGGCGACCGTCGGGCACCCGGCCTTGACAGGTTCGATGCGCCGGTCGCTCGCGCAACTGATGGGCACGATGCTCGGGACGCTGCTGCTGGTCGCCGCCACCGAACTGGCCGACGCCGCTGCGGAGCGTGGCGCGCTGCTCATCGTCCTGGGATTCATCCTGCTCGCCGCGGGCCGCACTCGACAGTGGCTCCGGGCGCTGCTCTTCACGCCGATCCTCGTGCTGCTCGCGAGTCACGCGGGCTCGCACCCGCCGACGCTCGAGTCCCTGCAGTCCGCCTTTCTCGCCTGCGCCGCGGTGTTCGGAGTGGCGTTGCTCGGGCAGTGGCTGCTCTGGACCCTGCGTCCGGACCCCGGTCACGCACCGGCCTGAACGCCGCCACGGACCGCCGGCTCACTCGAGCAGCCTGGACATCCCCGGGCGGCTCGCGGCGTAGCGGCGATGCACGTCCACATAGGTGGATTCGTACAGGCGGTCGATGTCCGCCGGCGCCGGGAAGTGGGCGAGGAAACCCGGGACCGCGGGCTCGATCGCGAGTTCCGCGGCGCGCATGAAGTGCGCGAGCAGGGCCCGCGGATCTTCCTCTCCGACGGAGATGCGGATCGTCGTCGGCGCGATGCCCGCCTCGCGCAGGGCCTCGGCCGAGAGCTCCGAGTGGCTGGTCAGCGCCGGGCAGACCACGACCGAGTTCACCTGGCCGAGCGTCACCTGCAGGCCGAAGGCCGGCTCGAGACAATCGAAGAAGCGTTGGAACGAGTCGCGCGCGAGGCCGCGGGCCGCCGGTGTTTCGAAATCGATGGTGAAGAGCGGCGCCGGCAGCCCGAGGAACATCTGCTGCGCGCGCAGTCCGAAGTTCTCGTTGCCCTCGACCGCGGAGCAGTTCACGCGGATGGCCGGGTGGCCGGCGAGCGCACGGGCCAGCACCAGCGTGTTGATCGCCTTGTTGAGCACGCGCAATTCGACGGTGCGCATGCCGTTCATCACCTCGAACGCCTTGTCGGCATCGAGGAACGCGCCCTTCACGTAATAGACGTTCCAGAACAGGCTCTCGTCCCAGGCGTACGTGCGTGGCCGTCCGTCCGGTCCGGCGACGGTGACCGATTCGCCCTTCGGGATGAACATGCGCTCGTTGCGGCCGATGCAGACGCCGGCGGTCGTGGTGCCCGAGCCCGCAAGGTCCTTGGTGTAGGAGTGGATCACGAAGTCGGGACGCTCCGCCGGGTCCGGCCGCCGCAGCACCGGTTGCAGCACGGGCGTGCCCACCGTCGAGTCGCAGATCACCGTGAGCCCGGCCTCGTGGGCGGCGCGGCAGATGCCGGGCACGTCGAGGACGTGACCGTGCGGGTTGCACGGCGACTCGAGGAACACGTAGATGTTGCGGCCGTCCGCGAGGCGTGTGGCACAGTCGCGCTGGGCGCGCTCGAGCGCCTGCCGGAAGTCCTGTGCCGTGAAACCGTCGAACCAGCGCACGTCGACGTCGAGGTTGCTCTGCTTGCCATACCAGTCGTGCAGCAGCTGGTAGGTGCCGCCGTACACGTTGCGGCTCGCGAGCACGACGTCGCGGTAACCCACGAGGTTGGCGAGCGTGGCGTCGATGGCCGCCATGCCCGAATTGAAGTTCCACGCGAGGTAGTCGCCGGCGAGCGGGCCGGCTTCGAGGTCGACGATGTGATTGGCGAGGCTGATCGAGGTCGGGTTCAGCAGCCGTGAGTAGATCTCGAGCAGCGGCTCGCGTCCCTTGAACGCGTCCTCGACCCACTCCGTGCAGGCGTAGACGTAGGTGGCGGTGCGGGTGATCACCGGCGTCGCGCTGAAGAGCGCCGTCACGTTGTCGAAGAGCGGATACGGGCCCTTCGCGGCGGACTGGGCGGGATCGTTCAGCAGCGACTGATACGACTTCCTGAGCGGGTTCTGCAGCGTGTCGAGGATCTTCGCGAGCTGGAAGCAGAGGAAGCGCTTGGCGTTGAAGCGCGACACGCGGTCGCGCTGGCCGAGCGTCGCGAGTTCCCGCAAGCTGAGCTGCCACAACTCGTGGGCAGCGACGTTCGCCGCGTAGAGGTGGGACGCGAGTTCGCCGAGCCGGCGCCCGTAGTCGGTGCGCGGGTCGATCGAGAAATGCCGAAGCTGTTCGTCGACCAGTGCGTCGACGCTCCTGGCGGCGGTGGTGTTGCGACGCGGGCTGAGTTCCCGGGCGAGATCGAACGGCGGGCGGTGGTTGTCCATCGGCGGATGGTACCGCCGCGCGTCACTCTTTGTCCGGGCGTGGGGTTATGGGCTGTGGGGCGAAGGGCTGTAGGCCAAGGGCTGTGGGCTGTAGGTCGGAGGTGCTGCGCAACCTCTGGCCATGGCCCATAGCCCACAGTCCACAGCCCATAGCCCACAGCCCACAGCCGTCAGGCTGCATCCAGCGCCTGCGCAAGGTCCTCGATCAGGTCGTCGGCGTGCTCGATGCCGA
>CAZRKS010000148.1:0-6630 GCA_964600315.1 uncultured Steroidobacteraceae bacterium | reverse complement strand
GCTCGACTACTACAACCACAACCTCGACACGTCCGAGGCGTTCTACGGCGAGATCGTCACCACGCGCAGCTACCAGGACCGGCTCGACACGCTCGCGGCCGTGCGCGACGCGGGCCTCAACGTCTGCTGCGGCGGGATCCTCGGCATGGGCGAGTCCGATCTCGATCGCGTGCAGCTGCTCGTCACGCTCGCCACCCTGCCGCAGCACCCGGAGAGCGTGCCGATCAACCAGCTCGTGCAGGTCGAAGGCACGCCGCTCGCCGGGCGTCCGCCGCTCGATCCGCTCGACCTGGTGCGCACCATCGCCACCGCCCGGTTGCTGATGCCGCGCTCGTACCTGCGGCTCTCCGCGGGCCGCACCGAAATGAGCGAAGCGGTCCAGGCACTCTGCTTCCTGGCCGGCGCCAACTCCCTCTTCTACGGCGAGCGCCTGCTCACGACGCCGAATCCCGGGCGCTCCCGCGACGACGAACTGTTCGCCCGGCTCGGGCTCGAGCCCGAGCCCGCACCGGCCGCGCTGACCGTGACCTGAGGGGAGGCCGGCGCCATGCAGGCCCTGGCCGCGGATCTCGAGGACGGTCTGCAGAAGCTGCGGCTCGCGCGGCGCGAACGGGTGCGCCGCGTCGTCGATGCACGGACGGTCAACGGCACGCGACTCGAGATCGACGGCCGCGAACATCTCGCCTTCTGCAGCAACGACTACCTCGGACTCGCGGATCACCCGCGCGTCGTGGAGACTTTCGTCAACGCGGCTCGCGAGTGGGGCGTCGGCAGCGGTGCCTCCCACCTGGTGAGTGGTCACACGCGCGAGCACCATGCGCTCGAGGAGGCGCTCGCGGAATTCACCGGGCGCGAGCGCGCCTTGGTGTTCTCGACCGGCTACATGGCGAACCTCGCCATCGTCGCGACCCTGGCCGACCGCCACGGTGCGGTCTTCGAGGACCGCCTGAACCACGCCTCGCTGCTCGATGCCGGCCTCGCGAGCGGCGCGCATTTCGAGCGTTATGCCCACGCCGACGTCGGCGCGTTGCGCGCCACGCTCGCCCGCCGCTCGGGTGGCCGCTCGCTCGTCGCCACCGACGGCGTCTTCAGCATGGACGGGGACGTCGCACCGCTGCGCGAACTGGCGGGCGCCTGTCGTGAGCACGCCGCGGTGCTGATCGTCGACGACGCGCACGGCTTCGGCGTGCTCGGCTCCGGTGGGCGCGGCACGGTCGAGATGGCCGGACTCGACGACGGCGCGGTACCGGTGCTCATGGGCACACTCGGCAAGGCGCTTGGCACCTTCGGCGCATTCGTCGCCGGTTCGCGCGCGCTCATCGAGACGCTGGTCCAGCGTGCGCGGACCTACATCTACACCACCGCCCTGCCGCCCGCAGTCGCGGCGGCGACTCGGGCGACGTTGCAGGTCGCGCAGGAAGAGCCCTGGCGACGCGAGGCCGTGCTGCGGCACGCGGTCCGCTTCCGCGAGGCGGCGCCCGCGCTCGGCCTGCGTCTCAGGCCCTCGCCGACGCCCATCCAGCCCATCGAACTGGGATCGGAGGAAGCCGCGCTCGAGGCGAGTGCGCGGCTCCGCGAGGCCGGCATCTTCGTGCCCGCGATCCGGCCGCCGACCGTGCCCGCCGGGCAATCGCGGCTGCGCGTCACGTTCTCAGCCGCACATTCGCCGCGAGACGTCGACCGACTGCTCGAGGCGCTGGCCGACGTGTCGGGCGAGTCGCGATCCGTATGAGCCTCCACGTACGGATCCGCGGCGACGGCCCGGACCTCGTGCTGCTGCACGGCTGGGCCAGGCACGGCGGCCAGTGGGGAGCGTGGCTCGAGGAACTGCAGCCGTTCGCGCGCCTGCACTTCGTCGACCTGCCGGGTCATGGCCGCAGTGCCTGGTCCGCCGGCATCGAGGATCTCGCCGACCTGGCACGGTCGGTCATGCCGCACGTGCCGCCAGGAGCGGCCGTGCTCGGCTGGTCGCTGGGCGGCCTGGTCGCGATCGAACTCGCGCGCCAGGAGCCGAAGCGGGCCTCGGCGCTGGTGCTGGTCGCGACGACACCGCGCTTCGTAGCCGCGCAAGACTGGCCGCACGGCATGTCTCCAGCGGTCTTCGACAGCTTCGTCCGCCGCTGCACGCTCGATCCGCCCGGCACGATGGAGATGTTCCTCGCCCTGCAGGCGCTGGGCGACAGCCACGCCCGCGACACCCTGCGCGAGCTGCGCCAGGGTCTCGACGACCGGGCGCCGGACGTCCGCGCGCTCACGGTCGGCCTCGCGATGCTGCGCGACAGCGACCTGCGCGCCGTGCTGCCGGACGTCTCCGTGCCGACGCTCGTGATCGCGGGTGAAGGCGATCGGGTCGTCCCGGCTGCCGCCGGGGCGGCCCTGGCGGCCGCGCTGCCGTCGGCCCGCCTGCGACGCATCGCACGCGCCGGCCATGCGCCGTTCCTGTCGCACGGCCCCGAGGTCGCGCGCGCGATTCGCGAGTTCCTCACCGGCGCCGACGCGCCGTCACGCGCCGCCGCGATCCGCGCATGACTCGGTCACCCGGTGCCGGAGATGAGTTCGCGCTGGGCCACCGCGACGTGCGCCGATCGTTCAGCCGGGCGGCTATCTCCTACGACGCGGCCGCTGTTCTCCAGGCGAAGGTGCGCCAGGAGTTGCTGGAGCGCCTCGACCTCGTGCGCCTCGAGCCGAACGTCGTCGTCGACCTCGGCGCCGGCACCGGCCACGCCACGCTCGAGCTCAAACGTCGCTACGCGCGCAGCAGCGTCGTCGCCGTGGATCTCGCCGAGGGGATGCTGCGGGAAGCCGCGAAGCGACAGACCCTGCTGCGCCGCTTTCGCCGGGTCTGCGCCGATGCCGCCGCCCTGCCGTTCCCGGCCGCGAGCGTGGACCTCGTCTTCAGCAACCTGATGCTGCAGTGGTGCGACGACCCCGACCAGGTGTTCGCCGAGTGCCGCCGGGTCCTGCGGCCCGGCGGCCTCCTCACGTTCGCGACCCTCGGCCCCGACACGCTGGTCGAGTTGCGGCGGGCGTGGGCCGCCATCGACGACCGTGTGCACGTCAACCGTTTCATCGACATGCACGACCTCGGCGATGCGATGGTGCGCGCCGGCCTGGCCGAGCCAGTCATGGACGTCGAGCGCATCGTCCTGACCTATCCGGAGGTGCTCGACCTGATGCGCGACCTCAAGGCGATCGGGGCACACAACGTCAATGCAGGCCGGCCCCGTGGCCTCACCGGCCGGCACGCGCTGGCGCGCGTCGCCGAGGGCTACGAGACGCAACGCAGGGACGGGCGGCTGCCGGCGACCTTCGAGGTCGTGTACGGCCAGGCCTGGGGTCCCATCGACCAGGCACGGCCGCGAGCCTCGGGCGAGGTGACAGTGCCGATCCGTTCGATCGGCCGGCGGCGCCCGGTCGACCGTCGCTGAGAATCACCGGTCGGTCGACCCCTGTTAATGGTAATTGTTGATAATACCGGTCAGATCTGAAGTAAAGACCTTATGTGTTTAATTTCTAGTTAATAAAATGTCGCCCACGACCGGACCCGCGCGTGGCTTCTTCGTCACCGGCACCGACACCGGGGTCGGCAAGACACTGGTCGCGGCAGGTCTCGTGCGTGTGCTCGCGGCCCAGGGTCACCGGGTCGTGGGGCTGAAGCCGCTGGCCAGCGGAGCCGAGCGCCGGCCGGAGGGACTGCGCAATGCGGACGCCTGGGCGCTCGCGGCCGAGAGTTCAGTGCCGCTGCCCTATGAGCTGACCAATCCCTGGTGCTTCGAAGCGCCGATCGCGCCGCACCTCGCGGCGGCGGCCGCCGGCACCGTCCTCCCGCTCGACGAGCTCGTCCGCTGGTACGACCGCGCGACCGCGGCGGCCGAGATCGCAATCGTCGAAGGCGCCGGCGGCTGGCGGGTACCCCTGCATCCCGACGGCTTCCTGAGCGACCTGCCCGAGCACCTCGGCCTCGGGGTCGTCCTGGTCGTCGGCCTCCGGCTCGGCTGCCTGAACCACGCCCGCCTCACGTATGAGGCCGTGGCGCGGGCCGGGCGCTGCCCCTTCGTCGGCTGGATCGGCAACGAGATCGAACCCGGATTCGGGCCGCTCGAAGACAGCCTGGCGACGCTGGAGCGCCTGCTCGGCGGGCCGGCGCTGGCCCGGGTGCCGGCTCTCCCGGCACCCTGCGCCGCAACGGCGGCGGCCTGGCTCGACGGCCCGCGACTGCGCGCCGCACTCACCGCCGGCCCCTGAGCCGCTCAGGCCGCGGAAAATTCAAGCCGGGCTGCGACTTGCGCGTTGCCAGCGCCGGCCCGGGCCGCTACATTCCGCGCTTTACGCTGCTGGCCGCCGCCGATGGTCACCTCGCTGATGGACAACCCGGCCGGCACCGAAGTGCGGTATTTCCTCGTCACTGGGCGAGGGTTAAACTGCGCGACCCGCAACCGGCGGCGCATCCGAGCAGGCTCACGATCGAGTCGCACGGACGCGCCTGCGAGGTCGGGCGGTTTCTCACCGAGGAGGAACGCCGCAGCCTCGCCACGAGACTGCAGCGGCTGGTGGGAAACACGAGTGAGTCCCCGGCGCAGGCGCCCTGAGAGCGTCCGGCGCGGGTCAGGTGCGGCCGGGGGAGGCCGCCGGTCAAACGTACGGGAGTCTTTCTGCCCATGAAGATGGTGAAGCGTGCGCTCGCCGCCGGCGCGGCCCTGCTGCTCGGGTCTGCCCCGGCCATGGCGGCCTGGGGCGACCTCAACCTGCGCGTCGGCATCACGCCGCTCAGCCGCGAGATCTATGGCCTGCACATGCTGATCCTGTGGATCTGCGTGGCCATCGCGGTCGCGGTGTTCGGCGTCATGATCTACTCGATCGCGACCTTCCGTAAGTCGAAGGGCGCGGTGCCGGCGACCTTCGACCACAACACCAAGGCCGAGATCATCTGGACGGTCATCCCCGTCGCGATCCTGGTGAGCATGGCGATCCCGGCCGCGCGCGCGCTGGTGAAGATCGATGACACCCGCGGCTCCGAGCTGACCGTGAAGGTCACCGGCTACCAGTGGATGTGGCAGTACGAGTACGTCGGCCAGGGCGTGACGTACTTCTCGAAGCTCGCCCGCACCAGCAACGACGCGCGGCAGCTCGACTCGGGCGTCGATCCGTACAGCGTGCCGCACTACCTGCTCGACGTGGACCACCCGCTCGTGGTGCCGCAGGGCGTGAAGGTGCGCGTGCTGGTGACCTCGGCCGACGTCATCCACTCGTGGTGGGTGCCGGACTTCGCCATCAAGAAAGACGCGATCCCCGGCTACATCAACGAACTGTGGTTCGTCGCCGAGAAGCCGGGCGTCTACCGCGGCCAGTGCGTCGAGCTCTGCGGCCGCGACCACGGCTTCATGCCCGTGGTGGTGGAGGTGAAGCCGCAGGCGGAATTCGACAGCTGGCTCGAGGGCCAGAAGGCCGCCGTGCAGGCTTCGAACGCACCGGCGGCGAAGGTCGCACAGGCAACGACGGACAGTGACCGGCGGACGGCCCTCCGGGTCGCCAATGCGGAGTAATCGACGATGAGCGCAGCGCACACCCATTCCCACGCCGGCCACGGGCACCACGACGACCACGGTCCCGCGAAGGGCATCACCCGCTGGCTGTTCACGACGAATCACAAGGACATCGGCACGATGTACCTGGTGTTCAGCCTGATCATGTTCCTGACGGGCGGCGCCATGGCGCTGGTGATCCGCGCGGAACTGTTCATGCCGGGCATGCAGCTCGTCGACCCGGGCTTCTTCAACACCATGACCACGGTGCACGCACTGATCATGGTGTTCGGCGCGGTGATGCCGGCCACGGTCGGCCTCGCCAACTGGATGATCCCGCTGCAGATCGGCGCGCCCGACATGGCGCTGCCGCGCATGAACAACTTCAGCTTCTGGCTGCTGGTCGCGGCGTTCTCGCTGCTGATCCTGTCGCTGTTCATGCCGGGCGGCGGCCCGGCCGCGGGCTGGACGCTCTACCCGCCGCTCGTGCTGCAGACCGGCGACGCGCTGCCGCTCGCGATCTTCGCGATCCACCTCGCCGGCGCGTCCTCGATCATGGGGTCGATCAACATCATCGTCACCATCATGAACCTGCGCGCGCCGGGCATGACGCTGCTCAAGATGCCGCTGTTCCCGTGGACGTGGCTCATCACGGCGTACCTGCTGATCGCGGTGATGCCGGTGTTCGCGGGCGCGGTGACCATGCTGCTCACCGACCACTTCTTCCACACGACCTTCTTCGCGGCGGCCGGCGGCGGCGACCCGGTGCTCTACCAGCACGTGTTCTGGTTCTTCGGGCACCCCGAGGTCTACATCATGATCCTGCCGGCGTTCGGGATCGTCTCGGAGATCATCCCGGCGTTCTCGCGCAAGCCGCTGTTCGGCTACGACGCGATGGTGTACGCGACGGCCTCGATCGCCTTCCTGTCGTTCATCGTCTGGGCGCACCACATGTTCACGGTGGGCATGCCGCTCGCGGGCGAGATGTTCTTCATGCTCTCGACCATGCTGATCGCCGTGCCGACGGGCGTGAAGGTGTTCAACTGGACGGCCACCATGTGGAAGGGCTCGCTCAGCTTCGAGCCGCCGATGCTGTTCGCGCTCGCCT
>CAZRKS010000147.1:0-6744 GCA_964600315.1 uncultured Steroidobacteraceae bacterium | reverse complement strand
ATGCGGCATAATCCGGGTTGCGGCATTATGCGACTTATGCCGATATCGGCATAACTCGCATTGGACCGGCCATGCCAGTCGCCTCGACCGCAATCTCAAGAATCGATTTGGTTCTGCAGCTTACGCTGCCGAGGAACTCATTGCCTTATCTGGACAGTCTGCACCGTGCCTGACGCTTCATTGAAGGGTATCGTCCGGGCGCGACGCAGGGGGGCATCAGGCCGGATGAAGCGCTCCCAATAAGCTGGCGTAGTCCGGCCTGATGACCACCGTCCCGCAGGCGCGCAATGGGTGCGTTCTGGATTCGGGAGGGGGTCCGGGGGAGGGACTGGCAAGCTGTGGATATTTCAGAAGAACCGATCTCCATCCAGGAACGCCGCGAAGCAGATGGACTGGACGCCCACATTCCGATCATCCTGCGCGATGGTACGATCTATGATCCTGATCTCGATCGCTACTTCCTCGATCTGCCGCTCAACGGCGCGCGTTCGCGCCACTCGCTGCGGGCACACGGCTACGATGTCCTGGTTTGGTTGCGGTTTCTGGGTTCGGCTCGCCGCAAGACCGTCTGGCAAGCCGATACCGATGATGTCGGTGCGTATCATCGGGCACGCCGGCGTAGTGACGCCGAGTTCCGGATATCAGCCTCGTCGTGGAACCGGGCGGTTGCATCGCTGGACAAGCTCTATCGATGGGCCGAGCGCGAGGGCCTGGTCGAGCGTACGCCATTCACCCATCGGCAGATCTGGCGAAGATCGCACGGCGGTCGGCGCGCTGCCATCGCCGGGCATAACGAAGCTTATGAGCGGGCTGCGCGCCGGTCCGATGTGCGCTTCGTCGATCTTCCCGCCTACCATGTATTCCGAGACGTCGGCCTGCGCGGCCTGACCGTCGAGGGAGCTGAGCGCCCGGGAGCGCGCGACCGCAATGGTGCACGCAACGCGCTGTTCGCTGACCTGCTGGTCACCACCGGTTTGCGTCTCGAGGAAGCATCCTTCCTTCTCGCAGCGGAGATTCCCGGCAGCGATGTTCGTGTAGAGCGCCAACGCCGGGTAGAACTGCCGGCGGCCCTGACCAAGGGCGACCGGGGCCGGACCATGCTGCTACCGCGTCGCCTGCTGCCCGCATTCGATGCATACATTGCGGTCGAGCGCGCATCGGCGGTGGCCAAGTTCGCCTCACGTCGAGGTTGGGAGGCCATCGACCGCCCGATCTTCATACACCGCCCACCCACCGCACCGACCGCTTTGCACCTCGTGGGTGGCGGCATGATGGATATGGAAGTCGTCACACCGGATGAACGGGCCAGGCTCGTGATTTGTGCCGACGATGGCACGCCAGGTGAGGGGGCAGTCCTCTGGCTCACCGAGGTCGGGCAACCGGTGCTGCCCAACTCGTGGGAAGCGATCTTTGCCCGGGCGAGCCGTCGATGCACGGATGCCGGTATTTCCGTTCGCGTCAGCCCCCATCAGCTCAGGCATTCGTTCGCCGTGCACATGCTGGCGATGCTGATCCAGCGGCGCCTCGGCGAAGTTGCTGCACCGGCAGGCGCCATGGACGGCTATCGCCAGTTGCTCGGTGATCCGCTGCAGCAGGTGCAACGCCTGCTCGGCCATTCCAGCCTTGCCACCACGTCGATCTATCTCGATCACATTGCCACTCGTGCCGATACCGTCGATGCGGCGGTGGAAGAGTTGCTTGCGCGTGTGCCGGGCTATCTCCGGCCATGACCGCCGCTCCTCGTAAAGGTCGCAAGGTCGGGTTCGAGGGCCAGACCACAGAGCCCGAGCCCGACCCATGGCTGCAGATCAGCACGCTGCGCTTCACGATCGCCCCGCCGTATGGGGGCGAGGTTCTTGTCGATTTCACCAGACTGCACCCACGGGGACTGGCACTCGCCTTTGCCCGAGGTCTGTTCATGCTGGTCGCTCCACGCGGGCCCGTAGCGGTTCGCTCCTCCATCAAGACATACATGACCCAGCTGCCGAGCTTCTTTGCCTATCTTGCCGGGACTGGTGATCGGATCTCCGGGCCGGCCGACCTGCGAGCCAGCCACATCGATGGATACGAAGCGTGGCTCGAAGCTCAGGGCAAGTCGCGGGGCCACGCGCCGACCTTTGTCGCCAAGGTCGTTTCCGTGCTTCGCCGGATCGCTTCCGATCAGCCTGATGTCATCGAGGCGGGCTTGCGTGAGCGGCTTCGCTACGTCAGCTCGCAACCTTACGCCCCGCCACGCCCACGCGACGCCTACAGCCCGTTCATTGCCCGCCAGCTCCGTGACGCGGCCCGCATCGATCTGGTCGCGATCGAGGCCAGATTGCGGGCTGGCCCATGCTTTGGCGAGATCCGGGAGATCGAGGCAACTGCCCGCAAGGCGCACGCCGCGATAGAGGCGCGTGGGGTCCTCAGGCATCGCGACCCTGAG
This sequence comes from uncultured Steroidobacteraceae bacterium, assembly GCA_964600315.1. Classification (GTDB taxonomy): domain Bacteria; phylum Pseudomonadota; class Gammaproteobacteria; order Steroidobacterales; family Steroidobacteraceae; genus RPQJ01. The sequence goes on along the minus strand of CAZRKS010000147.1, from coordinate 4,319 downwards.
TGGATGGCACTCTATGCCAGGCGTTGGAAGCGCGGCCTCTGGAACGCGGATTTCAGCATGACGCTGCACAGCGCTCATTACCTGACGTCCGTCGATATCGTGCCGCTGCTGGTCCTGCTTTCGCTGGAGACCGGGCTTGAGCTCGAGTGCTGCAAAACGCTGACCGTCGATTGTTTGCGCAACGCCTCGGGCGGTACGGTGGAGATCGCTTACACCAAGCTTCGCGCACATGGCGCCGAACACAAGACCATCAGGGTGCGAGACGGTGCCTCGTCGACGCCGGGAGGGCTGATCCGGCGCATCATCGCACTCTCGGCAAGCGCGCGGGCCCATAATTCCAGCGATTGCCTGTGGGTCTATTACCAGACCGGTGAGATCGTCCACGGCATTCGCCATCCGCGCTCGACCATCGATGCATGGACCACGCGCCACGCCATTGCCGATGACGCGGGCAGACCGCTGTATCTGCGCCTGTCCCGGCTCCGCAAAACTCACAAGGCGCTCTGGTATCTCAAGACCGAAGGGCACATGGCACGGTTCGCCGTCGGCCACACGATCGAGATCGCAGCGCGGCACTATGCCGATGTTCCCTCGCTCAGACCCCTGCATGAGCAGACCGTCGCCGACGCCCTCGAGGAGGCAGTCGCCGGTCCCCGAGTCATTCCTCCCTCCGAGGAAGATCATCTGCGCAGTCGAGCCGCAAGCGCGGACCAGATTGCCGATGCGCCATCGGTTGCCGTGCTCGACGGAGAACAGGACGTATGGCTGGCGAGCTGCGGCGGCTTCTACGCAAGCCCTTTTGCCGCAGCTGTCGGCTCTCCATGTCCCACGCCGTTCTGGGGCTGCCTCGATTGCAAAAACGCGGTGATCACTGCGCGCAAGTTGCCAGCGATCCTCGCGTTTCTCACCTTTATCGATGAGCAGCGCGCAGGCATGAACACGAACGAGTGGGCGGCCAAGTTTGGTCACGGCCGTGAACGCATCGTCCGCCAGATCCTGCCTGCCTTTGGCGATGACGCGGTGGCTCAGGCTCGCGCGCGGCTCGCCGCCCAGCATCCCATTGTCTATCTGCCGCCCGAGGCCCGGGCATGACTGCCGTATCCTTGCCGGCCCATGACGACGGGGCGCGCGAGACGCTTCCCGTACTCATGTCGGTTCCGTTGCGGCCTGGCTACAACCGCGCCGATCTCTCGCGTTACGGCGATCAGACCTGGGATCTGTCGCCGGGCGTCTTTCGCGATAACGCCAGGCGCTGCCATGTCACCGTGCATTTTAGCAGCATCGAAGACCCAGCCATTGCCGATGCCCTGCGCCAGTTTCTCCATGCGCGGCTCAATGTCGATCTGCCGGGCCATCGCCCCCGGCTTCAGCCGGCAGCGGTGCGGGGTGAGGCCAACCGGGCTCTGCTTTTCTTCAACTTCGTGAAGGCCGACCTTGGGCGCTTCGATCTTGAGCGGGTCGATCAGTCTCTGCTTGACCGCTTTGCCCGTTCGAAGCGCCGTGAGGGGCTACGTCCGGTTGCGGTCGCAGTATTGCTGCGCGTCATCTTCGACCTTCACGAGTTGCGCCGCCACCTTCCAACGGCTCGTCTTCGTATCGATCCGTGGCCCGGGCGCAGCCCGTTCTCGGTCGCCGGTGCCCGGTACATCCCTGGCGAGAACCGGACGCCGCGCATTCCCGAAGAGATCATGACGCCGCTGCTGGCATGGTCGCTGCGCTATGTGACCCACTTCGCGCCCGACATTTTCGCTGCGCGCCGGGAGCTTGAGCGTCTCGAAGCCAGGCGCAGCCGATTGATTGCGCGCGAGGCTCATCTCGATCAGGCCGAACGCCGCGCGCGGCAACGGCAACGGCTGACCGCATACCTCACGGGCTTGCGGCGGCAGGGCCGCGGCGTTCCCATCTGGACCGGCTTGTACAACGCTGCTGTCCGCACCGATCCGTTGACCGGCGAGCAGCTGCCACCGATCAACTACCATCTCCTTCATCTCCACGCCGGCGTCGATGCGCAGGCAGAGCCCGCCATGCACCTCAGTCTGACGACCGGTGCACCAGACCTGATCGCTGCCGCCATCACGGAACTCGGCACCGAAGTCGGGGGGATGGATACACCGATTGCCGTGGATCCCGGGACCCTCCAACCCTGGCGCAGCCGGTTCGATGTCAAGGCGTTGGCCCTGGAAGAGGTCATGCTACAGGCCGCCGCCTACATTGTTTGCGCCTATCTGTCGGGTATGCGCGACAGCGAGATCCAGGCAATGAAGCGTGGTTGCCTGTCCATCGTCAGAGACGAAGACGGCGTTATATTGCGTCACCGCATCAAGTCGGTCGCGTACAAGGGCAAGCGCGGAGGCGGAGAACAAGCGGAGTGGGTTACGATCGCGCCCGTTGCCGACGCGATCGCCGTGCTCGAGCAGCTGTCCGAGCGGGCCGGACGAGCGCGGGGCACTACGACGCTTTGGCCTGTGCTGTCACTTCGCGCCAACACCAAGACTCATGTCTCTGCCGAGATCGTCCGCCAGATCAACCGGTTTCGTGACCATCTCAACCAGCAGTTCGGATCGCCTGATGCGCCGGTCATTCCTTCACGACCCGATGGCGCACCCTGGCGGCTGACCACCCGTCAGTTCCGCCGCACGATTGCCTGGCATATTGCCAACCGGCCATTCGGGACGATCGCCGGCATGATCCAGTACAAGCACGCCAGTGTTGCCGCCTTCGAAGGCTATGCCGGAAGCAGCCGGTCGGGATTCCGCGGCGAGATCGAAGCGCAGCGCGCGCTCGGCCAGATCGACGACATCCTCGCCTATTTCGACGAGCGGCAAGCTGGTGCCCGCTTGGGTGGCCCTGCCGCGAACCGCGTCGGGACCGGGCTCGATGTCGTTGCAAGCGAGCTGGCGCCGCTGCCCGCCATGATCGCCGACCGACCGCGTTTGCGCACCATGCTCGCCAGTCTCGCGCGAACACTGCATGTTGGCCCGCTGGCCGACTGCTTTTTCGATCCTGCAACGGCCCTGTGTCTCAACCGGATCACACAGCCCGGCCCGCCAGCACCGATGATTTCGATGTGCGAACCGCTCCGCTGCCCCAACGCCTGCGTCACCGCGCGGCATCGCGCGTCCTGGCAGCGCGGGGCCGACGAAGCGCGCCTGCTGCTGCGCGAGAAGCGGCTCCCTGAGCCGCAGCGGATCACGCTTCAGGCCGAAGTCGCAAGGATCGAGACAGTTCTCGCTCAGATCGTGCCCGGTACCGCCACACCGCATGCCGGTGTGGCGGGAGAGGAAGAGGAGGCCGGTTTTGGGGTGACGGACTGAAGGAGGGGGAGAGAGTTTCCCTCCGACCGTCGTGGAGACCTGCCATGACCCGATCCCACCCAGCATCGGCGCGCGCCGACGTCTATTCACGCATCACCGCCGAGATCGTTGATGCCATCGAAGCCGGTGCCGGTGACTGGCGCATGCCGTGGCATCACGACGGCGCGGCCACCACCCGGCCGCAGAATGTCACCTCTCGTCGGCGCTATCGGGGCGTCAACGTGCTGGCGCTCTGGATTGCTGCCGAAGCGGCTGCTTATTCCAGCGGTCTGTGGGGCACCTACCGTCAGTGGGCGGCTCTCGGTGCGCAGGTTCGCAAAGGGGAGCACGGCACCACGGTCGTATTCTGGAAGCAGGCTACATCGCGCGCCGCCGATGATCATGATGAGGGCGAAGCCGGCCCCGGGCGCATGTTCGCCCGCGCGTTCACCGTGTTCAACCTCGCTCAGGTGGAAGGCTACGAGCCTGCACCGGTCGCGGTCTTGCCCGAGAGCGAACGGTTCGCGCACGCCGAGGCGTTCGTTTCTGCATTGAAGATTCCGGTCACCGAGGGGGCATACGACGCGCATTACCGGATCGATCTCGACCAGATTTTCATGCCGACCTTTGCCACATTCCGCGACGCGTCGGCCCACATGGGCACATTGCTGCACGAATGTGGTCACGCCACTGGCGCAAAGCACCGGCTCGACCGCAACTTCGCCGAACGGTTTAAGCGCGACAGCCTCGCGATCGAGGAGATTTGCGCCGAACTTACCGCATCGTTCGTCCTCGCGGATCTCGGTATCGCCCATCACCCACGGCCCGATCACGCCGCCTACGTCGCGTCCTGGCTGCGCGTGTTCAAGGATGACCCACGTGCGATTTTCACAGCTGCCAGCAAGGCCCAGGCCGCAGCCGACTGGATGCATGCCCAGCAGCCTCAGGCTGAGGAGATGGCGGCGTGAAACAGGTTCGCAAAAATGGCGCTGGAATTCACATTAGCGCTGGACTGTCAGGATATAT
>CAZRKS010000146.1:0-6827 GCA_964600315.1 uncultured Steroidobacteraceae bacterium | reverse complement strand
CCGCGACGCGAAGGCGCTGCAGGACGCGGGCGCCGACATCGTGCTGCTCGAGTGCGTCCCGAGCCAGCTCGGCCGGCAGATCACAGAGGAACTCGACGTGCCGGTGATCGGCATCGGCGCCGGGCCGGACACCGACGGCCAGATCCTGGTGCTCTACGACGTGCTCGACATCACCCCGGGCCGCAAGCCGCGCTTCGTCAGGAACTTCATGGTCGGCCACGACAGCCCGCTCGCGGCGCTCAAGTCCTACGTCGAAGCGGTGAAGACGCGCGCGTATCCTGCGCCCGAGCACTGCTTCTAGCCGCGCCATGCAGATCATCACCCGCATCGCGGACCTGCGCGTCATCGTGCGCGACTGGCGCCTGGCGCGCGAGAGCATCGCGTTCGTGCCGACCATGGGCAACCTGCATGCCGGGCACGCGAGCCTGGTGGGCGCGGCCCACCTCCACGGCCGGCGCGTGGTCGCGAGCGTGTTCGTGAATCCCCTGCAGTTCGGCCCGAACGAGGACTACTCGGCGTACCCGCGCACGCCGGACGATGATGCGGCGCTGCTCGGCGAACTGGGAGCGGACGTGCTGTTCCTGCCGACCGTCGAAGAGATGTATCCGAAGGGCACCACGGGCAGCACGATCGTCGACGTGCCGGAACTCTCGGGCATCCTGTGCGGCGCGTTCCGCCCCGGGCACTTCGAGGGCGTCGCGACGGTCGTGGTGAAGCTGCTCAACCTCGTGCAGCCGGATGTCGCGATCTTCGGCGAGAAGGACTACCAGCAGCTCACGATCATCCGCACCTCGGTCGAGGATCTCTGCCTGCCGGTGAAGATCGTCGGCGCGCCGACGGTGCGCGCGGAGGACGGGCTCGCGCTCAGCTCGCGCAACCGTTACCTGGACGCGGACGAACGTGCCCGCGCCCCGCAGCTCTACCGGGCGCTCGATGCCGCGCGACGGCGCCTCGAGACCGGCGACACGGACATTGCGAACATCGAGCGGGAAGGTCGGGCGGCGCTGCAGGCCGCGGGGTTTCGCACCGACTATTTCGAAGTGCGCATGGCGGGAACGCTGGCGCGGCCGCATGGGCACAACTCGGACGTGGTCGTGCTCGCGGCGGCGCGTCTCAGCCGGGCACGCCTGATCGACAACCTGCAGTGCCGGGCCGCCGGCGATCTCGGCGAACCCTCGAGCACCGCCTGATCAGGCTTGCGCCAGCGCCCAGGCGACGGCCTCTCTCACCACCGGGCTCGCGTCGTCGCGCCGCGCCGCAAGGGCGGCGAGCACCTCCGGCGTCTTCGGCGCGTTGCCGAGCGCAATCGCGACGTTCCTCGACCAGCGCTGAGGCCCGATGCGGCGAATGGCGCTGCCCGCGGTCCGTTCCAGGAACTCCGTTTCGGTCCACGCGAAGAGTTCGGCGAGCCGCGGCGCGTCGAGGCCGCCGCGCGGCCGGAAATCCGCCTCGGCCGTCACCTTCGCGTAGCGGTTCCACGGGCACACGAGCTGGCAGTCGTCACAGCCATAGATGCGGTTGCCAATCGCACGGCGGAACTCGACCGGGATCGGGCCGTCGAGTTCGATCGTGAGATAGGAGATGCAGCGCCGGGCGTCGAGCTGGTACGGCGCGACGATCGCCTGTGTCGGGCAGACGTCGAGACAGGCGGTGCAGCTGCCACAGTGGCGGCTGACCGGCGCGTCGACCGGCAGCGGCAGGTCGGTGAAGACTTCGCCGAGGAAGAACCACGAGCCGTCGTGGCGGTCGAGGAGGTTGGTGTGCTTGCCGATCCAGCCGAGCCCGGCATCACGCGCGAGCGCCTTCTCCAGTATCGGCGCACTGTCGGTGAAGGCGCGGTAGCCCGCGGCGCCCGCGGCCGCGGCGAGCCGTTCCGCGAGTCGCGCGAGGCGGTTGCGCACGAGCCGGTGGTAGTCGCGGCCGAGGGCGTAGCGCGAGACGTAGCCGAGTTCCGCGTCTGCGAGCACGCCCGCCGGGTCCGCACCCTCGGGCCAGTAATCCATGCGCGCCGAGATCACGCGCGACGTGCCCGGCACGAGCTCATCCGGCCGGGCGCGACGCAGGCCGTGCCGCGCCATGTAGTGCATGGCGCCGTGCCGATTGGCGGCCAGCCACGCCGCGAGGTGGTGCTCGTCGTCGGGCAGTTCGACCGACGCGATGCCGACCTTCTGAAACCCGAGTTCCCGGCCCCAGGCCTTGATCTGCGCGGCGAGCCCTGCGAAATCGATGCTCACTGGGGTTGCGGCGTCCGGGCGGGCGGGGTGCGGTCAGTATAATGCGGGCCATGCAAGCGCAATCCGGCGCCCTCTACACCGCCGCGCAGGTCCGCGAGTTCGATCGCCGCGCGATTCATGAGCTGGGCATTCCGGGCTACGAGCTGATGACGCGGGCCGGGCATGCGACGCTCGACGCGCTGAAGGCGCTGTGGCCGGCGGCGCGTTCGCTCACGGTGCTCTGCGGACCCGGTAACAACGGCGGCGACGGCTACGTGATAGCGCGGGCGGCAAGGGCGCAGTCGATGCGCGTCACCGTCGTTGCGCTCGGCGATCCGCAGTCGCTCGCCGGCGACGCTCGCCGCGCCTGGCAGGACTTTGCGGCTGCCGGCGGGCGCTGCGAGCCCTGGTCGACGGCCGCGCTCGGATCGGACGTGATCGTGGACGCGCTGTTCGGCACCGGGCTCGCGCGCGCGATCGAAGGCGAGGCCGCCGCCTGGATCGAGGCGGCGAACGCGTTGCGGCGACCGATCGTCGCCGTGGACATTCCTTCGGGTTTGCACGCCGATACGGGCGCAGTGCTGGGCACCGCGATCCGCGCGGATCTCACCGTGACCTTCATCGGCCGCAAGCTCGGCTGCTATCTCGGCGAAGGATTCGACCGCACCGGGCGGCTGGTGCTCGACGACCTCGACGTGCCGGTCGAGACGTATTCGCTGGCGAGTCCGGCGGCGCAACTGATCGGCGAGGACACCGTCGCGCAGGCACTGCCGCGCCGGCCGCGCGCCGCGCACAAGGGCTCGCACGGGCACGTGCTGGTCATCGGCGGCGGTCCCGGCATGCCCGGCGCCGTACGGCTCGCGGGCGAAGCGGCCCTGCGTTCTGGCGCGGGCCTCGTGACTGTCGCCGTGCATCCGGACAACGTGGGCGTCGTGGCCGGCCGGGCGGAGCTGATGTGCGTCGCCGCGCACGCCGCCGCTGACCTGCGCGCTGCGCTCGAGCGCGCCACGGTGGTCGCGATAGGCCCGGGGCTCGGCTCGAGCGACTGGGCGCAGGAACTGCTGGACGCAGCGCTCGCGAGCGGACGGCCGCTGGTCGTCGACGCCGACGCGCTCAACCTGCTGGCGGCGGCGCCGCGGGCCTGCGATCACTGGGTGCTCACGCCGCATCCGGGCGAGGCGGGGCGCTTGCTAGAAGCGTCGAGTGCCGAGGTGCAGGCGGACCGGCTGCGCGCGGCGCGCGAGCTGCAGGGGCAATATCGGGGGCACGTCGTGCTGAAAGGCGCGGGATCGGTCGTGCAGTCCCCGAACGCAGTCCCGTGGATCTGCGACCGCGGCAACCCGGGCATGGCGGCGGGCGGCATGGGCGACGTGCTCACGGGCGTCATCGCCGGCATCGCGGCCCAGTGCGGCGACCTCGGCCTCGCGGCGCGGGCCGGCGTGTTCGCGCACGCGCAGGCGGGCGACCTCGCGGCGCGGGGCGGCGAGCGCGGCTTGCTCGCGAGCGACGTGCTGCGCCAGTTGCGCGCCTGCGTGAATCCCGGGTGAAACGGGTCGCGGCGAACGTCGAGGCCACGCGGGCGTTCGGCGCGCGCCTCGCGTCGGCGTTCCTCGCGGCCGACGAGCTCGGACCGCTGATCGTTGGACTCGCGGGCGACCTCGGCGCCGGCAAGACGTCGCTGGTCGCGGGCCTGCTCGCTGCGCTCGGGCACCCCGGGCCCGTGCGCAGTCCCACCTACACGCTGCTCGAGCCGTACCGCCTCGGCGGCCGGGACGTGAATCACTGCGACCTGTACCGGCTGCGCGATCCGTCGGAAATCGAGGACCTCGGTTTGCGTGACCTGCTGACGGCGCGCAGCCTGATGCTCGTCGAGTGGCCGGAGCGCGCCGGCGATCGTCTCGGGACGCCGGACATCGCGATCGACATCGCGTATGCCGACACCGGGCGCGTCATCGACCTGAGTGCGGCGAGCGAGGCCGGTCGGCGGGTGCTCGCCGCGCTGTCCTGTGACGAAACCTGACGAATGTCACGTATCTTCATAATTTAATTGAAATATTGCGGGGCGTCGGAGTAGATTACGTCACATGCTCCTGCGCCCCGCCCAGCGGATCGCGTTCTTCCTGGCGTGCGTCGGCCTCGCGGCTTCCCTGTCCGCGTTCGCGGCCTCGGTCGTGCGTGTGCAGGACGTCCGCCTCTGGTCGGGTCCAGAGGGCACGCGGCTCGTGCTCGACCTCTCGGCGCCGGCGCGGTACGAGGTCTTCGCGATCGATCATCCGGATCGCATCGTCATCGACCTCGAGAATGCCGAACTGGCGTCGCGCCTGCGGCTGCCGGACGGACAGGGGCCGGTCAAGGCGATCCGCTCCGGGCCCCAGCCGGGCCACGGCCTGCGGCTGGTGCTGGACCTCGATTCGCCCCGGCCGACGACGAGCTTCACCGTCGGGCGGGACGGCGCTGCGGGCCATCGGCTCGTGGTCGAACTGCCGTCCACGGCTGGCGTGAGCGCCGATGCCGCGGCACCGCGCGAGGCCGAGGCGGCGCGGCCGGTCAAGACGCTGGCCGACGCGGACGCGAAGGGCCGCGACCTCGTGATCGCCGTCGACGCGGGACACGGTGGCCAGGATCCCGGCGCGATCGGTCGCGGCGGCACCCACGAAAAGGACGTGACGCTCGCGATCGCCCGCAAGCTCGCCTCCGCCATCGACGCGGAAGAGGGCATGCGCGCCGTCCTGATCCGCGACGGTGACTACTTCATCACGCTGGGCGGGCGCACGCGCAAGGCGCGCCAGCTCGGCGCGGACATGTTCGTCTCGGTGCATGCGGACTCGGTCGGCAATCGTGACGTGAGCGGCTCGTCGGTGTACGTGCTGTCGCTGCGGGGGGCGTCGGACGAGGCGGCACGGTGGCTCGCCGAGCGCGAGAACGCGGCCGACCTGATGGGCGGGGTGTCGCTGGACGACAAGAGCGACGTGCTCGCCTCCGTGCTGCTCGACGTGACGCAGAAGGAGTCGGTGAGCAACAGCGTCGAAGCGGCGGACAGCGTGCTCGCGTCGCTGCGCCGCATCGGGACGGTGCACCGGCCGCGCGTCCAGCACGCCGGTTTCGTCGTGCTCAAGTCACCCGACATCCCGTCGATGCTGGTCGAGACGGCCTTCATCTCGAACACCGCCGACGAGCGCCGGCTGCGCGACCCGGACCAGCAGCAGCAGCTCGCGCGCGCGATCCGCGACGGGGTGCGGCGCTATTTCTACGACAAGCCGCCGCCGGGAACCCGGATCGCGGCGCTGGTCGCCGCCCGGACCGAGGGCGGTGCGACCCGGACCGAGACGCTCGCGGAACGCTGAGTTCGGCGGCTCTTTCAGCGGTCAGCCCCCGGGCTGCGGATGTCACGGGCGTTCCGTTCGGGTGCGGTTCCCACTCGCGAAGAAGACATGCGAGTTGGAACCGCACCCGAACGGAACGCTCGACACACGGCGCCTGAGCGACTCTGAAAGAGTCGCACGGCGCAAGTAGCCCTGGGCGGACGAAACGGTTGCTGATCCTTGACGCCACATGCGCCGTGCGAGTTCCCGGGTTCCTCCCGGAAAGTCGCTCAGGCGCCTGGTTTGGGGCGTGGATGAGGGGTTCGTCCGGGCGAGCATGTCTTCTTCGCGAGCCAGGACGAACCCCTCATCCACGCCCGCGACTGGTGCCCGACGAGGTTTCCCCGGGACAACCCGCCGACTCGCACGATGCACGGTCGCGCCGAGGGTTTGTTATCCTCGCGCCCCCCGTGCGGAGCCGTCCCGCTGATGACGATTCGGGTACTGTCCGAGCAGCTGATTCACCAGATCGCGGCCGGCGAGGTCGTCGAGCGCCCGGCTTCGGTCGTCAAGGAGCTGGTGGAGAACAGTCTCGATGCCGGGGCGCGCAGCGTCGAGATCGAGATCGAGGGCGGCGGCGCGGCGCTCTGCCGGGTGCGTGACGACGGCTCGGGCATCGCGGCCGGGGAACTCGAACTCGCACTCGCCCGGCACGCGACCAGCAAGCTCCTGCGCGTCGAGGACCTCGAATCGGTCCGCACCCTCGGCTTCCGCGGCGAGGCGCTGCCGAGCATCGCCTCGGTGTCGCGCATGAGGCTCGTGTCGCGACCCGCCGATGCCGCGGTCGCGCAGTCGGTGTCGGCCGCGGACGGTGTGCTGAGCGGGCCGGCGCCCGAGCCGCACCCGCCCGGTACGACGGTCGAGGTGCGCGACCTGTTCTTCAACGTCCCGGCGCGTCGCAAGTTCCTGCGCTCCGAGCGCACCGAGCTCGCGCAGGTCGAGCGTCTCGTCGAGCGCCTGGCGCTGAGCCGCTTCGACGTCGGCTTCCGCCTGACCTCCTCGCGGCGCACGCTCGCCAATCACCCGCCCGCCCGGGACGAGCGGGCGCGCGACGCGCGGGTCGCGGCGGTGCTCGGCGACGAGTTCATCGCGAACGCGCTCAAGCTCGAGCACGACGCCTCCGGCATGCGTCTGCGCGGCTGGTTCTGCCTGCCGACCTACGCCCGCAGCCAGGCCGACCAGCAGCACTTCTACCTGAACGGCCGGCCGCTGCGCGACAAGCTGGTCGCGAGCGCCGTGCGGCTCGCCTATC
>CAZRKS010000145.1:0-6885 GCA_964600315.1 uncultured Steroidobacteraceae bacterium | reverse complement strand
CGGCCGGCTCGTCCCAGGCGTGCATGGCGAGGCTGAACGTGCCCCAGTGCACCGGGAGGAAGGCGCTCCGCCCGAGCAGCGACCACGCCTCGAGCGCATTCTCGGGCCCGAGGTGGATGTGGCCCCAGGCCGGATGGAATGCGCCGACCTCGAGCATCACGAGGTCGAACGGCCCGAGGCGCTGGCGGATTGCGGCGTATTCGGTCGTGAGGCCCGTATCGCCGCTGAAAAACACCGAGTGCCGCTGCGAGCGCAGCACCATCGACGACCACAGCGTCGAGTTGCGGCTGCGCAGCCCGCGCCCCGAGAAATGCTGCGACGGCGCCGCGGTGACGGTGAGATCCGCTTTCGGCAGTTGGTACGACTCCCACCAGTCCAACTCGACGATGCGCTCGGGAGGCACGCCCCAGGCCTCGAGATGCGCGCCGACGCCGAGCGAGGTGATGAACGGCACGTCGCGGCGCGCGAGCGTGCGGAGGGTGCCGAAGTCGAGGTGGTCGTAGTGATCGTGCGAGATGACGACCGCGTCGAGCGGCGGCAGCGCGCGGATCGATACGGGCACCGGCTGGAACCGCTTCGGCCCCGCCCAGCGCGACGGCGAGGCCCGCGGTCCCCAGACGGGGTCGGTGAGCACGCGCACGCCGTCGATTTCGAGCAGCACCGTCGAGTGTCCGAGCCACGTCGCGCGCAGGCCGGTCTGCGGCTTCTTGCGCCAGCGCGCGATGGGGTCCAGCGCGGGCAGCGGCCCCTCCGGCACGCGCCGGCCGCGCTCGAACAGGAACGCGCTCAGGGTTGGGCCCGCCACCGCGGGTTGCAGCAGCCGTGGGAGGAGCGGATGCATGTTGCGGAACGTGCGGCCGTCCCACAGCGGCGAGGCCTGGATGCGCTCGAGGCGCAGGCCGTTCGGCATTCTCCCGAGGACTTTCATGGTGCGCGTGCCTCCGCTCAGGACGCCTGCGCGTCGAAGCGCTGGCCGGTGACGCCGGTGCTGGCCGGTCCGAGCAGGTAGAGGAACGTCGGCAGCACGGTCTCCGGCGTCGGCACGGTCGCTGCATCTTCACCGGGATACGCCTTCGCGCGCATGGCCGTGCGCATGCGGCCGGGGTTCACGCTGTTGACGCGGATCCGCGTGAGCGTGTCGGTCTCGTCCGCGAGCACCTGTGCGAGTCCCTCGAGCGCGAACTTCGACGCCGCGTAGGCGCCCCAGTAGGCGCGCCCGCGCACCGACACCCCGCTCGTGGTGAACACGACCGACGCATCGGCGGACTCCTTCAGCAGCGGCAGCAGGGTGCGCGTGAGGATGAAGGCGGCGTTGACGTTGACGTGCATGACGCGCAACCACGCGACGACGTCGTGATGCTCGATCGGCGCACGTTCCCCGAGCTGACCGGCCACGTGCACGAGACCGTCCAGCCGGCCGAATTCGTTGCGGATTGCGTCCGCGAGCGCGTCGTAATGCGTGGCGTCGGCCCTCTCGAGATCGAGCGGCGCGATCGACGGGCGCGGGCCGCCGGCCGCGACGATCGAGTCGTAGACGGCCTCGAGCTTCTTCACGCTGCGGCCCGACAGCACGACGCGTGCCCCGAGTTCCGCGCAGGCTCTCGCGAGCGCACCGCCGAGGCCGCCGCTCGCGCCGGTCACGAGGATCACGCGGTCGGCGAGGGCGCCGGGCGGCGGCTCGTAGGCGCGGGCCAGTTCTTCGGTCTGCACGCGGGTCGACTCCACGAGTGTGCTGCCTGGCGGTCTCAGGCGTGCCGCACGGCCGTGCGCCACGCAGTCCACAGCCGGTTGATCGATCCCAACTCGACGCGCTCGTCGCCGTCCACCGGTACGCGTCGTGTCCGCTCGAGCAGCTTCGCGTACAGCGCCGCGAGCACGAGCCCGTGTCGCTGGTCGGTGCGCTGCGCCGGTTCCGGCAGCGTGGCGGGCAAGGTGCGCAGGGACTGCGCGACGTCCGCACGCCAGCCGTCGAGCAGGTCGTTCAGAGCCGTGCCGACCGAGGCGCGGGCCAGATCGTGCGGGTCGAGTCCGGCGGACTCGAGCGCATCGAGCGTCAGGTACAGGCGACCGCGGCGCAGGTCGTGGCGGAAATCGCGGATCATCTCGACTTGGCGCAGCGCGCTGCCGAGCTGGCGAGCATAGCGGCGCTCGGGCTCCGAGAGCGCACGTACGCCGGCGGTCGCCGATGCCGCGAGCGTCTGCAGCACGCCGGTGGCGCGATAGCAGTAGGCCTCGAGTTCCCCGCGGTCGCGGTAGCTGAAGCCGGCGAGATCCAGATCGGCGGCGACCAGCAGCTCGTGCAGCAGGGCGAGATCCACGCCGCCGCGCTCCCGCAGCGGCAGCAGCGCCAGCGCAACGGGATGCGACGGCCGGCCCGCGACCAGTCGGTCGACTTCGCCGCGCCACCACTGCAGGCGGGCGTGCGCGACCTCGTGGGCGGACGCCTCGACCGTGCGGCGGACTTCGTCCTCGAAGCCATAGAGGGCTTCGAGGACCGCGCGCGCGGAGGCCGGCGCGAACAGCACCGCGAAATAGCGCAACGATCCGGGTGCCGGGGCGAATTCACTCGTCAACGGCTTCGCCCTCCGCGGCGCGCGTCTCGCGCGCGAGCTTGTCGATCGGCGCGAGTTCCTCGATGGCGCGCTCGGGCCTGAGCCCGAGTTCGGTGAACTTGCGTGCACCCGGCAGCACCTGCCGCTCGAGCGAACCCACCGCGCTGTTGTAGGCGTCGACGCTCTGGCCGAGCGACTTGCCGATGCGGCCGAGGTGCTCGCCGAAGCGCGCGAGCCGCTTGTAGAGGTCCTCGGCGAGTTCCTGGATGCGCGCTGCGTTTTCGGCGAGCGCGTTCTGCCGCCAGCCGTAGGCCACGGCCTTGAGCAGCGCGACGAAGCTCGAGGGCGTGGTGATGATCACGTGCTGGCGGATCGCGTCCTCGAGCAGCGTGGGAATCTCGCCGATCGCCGCCGCGAGGAACTGGTCGCCCGGAATGAAGAGCACGACGAAATCCGGGCTCTGCTCGAACTGCGACCAGTACGCCTTCGAGGCCAGCTGGCGCACGCGCTCGGCCACGAGCTGCGCGTGACGGCGGATCGCGGCCGCACGCTCGTCGTCGGTCGCGGCCTCGGCGGCGGAGAGGTAGGCGTCGAGCGGCGTCTTCACGTCGACGACGATCTGCCTGCCGTCGGGCATGTTGACGATCATGTCGGGCCGGAGCGCGCCGTCCTCGCCCTGCACGAACACCTGCTCGACGAAGTCGCAGTGCTCGACCATGCCGGAGAGTTCCGCGAGGCGGCGCAGCGTCATCTCGCCCCACTGGCCGCGCACCTCCGGCCGGCGCAGCGCGGTGACGAGGTTGCGCGTCTCGCGCTGCAGGGCCTGCTGGCCCAGGGTCACGCTCTCGATGGAGCTGCGCAGCGCGCCGAAGCTCTCGGCACGCTCCTTCTCGATGCGCGCGATCTGCTGCTGCGTGCGGTCGAGCGCGTCGCGCACCGGAGCGAGCAGCGCCGCGACCGACTGCTCGCGCTCGGCGAGGCTGCGCGCCGCGAGTTCCTGCTGCTGGCCGAGCGCCTGCCGCGCGAGCTGCAGGAAGATCTCGCTATTGCCGCGCAGGGCATCGCCGGCGACGGAGTCAAATCCGGCCCGCAGCCGTTCGAGCGCGAGTTCGAGCGCCTGCTCGCGTTCGCGGGCGAGGTCCGCGGCGGAGCGGACTTCGGCGCGCGCGCCCGCCAGTTCGAGTTCGACGGCGTGGACGCGACGCCGGCCGATGAGCCAGCCGACGCCGAGCGTGGCGAGCGGCAGCACGATGAGCAGGATCAGGAGCGCGGCGGAGTCCGTGCTCAACGGCTTTCTCCGACGGCCCGCGCCACATCGACGCCCATCCAGCCGAGCAGTTCGCCCGGTTCATCGACGATGCCCGCGGGCTGCCAGGCGCGCGGGTCGTCCTCGGCAGACAGGTAGCCATAGGCGGCGACGACCGTCGTCATGCCGGCGGCCCGGCCCGCCTGGATGTCGCGCTCGGCATCGCCGACGTAGACGCAATGCGAGGGCGGCACGTCGATCAACTGCGCGGCGTGCAGCAGCGGCAGCGGATGCGGTTTGCGTTCGGCGACCGTGTCGCCGCTCACGATGCAGCCGGCGCGCCCGAAGAGTCCGAGCGTCGTCATGAGGGGATCCGTGAGCCAGCCCGGCTTGTTCGTCACCACGCCCCAGGGCAGTCCGCGGCGTTCGAGCGCGTCGAGCACCGGCTCGAGGCCGGGGAAGAGGCGCGTCTCGGCGGCGAGGTGCTGCGCATAGAGTTCGAGGAAGCGCAGCCGCAGGCGCTCGAACGCGTCGCCCGTCGCCTCGGGGAAGCCGAGCGCGACCAGCCGCATCGCGCCGTGCGACACGACGGGACGAATGCGCTCCGCCGGGAGCGGCGCGCGGCCGTTCTCGACGAGCAGGCGATTCAGCGCACCGCCCATGTCGGGCGCGGTGTCGAGCAGCGTGCCGTCGAGATCGAGCAGCAGGGCGGCGGGTGCGCTCATGCCGCGGCGACCTGCGGCTTCTCGAAATGCATGAGGTAGTTGATGCGTGCGTCCGTCGCGAGGCGCGCCTTGCGGCCGAACGGGTCATAGTCGAGCCCGGCGACGTCGATCATCCTCAGGCCCGCAGCCCGCGCCCATTCGGCGAGTTCGGAGGGACGGATGAACTTGTCGTAGGTGTGCGTGCCGACGGGCAGCAGTCGCAGCAGGTACTCGGCGCCGAGCACGGCATGCAGGTAGGCGCGGGGCGTGCGGTTGATGGTCGAGACGAAGACCTGTCCGCCCGGCCGCGCGAGGGCCGCGAGCGCAGCAACCACCTGCGCCGGGTCGGGCACGTGCTCGAGCATCTCCATGCAGGTCACGACGTCGTAGGCCGCGCCGCGTTGCGCGGCGTGCGTCTCCGCCGACTCGAGCCGGTAGTCGACCGTGGCGCCCGCCTCGAGGGCATGCAGCTTCGCGACCTCGAGTAGGTCGGGCGCGAGGTCGAGGCCGGTGACCCGGGCGCCCTTGCGGGCCATCGCCTCGGCCAGCAGGCCGCCCCCGCAGCCGACGTCGATCACGTCGCGGCCGGTGAGCGCGCCGGCGCGTTCCACGTACTCGAGGCGCACGGGGTTCAGCTCGTGCAGTGCGCGCATCTCGCCCTCGGAGTCCCACCAGCGGCTGGCCGCCGCCTGGAAGCGCGCGATCTCGGCCGGGTCCACGTTCTGCGGGCTAGTCATCCGTTGCGGGCTCCGTCGGACTCTCGTCGAAGCGCTGCCGCCAGGACTCCGCGCGGTCGAGTGCGGCCGCCTCGTCGAGGTAGAGCAGTCGGCCCTCGGCCAGCAGCCGCCGGCCGGCGACCCAGGTGTCCGTGACCTGGCACGCCGCAGAAGAGTAGACCACGGCGGCCGCGACGTCGTTCACCGGCCAGCTGCGCGCGTGGCGCAGGTCGAGGCAGCAGAGGTCGGCCCACTTGCCGGACACCAGGCTGCCGGTCACTTCGCCGAGGCCAAGCGCGCGGGCGCCCTCGAGCGTCGCCATGCGCAGCAGATCCGCGGCGATGAGACGGCCCGGCGTCGCGCTTACGCCGGCAGCGAGGAGCCCCGCCGTGCGCGCCTCGCCGAGCAGGTCGAGGTCGTTGTTCGAGGCGGCGCCGTCGGTGCCGAGCGCGACGCGGACGCCGCGTCCGACGAGGTCCGGCAGCCGGCAGACTCCCGCGCCGAGCTTCAGGTTCGACTCGGGGCAGTGGATCACGCTCGCATTTGCGGTCGCGAGCGTTTCCAGGTCCTGCGCATCGACGTGGGTCATGTGAACCGCGACCAGCTGCGGGCTCGCGAGCCCGAGCGCGGCGAGGCGCGCGAGCGGGCGCTGGCCGAACTTCTGCACGCTCTGCTCGATCTCCCAGTCCGTCTCGTGCAGGTGCAGGGCGACCGGCAGGTCGAGCTCGTCGGCGAGGCGGCGCACGCGCGCGAGCGTCGCATCCGACACCGAGTAGGGCGCATGCGGCGCGAAATGCGTGCTGATGAGCGGGTCGCCCCGGTACTCGTCGCGCAGGCTCATGCCGCGGTCGATGTACTCGTCGGCGGTGGCGGCCCATGCGGTCGCCGCCTCGGTCACCACGAGCCCGACGCTCGCGCGCACGTGGTGCTCCGCCGCGGTCTGCGCCACGACCTCGGGCCACAGGTGCATGTCGGCGAAGCAGGTGACGCCGGCGCGCAGCATCTCGGCGAGTGCGAGCTCGGTGCCGTCGCGGACGTACTCCGGGTCCACCCAGCGCCGTTCGAGCGGCCACACGCCGTCGCGCAGCCACGGCCCGAGCCGCAGGTTCTCGGCTCGGCCGCGCAGCAGCACCATTGCCGCGTGCGTGTGGGCGTTGACGAGCCCGGGCAGCAGCACGTGCGTCGGGCGCTCGACGATCTCGCCGGCCTCGAAACGGGCGAGCGCCTGCTCGCGCGGCAGCACCGAGACGATGCGGCCGCCGCGGATCGCGACGGCATGGTCCTCGAGCACCCGGCCGTCGGGCTCGATCGGGACCACCCAGCGTGCGGTGACCAGCGTGTCGACGGGCTCCATCGGGACCGGGTCGGAGAGAGGGGCGCGCAGTATACCGGCTCGCCTCGCGCGAGCGGCATCGCGGGGTCGCGCGGGGGCCGATCCGGGCACCTGCCTGTGGTATCATTCCGCGTCTTTGGCCGGCCCGCGCCGGTTGCCCGTCCGAACCCCGCATTCATGGCCGAAATCGCCCGCGAAATCCTGCACGTCAATCTCGAAGACGAGATGAAGCAGTCGTACCTCGATTACGCCATGAGCGTGATCGTGGGGCGCGCGCTGCCGGACGTCCGCGACGGCCTGAAGCCGGTGCACCGCCGCGTGCTCTACGCGATGC
>CAZRKS010000144.1:0-6999 GCA_964600315.1 uncultured Steroidobacteraceae bacterium | reverse complement strand
ATGGGCTTCGGCCACCGCGTCTACAAGAACTTCGACCCGCGCGCGAAGATCATCCGCGAGATGTGCCACAAGGTGCTCGCGCGCCTCGGCCAGACCGACAACCCGCTGTTCGAGCTCGCGTTGCGGCTCGAGGAGATCGCGCTCAAGGACGAGTACTTCATCGCCCGCAAGCTCTACCCGAACGTCGATTTCTACTCGGGCGTGATCTACAGCGCCCTCGGTATCCCGCGCTCGATGTTCACGGTGATGTTCGCGATCGCGCGCACCGCGGGCTGGGTCGCGCACTGGCAGGAGATGGTGGCGGATCCCGGCATGAAGATCGGCCGGCCGCGCCAGCTCTACACCGGGCCCACGCAGCGCGACTACGTCGAGATCGACAAGCGCCCGTAGCGGCAGGCGCCGGCGCCGCCCGTGCGGCGACGCCGGCACCCGTTCCGAGCTTCAGAACTTCGCGGCGAGCCGCAGGTACCAGAGCCCGCCATTGAAGCCGAAGGGCGAGGTGAGCGCCTCCTTCACGCCGAGGAACTGCAGCGTGCCGTCCTTCTCCTCGTCCGGCTGGGTGTCGAAGACGTTCTCGCCGCCCACCGCGACCGTGTACCGGTCGGCGAACGTGTAGCTCGCCTCGAGGTCGAGCAGCACGGCGCTCCCATAGTGATAGCGCACCGACGGGTCCGACGGGTCGGTGAAGAGACCCGGCGACGTCGACCAGTTGCCGTAGTAGTTCAGGCGGGCCAGGGCTTCGAACGCGCTCGCCTGCGTGTAGTCGAAGGTGAGCACCGCGCGGTCGTGCGGGATCTGGTTCTCCAGATCGTACACGCGCTGCGCGTCGATGGACCCGGTCTTCACGTTCGAGATCGAGGGATCGTTGTAGTTGTAGCGCAGGTCCACCAGCAGCCCGCCGGGGCCGACGTCGTAGCGGCTGGTGAGCGCGAGGTCCACGCCGCTCACCTTTGAATCGAAGCCGTTGACGAAGTAGCCGGCGTTGCTGCCGAGCAGCAGTGCGGCGTTCGGAATGCCCGCGGCGACCAGCTTGGCGACCTCCGCCGGCCCGATGCCGATGTTCACGAGCGCGAGCCGGTCGCTGATGCTGATGTAGTAGTAGTCGAGCGTGAAGCTGGTGCTCGACGAAACGTCCCAGACCAGGCCCGCCGTGTAGTTGATCGAGTCCTCCGGGTCGAGTGGCTTCGCGCCGAGTGCGATCGCAATCGGATTGTTCACCGGGAACGTGCCGTTCGGGATCAGGTTGCCGCTGTTGTCCGAGGTGGTCGTGACGTTGAGCGTATTGACCTGTCCCGGCGTGGGCGAGCGGAACCCGGTGTTGACCGTCGCGCGGACCGCGAACGCGTCGGTGAACTCGTAGCGGCCCGAGACCTTCCAGTCGAAGGTGTTGCCCCACTCCTGGTAGTCCTCGTAGCGGAAGGCGACGCCGCCCGAGAGCTTCTCGGTCAGGTCCGTCTCGATGTCGACGTACGCTGCCCAGCTGTTGCTGTCGAAGTCGCCGGCCGATTCCTTCGGGAAGCCCTGGAAGCCGTCCGAACCCACGCCGAACACCGCAGCGGTCGGCCCGGCCTGGATGGATGCCGGGTCGCCGGCCGAGATCTTGTAGGTCTCGTCGCGCCACTCGGCGCCGAAGCCGATGTTGAGCGGCGAGCCCTCGAAGGACTTCACGAAGTCGAGGTTCACGCCGCTCTCTTCCTGCGTCAGCTTGCCCGGATGGAACTTGAGCGGCGACAGGCTGCCGAGACTCGGGTTGATCGAGCCGGAGAGCGTGTAGTCGATCTCGTTCTCGCCGTAGCGAGCCGCGAGGTCCCAATTGAACGTCGGCGAGATGTCGCCGCGCACGCCGCCCACGATGGAGAAGTCCGTCATGTCGGCGCCGAAGCTCGGGTTATAGCCGCCCGGGAAGTTCGTGTAGATCGGGTTGCGCAGCACGTAGCCGCTCGGGCTCGTCGCACTCGGCACCAGGTAGTTGGACGGCACCAGCCCCTGGGCGAGGATGTTGTTCACCAGCGACTGCGGCGCCGGGTCCGGCAGGCCGTTGCCGTTATTGTCGATCTGCAGCGTGGTGCGGGCCGGCCACTCCGCCTGTTGCGCAGCATTGGTGAGCACCGGCCGACGGTAGAAGAAGTCGGAGGTGGTCGAGTTGTCCATGTACGTGGCGAACCCGTAGACCTCCGTCGATTCGCCCACGCCGACGCTCGCGTTCGCCAGGAATTTCCAGACCTCCGTGTCCGGGTCGCCCCAGCGCTGCCCGAGACCGTGCAATGGCACGAGATTCTTGCCGACCCATTCGCCGATCTGCGCCGCGTCCGGACGCGCGACGCCGCGCCAGGTGATGTCGGAACTGGAGTACTCGGCCGTGAGGTTCACGAAGCCCCGATCCGTGAGCGGCAGCCCGAGGTTGCCGCTTGCGGTGAACCGGTCACCGTCGCCCTCGTAATAGTTGCCGTACTGCGCCTGTGCGGTCAGGCCGTCCTTCGAGTCCTTCAGGATGATGTTGACGACGCCGGCGATGGCGTCCGAACCGTACTGCGCCGCGGCGCCGTCCCGCAGGACCTCGACGCGCTCGATGGCGAAGGCCGGGAACGCCGCCCAGTCGACGGCCTGCGAGCCCTGGTTGACCGTCCCGAGCGGCGGCAGCTGCAGGTTCACGAGGGCGGAACGGTGCCGGCGGATGCCGTTCATCAGCACCAGCGTGTGGTCGGGCGACAGGCTGCGCAGCGACACCGGCCGGATCAGCGCCGTGCCGTCCGCGATCGGGAAGCGCTGCGTGTTCAGCGACGGGCTGATGCGGGTGAGTGCGTCGGTCAGGTTGAAGGCCGGCTGATCGGCGATGGCCTCCCCGGAAATCACATCGACCGGCGACATCGTGTCGGTCCACAGTTGTCCGGCCTTGCGCGTGCCGGTGACGACGACTTCCTCGAGGCCGCTTTCGTCGGCCGCGACGGCGAGCTCGCCGTAGAGCGCCAGCGACACCGCGGCCATCAGCAAACGGCTCGAGCGGGACGTTTCAATCCTGTTCATGGTTCTCCCCCCGGATTGTTGTTGGTCCCGCGCAGCGTATACGCCTGCGCCCCGGAGGAGAAGTCGCCCGGCTGTTGCGCCGGCGCGTCAATCGACCAGCGCGGCGACTTCCGCGGCGCCCGCACGCCGCATCGGCTTGCCGTCGACCGGGCTCGCGGGCGACTGCCGGATGCCGTCGAGCGGGAACACCACCGCATCGACGGTCTGCCGTCCCGCGACGAAGCGCACGACGGGGTAGCTCACCGTGCGGTCGCGCTCGTAGCGGAAGCGGCGCTCGAGCACTTCGTGCGGTACGCCGCGCTCCTCGAGCCGGATCGAGACCGCCTCGGGCGTCTCCGCGAACAGGTGCAGGTTGATCTCGGAGTGCGCCGACGCGGTGCCGGCGAGCACGGGGCCCACGAGGCGCGGCTGGAACTCCGCCATGAGCCGCATGGCTTCGAGGGCCGCCCGACGCAGCGTGGCGAGGTCGACCTCGTGGCGATCGGCGGCGAACAACCGCTGGTGGGCAAGCCGCGCGGCCTCGATCTCCGTGTTGCGCGGCAGGATCGACGCGTCGGTCACGCCGAGCCGCTCCGCCGCCTTGCGCTTCGCGAGCAGGAAATCGTCGACGCCCTGTTCGCGCATGATGCGCGCCGCTTCCTCGGCGACCGCCTGCCGCAGGAGTTCCGCGCGAGGATTCGGACGACGCTGCACGGGTCGGGGTCTCAGAACAGGGACTCGTCAGCGGCGGCGGACGGCGGCTGCACGCTCTCGGCTTCCACGCCCTCGCCGTACAGCGACTGCCCGGCCTCGGGCGAGTGCCCGTCGAGGAACACTTCGAAGATCGCGCCGCCGCTGCCTGCGCTCGCAGGCGCGCCGGACTCGCGCGAGACCCACATGCGCACCACGCCGGGCGGCTCGGGCAGGCGGTGCTCGGGCCGGTCTTTCAACGCCTCCTGCATGAAGTAGATCCACATCGGCAGCGCGGTGTGGCCGCCCTCCTCGGTCTCGCCGAGCGAGCGTTCCTGGTCGAAGCCGATCCACGCTGCCGCGGCGAGATCCGCGTTGAAGCCGACGAACCAGGCATCGCGCCGGTCGCTCGTCGTGCCAGTCTTGCCGGCGATGTCGCTGCGTCCGAGCACCTTCGCTCGCTGTGCGGTGCCGCGCTGGACCACGTCCGTCATGATGTCGGTCATCACATAGGCGTTCGCGGCCGAGATGGCGCGCGGCGCGCGCCGTGCCGGGGGCACGGAGCCGCTCGCCGCCGGCGCATCTTCTGCTGCTGGCGCGATTGCCGCGTCCGGAGTCTCGACGCCCTCAGCCGCGTCGACTCCGTCGGGCGGCGCTGCATCGACGCAGTCCGGGCAGGCGAGCGGCGGACTGGCCGCGTACACCGTCGCGCCCGTCTGGTCGGTGATCTGCGCGACGAAATACGGCGTCACGCGCCATCCGCCATTCGCGAACACGGCGAAACCGCGTGCCATGTCGAGCGGCGTCACCGACCCCGTGCCGAGCGCGAGCGTCAGGTTGGGCGGCATCGCCTCGGGCCCGAACCCGAAGCTGCCGATGTGGCGGATCGCCGGGCCGATGCCCGTGCCGCGCAGCAGGCGGATCGACACGAGGTTGCGCGAGCGCACCAGCGCCTCGCGCATCGGCGTCGGCCCGTAGAAGCGCTTCGTGATGTTCTGCGGGCGCCACTCCTCCATGCCGTTCTCGCCGCCGCCGCCCGGCAGGACGATCGGCGCGTCGTTGATCAGCGTCGCCGGCGTGAACCCCTTCTCGAGCGCCGCGGAGTACAGGAAGGGCTTGAATGCCGAGCCGGGCTGCCGCCTCGCCTGCACCGCGCGGTTGTACTTGCTCGCGCCGAAGTCGAACCCGCCGACCAGCGCGATGATCGCGCCATCGGCCGGGTCGAGCGCGACGAACGCGCCGCCGACGGTCGGCAGTTGCGCCAGACGCCAGCGGCCCTCCGCGAGCGGCTCCACGTACACGACCTGCCCCGGTGCGAGCACGTCGCCCGCCGAGCGCGGGGCGGGGCCGAGCGTGTCGGCCGGCAGTGCCTCGCGCGCCCAGGCCATGCCGTCCCAGTCGAGCGTGATCGACTGGCCGCCGCGGGCCTGCAGTCGTGCCTCGCGCGGCTCGACCCCGGTCACCACGGCCGCGCGGAGGTCGCCCGGGTCGGGATGCCGCTGCAGCGCCGCGTCGAGCGCCGCGGGATCGGCGAGCGCGGCGGCATCGAGCCGCTCCACCGGGCCGCGGTAGCCGTGCCGGCGATCGTACTCGAGCATCGTCCGCCACACGGCGCGGTTCGCGGCGGCCTGCAGCCGACTGTCGAGCGTGGTCGTCACGCGGTAGCCGTCGGTCATGGCCGCCGGCCCGTAGCGATGCACGAGATCCTGCCGCACCATCTCCGCGACGTAGGGGGCCTCGACCTCGACGACCGGCGCGTAGATGCGGCTCGCGAGCGGCGCGCGGTCGGCGGCTGCGCGCGCGGTCTCGTCGATCTTGCCGGTTTCGACCATGCGACGCAGCACGTAGGCGCGCCGGGCACGTGCCCGCTCGATGCTCGCCGCCGGGTTGTCACGCGAGGGCGAGCGCGGCAGGCCGGCGATCATGGCCGCCTCGGCCAGCGTGAGCTTCTCGACCCGGGTGTTGAAATACACTTCCGCGGCCGCGCCGATGCCGTACGCGCGCTGGCCGAGGAAGATGCGGTTCAGGTACTGCGTGAGGATCTCTTCCTTGGTGAACTCGCGCTCGATTCGGAGCGCGAGGAAGACCTCTTTCAGCTTGCGGCGCAGCGTGCGCTCGGAGGTGAGCACCGTATTGCGCGCGAGCTGCATGGTGATCGTGCCGCCGCCTTCGCGCACGCCGCCCGCGGAGACGTTGGTCGCGAGCGCGCGCACGAGACCCTGCCAGTCGACGCCCGGATGCTGGAAGAAGCGGTCGTCCTCCGAGGCGAGGAACGCATCGACCACCACCTGGGGTATCTGCTCGCGCGACACCGGGATGCGGCGCTGCTCGCCGATCTGCGCGATGAGCTTGCCGTCGCGCGAATACACCGTGAGCGGCAGCTGCAGGCGCAGTTCGCGCAGCTCGGCCGCATCGGGCAGCTCGGACTCGAGAAACTGGTAGGCGCCCGCAATGCCGAGGACGACGAGCGTCGCGAGCGCGAGCACGCCTGTGAGCAGGATCACGAGCAGTTTCCGGGCGGGTGTCGGCATTCCCAAATCTGCGACCCAGTCCTTGCCGCGTCTACGGCGGTTGTGCATAGTAGCTCGCGACGCAAGGGCAAACCCGCCGAAAGGCGGGGACGCAAAGCCACCGGTCTAAGGGCGTAGCCTATGACAGCGGGGTTGCCGGTCGGGACGACGCTGCCGCGCGCGTGAATCGCGACGCCGGTTGCGGATGCAGACGTCCCTCGACCGCGACCGCCACTGCTGGCGCTCCCGCCGACCTCCGGCCCGTCACCCGCTCCTGCGTGGTTCGTGGATTGCTGCGCCTGTCCGGGGGACTCGACCGACCGATGGCCCGTTCTGCTACCTCGCTCACATTCTATTTGACGTAACGCTGTTATATAGTGCGGCGGCAGAATGGAAATCACTCCACGATCGATGCGCAACCTCTTGAACTAGAAGGACTCACGCGTGTTGTTTCAGGGCAGGTCACGACCGGTCATCGGGCTCGACATCACGACGTCGTCCATCAAGCTCATCGAGCTGACGCGGAGCGGCGACGGATACCGGGTCGAATCGTATGCCGCTGAGCCCTCGCCGCCGAACGCGATCAACGAGAAGGCCATCGTCGATTCGCAGGCCGTGGGCGAGGCCGTGCGCCGCGCGGTGAAGCGCGCAGGAGCGCGCAGCAGCGAGTGCGCCGTGGCGATCAGCGGCGACGCGGCGATCACCAAGATCATCCAGATGCCGCGCAACCTGCGCGAGGCCGAACTCGAGTCGCAGGTCGAGATGCAGGCGGACCAGTACATCCCCTTCCCGATGG
>CAZRKS010000143.1:0-7033 GCA_964600315.1 uncultured Steroidobacteraceae bacterium | reverse complement strand
GACCAAGGCCGGGGCCCCGACATACCACTTGCGCGTGGCGCTCGATGAACGCATGGTTTTATCCCCCTTGACGCTGACTCTCTGCATTGCAACTGGCGAGGACCGCTGCACGTATCGTCCCCGCCACAGATCCTGAACCTGGCTGGGCGGCGCGACCTGAACGACGGTCCGGCGCATCAAAATAGTGGACACCGCCGCCCGAGAAATACGTCTGAATGGACTACTCGGTGTAATTTCCATTGCTGCGGCGCAACAACCTATCGTTGCGTCGACGCGACGCCCTTGTCCGTGCCGAGGCGGCCCGCCTAGCATTCCTGCTCGGGCGGTCACACCCAGTTGCATCGAACGATCAGGAGACTCTCGTGCCAGCAGACCCTTTTTCCATCGCCGGCCGGACCGCGCTGATCACGGGCGCCTCACGCGGCATTGGCTTGGCCATCGCCGAACTGTTCGTCGAGCGCGGCGCCGAGGTGATCCTCGTCGCGCGCAAGCAGGACACGCTGGAGGCCGCTGCGGCGGCCCTGCGCGCGAAGGGTGGCAAGGCGCACGCCATCGCCGCCCACGTCGGCAAGTTGGAAGAAATCAATCATCTGGTTGCGGCAGTCGACGAACGGCGGCTCGCGGTCGACATCCTCGTGAACAACGCTGGCATCAGTCCGCCGCACTCCGAGGGCCTTGCGGACACGACCGAGGCCCTGTGGGACAAGGTGATGGAGGTGAACCTCAAGGGGCCGTTCTTCCTGAGCGCGGCCATCGCCCGACGCATGATGGCCCGCGGTCGCGGCACGATCATCAACATCAGCACGACTTCGGCGCTGATGGCCCAGCCGGACCTCGGGGTGTACTGCATTTCGAAGGCGGGGCTGAACATGGTGACCCGCAGTTGTGCTCGCGAATTCGGTCCCAAGGGAGTTCGCGTCAACGCCATCTCGTGCGGCGTCATCCGGACGGCGATGGGCGATCACACGCTGAACGACCCGCAGCGCTACGCGGACATGATGAA
Source organism: uncultured Steroidobacteraceae bacterium (assembly GCA_964600315.1). Lineage (GTDB taxonomy): Bacteria > Pseudomonadota > Gammaproteobacteria > Steroidobacterales > Steroidobacteraceae > RPQJ01. The sequence goes on along the minus strand of CAZRKS010000143.1, from coordinate 6,030 downwards.
GGTCAATCCGCTGAAGCGGGTGGGCCTGCCGGAGGAGGTGGCCCGGGCGGTGCTGTTCTTCGCGAGCGACGCATCGAGCTACTCCACCGGCACGATATTCCAGGTCGACGGCGGCGTTCTGAGCTGACGAATGGAGAGAACGACATGAGCGAGCACGACCGGGACGAGGCGGAGGGGAGCGGCGGCACGCGTGCGCAGGTACGCGTGGCATCCGGGGAGACCGTGTCGGTGCCGCGCCGCCGGTTCCTCATGGCGAGTGGCGGTCTTCTGGCGGGCGCCGCGGTCGGCCTGCCGGCGGGCGCAAACGCCCGCGCGCTGCCCTATCAGGAGTACGCGTCGCACGACGCCGTCGGCCTTGCTGGGCTCGTGCGCAAGGGAGAAGTGAGTGCCTCCGAGTTGCTCGAGGCCGCCATCGCGCGCACCGAAGCCGTCAATCCGGCGATCAATGCCGTCGTACTCCGGCATTACGAGCTTGCGCGCAAGGCGCTGGCCGAGGGCAAGCCGAGCGGTCCGCTGGCCGGCGTGCCGTTCCTGCTCAAGGACCTGCACATCGGCCTCGAGGGCACGGTCACGACCAACGGCAGCGTGTTCTTCCGCGATGCCGTGGTCGATTTCAACAGCACCATCGTCGAGCGCTATCGCCGCGGTGGGTTGGCGATCTTCGGCAAGACCGCGAGTCCCGAGTTCGGCCAGACCGCGACCACCGAGTCACGACTCTGGGGACCGACCCGCAATCCCTGGAACCTCGAGCACACCTCCGGTGGCTCTTCGGGCGGCGCGGCGGCTGCGGTGGCCGCTGGCATCGTGCCCGCCGCGCATGCCAGCGATGGCGGCGGTTCCATCCGCATTCCCGCCTCGAACTGTGGCCTTTTCGGGCTCAAGGTCAGCCGCGGCCGAAACCCTCGCGGCCCCGACGCCGTGGAGGGCTGGATGGGCCTGTCGGTCCAGCACGTGATCTCGCGTTCGGTACGCGATTCGGCGGTCCTGCTCGACCTGAGCCAGGGGCCGGAACCGGGCAGCCGCGTCATCCCGCAGGTGGGGGCTGCCAGTTACGCGGCCGGTCACCGCCTGCCGCCGCGCAAGCTGCGCATCGCGCTGTGGGATACCCACATCTACGGGGCGCAGGTGCATCCCGATTGCAAGGCGGCGCTGGCGATGACCGCGAAGCTGTGCGAGTCGCTGGGGCACGCGGTCGAGCCGGCGGAACTGCGGTTGCCCGTGCCGGAGATGGGCGCCGGGATGGGCGTCATGACTTCGACCGGCATGCTGGTGACGGTCCATCAGCGGGAGAAGGTCCTCGGCCGCAAGGCGACCGAGGCCGACATCGAGGCGATCAACTGGCAGTCACTGCAGAACGCGGCGAAAAAGAGCGCCGAGGACCTCTACGTCGCACGCGCCACGTTCGACCGGGTCGGGCGGATCATCGACGAGTTCCTCGCGACCTACGACCTCATCCTGTCGCCCACGACCGCGGTGCCGCCCCCGCTGCTCGGCGAGCTGTCGCTCGACCAGCCGTTCGAGAAGTTCGTGCCGGCCGCCATCAACGCAAGCCCGTTCACCTCGGTGTTCAACATGAGCGGCCATCCGGCGATGTCGGTTCCGCTGTTCTGGAACGCGGACGGGCTGCCGGTCGGAACGCAGTTCGCCGGGCGCTTCGGCGACGAATTGACGCTGCTGCAGCTGGCCACGCAGCTCGAAGACGCAGCTCCCTGGGCCGGGCGCCGCCCGGTGTTGTGAGCCGGTGACGTGGTATTTCCGCTTAGTCCAGCCAGACGATGCAGGACACTTGCGCCGCTCGGATACTGAGTGCGTTTTCGAGTCGTCCGTCGGCAGTGGAGACGCGGCGGCGTTCCGGTATCCGACAGCCAGTGAATCCAGTCAATCCAGCCAGCAGGGGAATCCAAGATGTTCAGAGGCAAACCCGGCGCTCTCTTCGTCGCAGCCATCGCGCTGTGCGTCGCAGGCACCGCGTCCGCGAAGGTTTCGCAGGCCGAGGCCGACCGCCTCGGAAAGGACCTGACCTGTGTCGGTGCCGAGAAGGCCGGCAACAAGGAAGGCACGATCCCTGAATACTCCGGCAAGTGGCTCGGCACGCCGCCGGGTGTCAAGTACACGCCGAACGTCGGCCAGCACCCCGTCGATCCCTATCCGAACGACAAGCCGGTGTTCACGATCACGGCGCAGAACGTCTCGCAGTACGCGGACAAGCTCTCCGACGGGCAGAAGGCGATGTTCGCCAAGTACCCGCAGACCTTCCGCATGAACATCTACCCGACGCGACGCGATTTCCGCTACCCGGATTTCGTCTGCGAGTCGGCGAAGAAGAACGCGGTCGCGGCCGAGAGCACGGACGGCGGCATGGGCATCAAGGGCGCCGTCATCGGCTCGTCGCCGTTCCCGATCCCGAAGGACGGCAACGAACTGCTGTGGAACCAGTCGCTGCCCTGGCGCGCGGCCACGGAGTACACCGTGCGCGACATCGCCAACGTGCTCCCGGATGGCACCATCAGCTGGAGCCGGCAGGACAACCGCAACCTGAGCTCCATCACCGATCCGAAGGACGCCGGCAAGCCGCTCGAATCGCACGGTGGCGTGATGGCCAACAGTATCGCGCGCACGCTGCTGCCGGAGCGCGACAAGAACAACCTGAGCGTCTCGCAGGAACCGGTCAGCTTCGTGCACGACAAGCGCCTCGCGTGGCAGTACAACCCGGGCACGCGCCGGGTGCGCCAGCTGCCCGAGTTCGGCTTCGACCAGCCGCTCGGCGGCTCCGGCGCCAAGATGACCATCGACTCCGACCGGCTCTTCAACGGGTCGCCGGAGCGTTACAACTGGAAGCTGATCGGCAAGCGCGAGATGTACGTACCGGCCGACTCGTACCGCATCCACGCGAACACGGTGAAGTACTCGAGCCTGCTCCAGAAGGGCCACGAGAACCCGGACTACCCGCGTTACGAGCTGCGTCGCGTGTGGATCCTCGAGGGCACGCTCAAGCCGGGCTACCGACACCTCTACGGCAAGCGCGTGCTGTTCATCGACGAAGACACCTGGCACAGCCTGATGAGCGACTACTACGACGCGCGCGGCAAGCTCTGGCAGTGGGGTTACATCAACTACTACTACGCGTTCGACATGCAGGCCTGGCAGGCGGGCTCGAGCTTCTACCATGACCTGAACTCGGGAGGGTACGTGGGCTACAACCTCTTCCAGGAGCGGGAGAAGGGCCCGACGCTGAACGACTTCTCGCTCAAGCCCGAGATGTTCACACCCGAGGCTGCGCGGCAGCTTGGTACCTGATCGCTGCCACTGCAGGAGACTTACGCAATGAATCAACGAATCAAGACCGCGGTCGCGGCTGCGCTGCTGGCGGGTGCCAGCCTGCCGGCCCATGCCTTCGAGACCATCGAGTTCGGCAGCGACGTCCGGCTCGAGACGCGTCTCAACTTCACGTACACGCTCTCGGACCGTCTCGAGAGCAGCGCCGAGAAGACCGCCAGGAATGCCGGCATCAACGACGGCGACAACGACTTCGACCGGTACGCGCTCACCAGCAACCGCCTGTCCATGCTGTTCGACGGCAAGCTCGCCAAGGGCGACAACCTCGGCATCGTGTTCTCGGGCAGCTATTTCTACGACGACGTCTACCAGAAGAGCAACGACAACGACCCGGGCACCGGACTGCCGAACAAGACCTTCAACCCGAATGCCGTCAACAAGCAGCCGGCGTTCGACGAGTTCACGAACGGAGCGGAGCGTTACCACGGCGGCTACGCGCGCCTGCTCGACACGTACGCCTTCGGTGTGTTCGACTTCGCCGGCAACCGCTTGAGTGCCCGCGTGGGCCGCCAGGCCGTCAACTGGGGCGAAGCCCTGTTCTTCCCGAGCATGGCGCTCGCGCAGGGCCCGGCCGACGGTTCCAAGACCGGCATCCCCGGCACCGAGGTCAAGGACCAGCTGCTGCCCGAGGACCAGGTCTCGCTGTCCTTCGAAGCCGACCGCCTGACGCTGCTCGCGCACTGGCAGTTCGACTTCCAGGAGACGCTGGCCCCGGCCCCGGGTTCGTACCTGAACTCGTCCGACGCCGTCGGGCCGGGCGGCAAGTGCCTGGGTCCCTGGGCCAAGCTGCCCGCGGTCCCGGTCGCCTTCCCGAGCGGCTTCGAAGGCTGCTCGTTCGGCATCCGGGGTGAGGACATCACGCCGAGCGACACGAGCCAGTGGGGTGCGGGCACGCGCTACCGGGTGACGGACGCGACGGAACTCGGCCTCTATTACCTGAACTACAACGAGCGCACGCCGGTTCCCTTGATCAACGCGTTCACGCCCGGGACCAAGGTGCCGGCGTTCTTCGGTATTCCGGGTAACCAGATCGGCAACGGGTCGTACCAGATCCGTTACTTCGACGACGTCACGCTGATCGGCGGCACCGCTAGCACGAGCCTCGGCATCGTATCGGTGGCGGCCGAGGTGACCTACAAGGACGGTGCGCCGGTGCTCGTCAACACCGTGGTCGATCCGGCCACGCGCCGGACGATCCCGAACCCGACGCGCGGCCAGGTCATGCAGTACGTCGTCAATGCGTTCACCAACTTCGGCCGCACCGAGATCGCGCCGCAGACGATCCTGATCGCCGAGGTGTCGGCCGTGGACGTCACCGGCGTCGATGCGCGCAAGGCGCCGGGCGTCGAGGACCTCCCTGGCCCCGTGCAGGCGTTCTTCCCGGCGACCACCGACAAGACCTTCGGCGACGGTACCGGCGTGGCGGTCAGCGCAACCGCTTCGCTCGGCTACCCGAATTTTGTCGAAGGCTGGGACCTCAACGTAGCGCTCGGCTACCTGCAGCAGGTGCACGGCCGCAGCCTGACGGGCGGCGTCGGTGGCGAGGGCGACAAGCGGGGGAGCCTCGGCGTCACCTTCACGCGGCTGAGCAACCTGTCGATGGGTCTCACGTACCTCGGGTTCTATGGCGGTGCGCGCAACAACATCGTCGAGTTCCGGCCGCTGACCGACCGCGACCAGCTCTCGTTCACGGCCAAGTACTCGTTCTGACCGGGCGCGGCGGGGCTTCGGGCCCCGCCGTGGACCGACGGGCGACTTCAACGCCCGGTGACTCGGTCACCGGGCGTATTCTTAAGGGCTGTGGAGTGCGGTCTGTGATGAGGCGCGACTGTCTGAAGGCTTGTGCGGCGCTGGCGGCCGCCGCCGTCATACCGGCCTGCAGCGACGAGCAGTCCGGCGAAGCACCGGCAGCGGGCGCGCCGCCGCAATCCACCGGGCCGAACGATGCGGCGCTCTACGAGAACGGCGCCACGCCGCTCAGTTCCTCGGGCTGGACGTCACCCGCGGGCGTGCTGCCCGATCACCCGCCGCTGAACGGGGACCTGGATGCGGACGTGGCGGTGGTCGGCGCGGGGCTGGCCGGAAGCTCCGTGGCATTGCACGTGGCCGAAGCCGGCCTCAGTGTCGTCGTCCTGGAGGCACGTCAGCCCGGATGGGGCGCGTCGGGGCGCAATGCCGGACACGTCGCGCCGACCTTGAGGGATCTCAGCGTGTTCGGGAAGTTTCCCGACGGCGGCAAGGCGTTCCTCGAACTGTTTCGCGAGCATCACCAGATCACGTTCGACCTGGCGCGCAGGCACGGAATATCGTGCGATGCCGTGCCGGCCGGCTACCTGAACGCGACCAACCGCGCCGGCACCTTCGACAAACTAAAGGCCGAGTCCGAGTTCTGGCAGCGCGAGCAGGGCCAGCAGGTCGAGTTCCTCGGCGGCTCGGCCATGAAGGCCATGACGGGCTCCGGCTACTATCCGTATGGAGTCCTGTACCGCTCCGGCGGTCGCGTGAACCCCTACCTGTTCACGAACGGGATGATTGCCGCCGCGATCCGGCGCGGCGCGCGAGTCTTCGGAGGGACCGCAGCGACTTCATTGGGACGCTCGGGCAACCGCTGGCGCGTCAACACCGCCAACGGAAACGTCGTGGCGAGCCGTGTCGTGTTCTGCACGAATGCCTATCCGACCTCGATCGTCCCGC
>CAZRKS010000142.1:0-7037 GCA_964600315.1 uncultured Steroidobacteraceae bacterium | reverse complement strand
AACCGCCTCCTAAGCGGTAGGTCGTCGGTTCAACTCCGGCCCGGGGCGCCAGTTCGATGGGGCCCGCTCGGGTCGTGCCGCAGCTGCGGGCGCGGCGGACGGTCAGCGCGCAGCCACCGCCTTGTTCCCATCCGGAGGAAGGCGCGCGACGTACTCGCGCCTCGCGGCCGCGGGGTCCATGCCCGACGCGCGCAGCCGCGCGAGTTCCGTCATCTGGAGAGCGTAGTTGGCTTCCATCTGCCTCGCGATCGGCTGCAGGCGAGGATCCCCCGCGAGGTCGCCGAGCAGCAGGTCGACGCTCTTCGTGAGGCGATCGCCGGTTCCGCGAGCCGCCGCAATGGCCTGGTACTCGGCGATCGCTTTGTCGGTGTCGCCGTGGGCGAGGTGCAGCCGCGCCTTGAACCAGTGGAGACCGGCCTGGTGCAGCGGGCTCATTTGCGCGACGGTCTGCTCGAGCGCCCGGATCGGGCCCTCGGCATCGGCGCCGCGTCCCGTCTGCTGCAGCAACGCAACGAGCATGACACCGTAGACCGGCCCGAAATTCGCTCCGAACTCCTTCTTCTCGCGCGCCGTCCACTTCTGCCAGAGCAGGTCGCGCGCCGCGTCGAGGTCTTTCAGCACGATCCGCGTGGTCAGTTCCGCGTCGAACGTGCTCTCCGACTCCCGGCCCTGGTCGCGGATCCGCCGCAGCGCCTCCTCCCGTCGTCCGGCGAGCGCCAGGGGCACCGGCGCGTAGCTCGAGGCCAGGACCACGGGGTGATCCGGGAAGCCGTAGTTCAGGTACGTCCACGCGAGGTCGTCGGCACGGAAGTCCTTGCCGCCGTCGCGCACAGCGCCGTCGGCGAGGTACAGCATGCGTGCGATCTCGTCGTTGTCCGAGTAGAGGTGCATCTCGAGCTCGCGCGCATTCGCCGGGTTCACCTCGTACAACTGATTCACCGTGGCGAACGCTTCGCGCTTGCGACCCTGCAGGTTCAGCAGGTGGGCGAGTTCGTACAGCACCTCCGGGTGCAGCGGGTCGATGGAGCGCGCCGTCTCGAGCTCGCGGATCGCGTCGTCCGGGCGGCCGCTGGACGCGAGCAGCCTCTCGCGGCCGATGTGCGCGTCGACCAGCATCGGGTCGAGGGTGACGGCACGGTCGAACTCGACGAGCGCCTCCGCGTTGCGTCCCTGGCGCCGCAGCAGCGCACCCTGCGCCAGCACGGCTACCGCTTCGCGCGGGTTGAGCCGCAGCGCGGTATCAATCGATTCCCGGGCCTTCGCGCTCGAGACAGCCTCCGGCACGTCGCCATAGGCGCACACGCAGTTCGCCAGCCAGCTCCTCGCGAGCCACGCCCAGGCGGTCGCGTAGTTCGGCGCCGCCGCGGTGACCGCGAGGAATTCCTGGTGGGCGAAGGCGAACCCTGCCGGAGTCTTGTCGTAGTAACGGTGCCGCGCGCGCAGAAAACGCTCGAACAGCGCCGGCGGTATCTGGCCGGAGTCGCTGCTCGCGATTTTCGCCTCCTCGGCGCCGAGGTGCGGCAGCAGGGCCTTGACGATGTGGCCGGCGATGTCGTCCTGCACCGCGAAGAGGTCGGTGAGCGGCCGGTCGTACTTCTCGGACCACAGGTGCTTGCCATCGTCGGCGGAGATGAGCTGGGCCACCACGCGGATCGTGTCGCCCGAGCGGCGCACCGAACCCTCGAGCACCGTGTCCACCTGGAGCGCGGAGGCGACCTCGGCGATGGTCGGGTCCTTGCCCTTGAAGTGAAACGACGAAGTCCTCGCAGCGACGCGCAGCTCCGGCATCTTGGCGAGCAGGTTGAGCAGTTCCTCGGCCAGGCCGTCGCCGAAGAACTCGTTGTCCTTGTCGTCGCTCATGTTGACGAAGGGCAGTACTGCGATCGACTTGCGGCCTGGCCCGCTTGCGGCATGCGCGCCGGACGCGCCGCCCGGTACAGCGGCGACCGTTGCGGGCGCAGTTGATCGCCGGTCGCCGAAGCGGTCCAGGGCGAACAGTCCGATCGCCAGGGCCAGGAGCCCGATGATGATGTAATCGAGACGCCGGGCCGTCAGGTGCGTGATCGATGCGCCGCGGTCAATATCCTTCTCTCGGCGCAGCCCTTCGGGGGTCAACTCGTAGACCCAGGAAAACACCAGCACGAACGGCAGCCCGGCCGCGCCGATCCAGATGAGCAGCGAGGTGGTCCAGTCCGGCAGCTTGAGCAGCGGCACCGCCGTCTGACTGACCTGCACGATCACCCAGCCGAGAGCGACGTAGGCGGTGCCGACCCGCACCACGTTGCGGCGCTTCAATTCCGCGATGAAGGACACGGATGCCGGTCTCCCCCCGACGCGATATCGGTGGAGCCTAGCACCCGCGGCGTAGAAACCATACCCGGCAGCCCGGGCGTGTCCGCAGGGCCGCGAGCGGATGCCTCTGCAGGGCGAAAGCCTCGAGAACCTGTACTGGCAAGCTCTCGGCTCGCTGCGCGGCCTGCGGGACCAACCTGAGTCGATCCGCTTTCGACACCCACTAGCGCGCGCGACGGGCGGCCGCGACGATTGCGTCCGCCCGTCAAGTGCGGCATCACAAGTCGATGCATAATGCCGGGACAATGCAAGCGACGATCCCGCAGCTGGAAGACTGCCTGCCGGACCTGGTCGGGTTCGTCCGGACTCTGGCCCGACGATTCGAGGCGGGGGAATTTCCGGATGGCGATGAGTTCGTCCAACAACTGCGGGACTTCCATACGGCCGATCGGACCGACGCCATCGAGGCCGTCGTTCCTGGATGGAAGGCGATGGCGGCCTATGCGGACGGGGCCACTCGGAACCACATCACCCAGGCCCTGGTCGCGCTCCAGTTGCTGCCGGAATATCGTCAGGCTTCGCCGCCCCTGCGGGCCCTGCTGGAATGGACCGAGCTGTGCCATGACCTCGGCAAGCAGGTGATCGGCGGTCAACGCGATGCGCTGCACGCTTTTCGCTCCGCGACACTCGCGGCGCGCGCGCTGCCCGGGGTCGGCTTCCGGACGGGCGAGAGCTACCCGGTGGCGCTCGATCCGTGGATCGGGCTGGTGCTCGGCGCGTCCATCGCGGCGCCGGATGGCAAGGGGCTGATCCAGGACAACCGCGCCTTGCCGGCCATCATCCAGGGCATCGAGGACCTGTTTGACGCCGACTCGGCGGCCGCTCTCATCGTGCAGGCCGTGCTGCTGCACCATTCCCTGAACGTCGTGCCGGAATGGCCAAATCCGGCGGGCCTGACCGAGGACGAATTCCCGCTCTGCATCCGCCGGGCGCTGGTGCCCCTGCTCGAAGCCTCGATGCTGGTCGACAGCGATGCGTGGGAGTTCTTCTCCCCGGCCAGCAAGGCGAAGTTCCGTCAGAGCACTTTGGACGTCTTCGCGACTGTGCGCCGAAGGGTGGAATGCTGATCACGCCATGAGCACCAGATTGCCCCACGATTCCGCGCCTCGGCCGGGGGAGAAGGCGCGGCTGACGAAAGCCCGCATCGTCGCCCGGGCCTTCAGGCGCCGTATTGCGGCGCTCGGACCGGGGTCGGTGTTTGCGAGCAGTCTCCCTGCGGGCGCCGGCGTCGTCTACATCGACATCGGCCTGCACAAGAAGGCTCTCCAACTTCGCTACATGAAGGACCGGTTCGGCACCGTCGCGAACCTGCGTACGTTCGGGTTCGAGGCGCACCCGGACTATTTCCGCGAGGCGGTCGCGGCCGTTCGGCCCGGTCCGAACGACACGCTGCTTCACGCCGCGGTCGTCGGGCCGGAACAGGGCGCTTCAGTGCGTCTCAATCTGAACGGCAGGGAAGGGCTCGGCGACAGCATCGTGCGCAACCGGGGTGGAGAGGGAATCGACGTCCCGGCCGTGCGGCTGTCGGAGGTCCTGAAGTCGTCCGGCATCGATCGCAGCGACGACGTCGTGATCCTGCGCATGAACATTGAAGGGGCTGAGCTCTACGTGCTCGAGGACCTCGAGCAGGCGGGCCTCCTCGAGCGGATCGACGGCTTCTATGGCTATTGGGACGATCCGCTGAAGATCGGCGGCGAGGTCGCGACGAGATTCGCCGAGATCATGGTGCGAACCGGGATCGACAACTTCCCTTTCAACGATCGGGATTTCAGGCACCCGGTACGGCTGGCCGCCGTGAAGTACGACCTCGTCACATCGATCCTGGCGGGTCTGCGACGACGATCCGGCGCCAGCGGCCGCCAATAGCCAGGCGCTTTTCGCCGAACTACGCGCCCTTGCCTCCCGCGCGCTGACTTTCCTGATAATTGCGGCTTCGGCCGCGGACGCCAAATCCCAGTCGTCTCCGCGTGTTGCAGCGTCGCCTTGCAATCGCCCTGCGTCGGTGGTTTGCGGCCCGAACCCGCCCATGATGGCCCAGCCGGCGTGCGCCGGTCTGAGGCGGGATTTACTACAACTGGAAGTGGGGAGAGGGTCATGTCAAACACGATTCAGCGATGTGTGAGCGGCTTGCGAGCGGCTGGCGCTGTCGTGACGTTCGCCGGTGTTGCGCTTGCCGGCGCCCTGGGCCACGCCCGCAGCGCCGTCCGGGCGTGACGAGATGCGCGATCGGGCCGGGCTGCGGAACTGACCTTGGTCAGCGCGGCCCGGCCCGAGTGCATGGGCAGGTCGAGAATTACTTCGTCACCAGGATCGCGGCGTCTCCGAGCCAGCCGGAAGTGCCCGCGGCGCCGTTCTGGATGGTCGCCCGGATCCGGACTTTGTGGGTCACGGCCAACAGTGCCGGAGTCGCTACGCTGATCGAGACTCGCGTCCAGCCATCGCTCCCGGCGGTACCGTCAGAAGTACAGAACGCGTCTGCTGTGCCGGTCGTCGGAGAGAGCACCTGCACCGTGCCGACGGCGACGTCGGCAATGAGTTCCACGTCGATGTCGAGCCAGGTGGTCGTATTGCCGGAAGCGGCGCCGACGGTGCATTCGGCAGTGTAGGTGATCATGTGCTTGCCGCTGCCGGAGAATGTCAGTTCGGTCACTCCCCCCGCGTTGAGCGGGACGAGTACGGAGGCGCCCTGCGGGAACGTGAAATTTCCGAGACGGGAGAGCTCCGCTTTCACCGTGGCCTGTGCCGGGAGCGCACCCAGCAGCAAGGCGATCATCGTGGTCCGAGCCTTTGCGAACTTGTTCATGCCAGTCTCCCCGTGGATTTGTTGTGATTCACCTCAGGCGTGGTGGAGTCGGCGGCCCGGCAGGTGCCACGCGGTCTCCTCTCCCGCGTGCATGGCTGCCTAGCGCAGCATCTGCTGTTGCACATCCGTGGCCGGATCCACCGTCGAGCCCCGGATGCGAGTGAGCAATTCGCCGGCGCGGCTGCGCACGGCGGCGTCAGGATCGGCCGCGGCACTTTCGACCAACGCCTCCATGCCCGGGCGCGATTCCGCGGCGTCCAGCGCGAGCAAGCGCACCTCGGGCGCGGGATCACTGAGCAGTGCTGCGAGGTCCGGCTGCGGCAGTTGCACGCCGGCCTCCATGGCCGCGGCCAGCGCCCCCGCGCGCAGGTCGTCGTTCGGGTCCGCGAGGGCCCGTTGGAGCAGGGACAGGCCCGCCGGACCCTGCCGGTCGAGCAGGGCCTCATAGGCGCGGAGCCGTGCGTCCGGGTCACCGGACTGAAGCTGGGATTCCAGGTCCCGGGTGCTGCCCCAGAGCGACGCCGGGACCGGTCGTAGGTCCTTGGCCTGGCCACGCGGGTAGACCCAGATGACCCGCAGGCGGCCGGCTCCGTTGCCGTCCGCGCTGAGCAGGTAGAAAGCGTCGAAGGAGGCAATGACGCGACCGAGCATCTTGTCGACGGGCAGGTCGCGCGGCGGCATCGCAACTGGCATCGCGGCGATCGACTCGTCGACGACGACGCGGACATTCATGCGGGCGCCGATCTGCTCGAGCACCGATTGCAGCGTCGACGGCGTCGCGGTCGGGCCGCGTTGTGGCGATGATGGGGCAGACACGGTGCGCGCATGCGCGCACGAACCGCCTGCGACGAGGAGGAGGCCGGCCAGGAACACAACGGACGCAGGCGAGGCCATGACCCCATTCTCCGGAATCCGTCCAACACCCTTAGGCAATGCAAACAATAACCGATCGCGTTTGTGGTCGCACGACGCGCTGCAGCATCGCGGGCTCTCCCGGGGTGCCTTCGGCGGCCATCGCCGCGGTGCAACTTGCGGCCGAGACGGCGCGACGACGCCCCCGGGCTTTTCGGTAAACTACGCGGCCTTTCCGCCGGACCGCGGCGGATCCGGATCCTCCGGGAACCCGTAGCACCTGCGCGCGCCATGACCGAACTCGAGGCAATGCTTTCGTCGACGCCGCTCGCCGCGGGCAACGCGCCCTACGTCGAGGCGATGTACGAGCGATTCCTGTCCGACCCGCAGTCGGTGGACGCCCGGTGGCGGGACTACTTCGCGCGCATGGGCGGGCTCGGCTCGGACATCGCCCACGGGCCGCTCGTCCTCGATCTCGAGCGACGCGCGCGAAGTCCGCGTGCGACGCAGGCGGCCGCTGTGCCAGCCACCGGGGCCGGCGTGTCCGACGGTGCGGCGAAGCAGGGCGCGGTGTCGCGCCTGATCCAGATCTACGCGAACCGCGGCCACCTCGTCGCGGACATCGACCCGCTCGGACTCATGATCCGGCCGGTGCCGAAGGTGCTCAGCCTCGACTACTTCGGCCTCGGCGAAGCCGACCTCGACGCCGAGTTCTTCACGGGCAGCCGCAACGACGCGATCAAGCCGCGACTCAGGTTGCGCGACATCGTCGCACAACTGAAGCAGATCTACTGCGGCAAGATCGGGGCGGAGTTCGCCCACGTCTCGAATGAAACGGAGCGCTTGTGGCTGCAGGATCGCTTCCAGGTCGGGCGCATGCAGCAGCATTTCTCGCCGGACGCGAAGCAGACCATCCTCTGGGGCCTCACGATGGCGGAGGGCCTGGAGCGCTACCTCGCCACGAAGTACCCGGCCCAGAAGCGCTTCTCGCTCGAGGGCGGCGACAGCCTGATCCCGCTGCTCGAGGACC
>CAZRKS010000141.1:0-7114 GCA_964600315.1 uncultured Steroidobacteraceae bacterium | reverse complement strand
ACAAGGTGTACGTGTTCACGCCGAAGGGCGACATCCGCCGCCTGCCGCGCGGCTCGACCTGCGTCGATTTCGCGTACGACGTGCACACGGATGTCGGCAACCGCTGCGTGGCGGCGAAGGTGGACCGGCGGCTCGTGCCGCTGCGCACGCCGTTGCGCAACGGCCAGACCGTCGAGGTGATCACCGCGAAGGGCGCGACGCCGAACCCGTCCTGGATCAATTTCGTGGTGACGGCCAAGGCGCGGGCCTCGATCCGCCAGTACCTGAAGAACCTCAAGCGGTCGGAAGCCGAGGACCTCGGGCGCCGGCTGCTGAACCAGGCGCTCGAGGAGTTCTCGCTCAGCCTGCGCAAGGTGCCCACGGAGACGATCGCGGCCGTGGTGCGCGACATCGGGTTGCGCAGCGAGGGCGAGCTCTACGAGAAGGTCGGACTCGGCGAGCGGGTCGCGCCGTTCATCGCGCGGCGGCTGCTCCCGCCGGATGCCGACGCGACGCCGGAGGTGCAGGCCGGCCCGCTCGCGATCGCCGGCACCGAAGGCCTGGTCGTGACCTTCGCGCGCTGCTGCTTCCCGATCCCGAACGACCCGATCCTCGCCAACCTGTCGACCGGCCGCGGCGTCGTGATCCACCGCGAGGCCTGCGGCAACCTGTCCACGTTCCGCAAGCAGCCGGACAAATGGATCTCGGTGACGTGGCGCCCGGCCGGGGACCGCCTGTTCCACGTCGAGATCAAGGCCGAGGTGACGAACCGCGTCGGCGTGCTGGCGCAGGTCGCCGCCGCGATCGCGGGCACGCAGACCAACATCGACCGCGTCTCGCTCGTCGAGCGCGACAGCGACAGCTCGACGCTCATCTTCGAACTGCTGGTGCAGGACCGGAAGCACCTTGCGCGCGTCATCCGCGCGATCCGCGGCATGCCCGAGGTGCTGAAGGTGACGCGGACGCTGGCGTGAGGAAGAAGGCTGTGGGCTGTAGGCTGTGGGCTGTAGTCGGAAGAAGAAGGCTTTAGGCTGTGGGCTGTAGCCTGTGGTCGAACGCAGCGTTCTGGCCATAGCCCACAGCCCACAGCCTGTAGCCCATAGCCTTTCCGGAGCCCTACATGTCCCGCACCATCATTTCGACACCGCACGCCCCCCAGGCGATCGGCACCTATTCGCAGGCCGTGAAGGTCGGCGGCACGGTCTACTTGTCCGGGCAGATTCCGCTCGATCCCGCGACGGGTGAGCTGGTGCAGGGCGACATCGAAGTCCAGGTGCGGCGAGCATTCGAGAACCTGAAGGCCGTCGCCGTGGCGGCGGGCGGCGATCTCTCGCACCTGGTGAAGCTCAATGTCTACCTCGCCGACCTCGCGAACTTCCCGCTCGTGAACAAGGTGATGGCCGAGTACTGCCCGCAGCCCTACCCTGCCCGAGCCGCGATCGGTGTCGCAGCCCTGCCGCGTGGGTCCGGCGTCGAGATCGACGGCGTGCTCGAGCTCTGACGCGGGCGGCATGCCGCAAGCCCCGGTACCAACGCTGCCGCTGGACGAGCGGCCGGTCACCAGCCTGCGCGGCGTCGGGCCCGCGCTGGCCGCGACGTTCGCGAGGCTCGGCCTGCACACGGTACAGGACCTGCTGTTCCACCTGCCGCTGCGCTATGAGGACCGCACGCACGTCGTGCCGATCGGCAGCCTGCGGTCCGGCGACCGTGCCGTCGTCGAGGGCGAGGTGCAGCTCGCCGAAGTCGTGTTCCGCCGCCGTCGCGCGCTGCTCTGCCGCCTCGCGGATGGCTCCGGCTTCCTCACGCTGCGCTTTTTCCATTTTTCGGCCGCGCAGGTGGAGTCGCTCGCCCGCGGCACGCGGCTGCGCTGCTTTGGGGAAGTGCGCCCGGGACCCGGCGGGCTCGAGATCGTGCACCCGGAGTATCGCCGGGTCGGCGCCGGTTCGGACCGCGCGCCCGACGAGACACTGACTCCCGTCTACCCGACGACCGAGGGCGTGCAGCAGGGCCGCATGCGGATGCTCACGGCGCTCGCGCTGGCGCAGCTCACCGACGGCGCGCTGCGCGACTGGGTCGCGCCGGGCGTGCTGGCCGCGGCGCGCATGCCCGGGCTCGAAGCCGCGCTGCGCTACGTGCATCGGCCGCCGCCGACCGCGGACATCGCGCTGCTCAACTCCGGACGCCATCCCTCGCAGCGGCGGCTCGCCTTCGAGGAACTGCTGGCTCACCAGATCAGCCTGCGATTGCTGCGCCAGGCAGCGGATCGCGATGACGCCTGGCCGCTGGCGCGGCGCGGGGAGCTCGTCGAGCGCTGTCGCGGCGCACTGCCCTTCAGCCTGACGCGCGCGCAGCAGCGCGTGTGGCTCGAGATCGAGACCGACCTCGCCCGGGACCGGCCGATGATGCGCCTCGTGCAGGGCGACGTGGGTTCGGGCAAGACCGTGGTGGCCGCGCTCGCCGCCCTGCGCGCGGTGGAGGACGGCGCACAGGCCGCGGTGATGGCACCGACCGAGCTGCTCGCCGAGCAGCACGCGCGCAATTTCCTCGGCTGGCTCGAGCCGCTCGGCGTGCGCGTCGGGCTCCTGACCGGCCGCCAGACCGGCAAGGTGCGCGCCGCGCTCAACGAGGATCTCGCGAGCGGCGCGATCCAGGTCGCCGTGGGCACGCACGCCCTGTTCCAGGAAGGCGTGCAGTTCGGCCGGCTCGCACTCGTCATCGTCGACGAGCAGCATCGCTTCGGCGTGCACCAGCGCATGCAGCTGCGCGAGAAGGGCCTGGCCGACGGCCGCTATCCGCACCAGCTCGTCATGACGGCGACGCCGATCCCGCGCACGCTCGCGATGACGGCCTATGCCGACCTCGACGTGTCGATCATCGACGAGTTGCCGCCGGGTCGCACGCCGATCCGCACCGTCGTCATGCCCGGCAGCCGCCGCGACGAGGTCGTGCAGCGCATCGAGGCCGCCTGCCGCGCCGGACGACAGGCCTACTGGGTGTGCCCGCTCATCGACGAATCCGAGTCGCTGCCCCACCAGGCCGCGGAGGAGACGGCGGCCGCACTCGCCGCCGCGCTGCCCGACGTGCGCATCGGCCTCGTGCACGGCCGCATGCCCGGACGTCGCAAGGACGCGGTGATGACCTCGTTCAAGCAGGGCCAGCTCGACCTGCTGGTCGCGACCACCGTCATCGAGGTGGGCGTGGACGTGCCGAACGCGAGTCTCATGGTGATCGAGAACGCCGAGCGCATGGGGCTCGCGCAGCTGCACCAGCTGCGTGGCCGCGTCGGCCGCGGATCGGTGGAGAGCAGCTGCGTGCTGCTCTACGAAGCGCCGCTGCCGCCGCTGGCCCGCGAGCGGCTCGCCGTCCTGCGCGACACGAACGACGGTTTCGAGGTGGCGCGGCGCGACCTCGAGCTGCGGGGTCCCGGCGAACTGCTCGGCACGCGGCAAACCGGGCTCATGCAGCTCCGCGTGGCGGACCTCGTCCGGGACGCCGACCTGCTGCCCGAGGTGCAGAAAGCGGCGGCATTGATGCTGGAGGGCTCCGGAGCCAACATAGCGGCCTTGCTGAGGCGCTGGGTCGGGGAGGGCGAGCGTTTCGGCAAGGTCTGAGCCACGCAAGCCGAGCCCATGCCGAACGCAACCGACATCGACCCGAAAGCCGCGCCCAAGGCGCGTTCGGCCTTTCTCCAGCGGCTGAGCGAGTACGCGCGCCTGATGCGCCTCGACCGGCCGATCGGCATCTGGCTGCTGCTGTGGCCGGCGCTGTGGGCGCTGTGGATCGCCGCGGACGGCCACCCGGACGAGCGGCTGTTCGTGATCTTCGTGGCCGGCACGTTCGTGATGCGCTCGGCGGGCTGCGTGATGAACGATTTCGCCGATCGCGAGTTCGATCCCCACGTGCGGCGCACAGCCGACCGGCCGCTCGCGAAGCAGTCGGTCTCGCCGGCCGAGGCGCTGCTGCTCTTCGCCGTGCTGGCGCTCGTCGCGCTCGCACTCATCATCCCGCTCAACCGCGCGACGCAGGTGCTCGCGCTCATCGGCGGCGTGCTCGCCGTCACCTACCCGTTCCTCAAGCGCTTCTTCTCGCTGCCGCAGGCCTACCTCGGCGCGGCCTTCGGCTGGTCGGTGCCCATGGCGTTCGCGGCGCAGACCGGGGCCGTGCCGCCCGCGGCCTGGTTGCTGTTCGTCGCCGTCGTGCTGTGGACCACCGCCTACGACACGATGTACGCGATGGTGGACCGCGAGGACGACCTGCTGATCGGCGTGCGTTCCTCGGCGATTCTCTTCGGCCGCTTCGACCGCCTGGTCATCGGCGCATTGCAGGCCGGCGCGGTCGGCGGCCTCGCGGGCGTGGGCCTGCTCTGCGGTCTCGGCCGCTGGTACTGGGCGGGTATCGCCGTCGCCGCGCTGCTCGCGGCGCGTCAGCAGTGGCTGATCCGTGGACGCGACCCGGCGCTGTGCTTCCGCGCCTTCCTGAACAACAACCTGTTCGGACTGGCCGTGTTCGCCGGCCTCCTGCTGCACTACCTGTTCACGGCCTGAGTCGCCGCCGGAGCCGCCGGCGCCGCCGTGCTCAAGGATCGCTGGAGCGCGGCCGCGGCAGCACGAAGTGCAGGACGACGTAGCCCGCAATTGCGGAAATCAGCGTTCCGGTGAGGATGCCGAGCCGGTCGGTCAGGACGACCTCGCCATTCCCCGGGTTTTCGAACGCGAGCATGCCGATGAACAGGCTCATCGTGAAGCCGATGCCGCAGAGGATCGCGGCGCCATAGACCTGTGGAAATGTGACGCCTGCCGGCAGCCGCGCGAGGCCGAGCTTGACCGCGGTCCACGCGAACGCGAACACGCCGACCTGCTTGCCGACACAGAGCCCGAGCAGGATGCCGAGCGGAATGGGTTGCAGCAGGTCGCGGAGGCCGAGGCCCGCGAGGCTCACGCCCGCGTTCGAGAAGGCGAACATCGGCAGGATGCCGAACGCGACCCAGGGGTGCAGGGAATGCTCGAGACGGCGGAGCGGCCCGCGCTCCGGGTCGCCGTCGCCACGCGCCGGCACGAAGAGCGCGGTGACCACGCCGGCGAGCGTGGCGTGCACGCCCGACTTGAGCACGCAGACCCAGAGCACCGTTCCCGCCAGCACGTAGGGCGCGATGCGGGTCACGCCGAAACGGTTGAGCGCGAAGAGCGCCGTGACCGCGAGGCCGGCGAACATCAGCGCCGTGACCGAGAGCTGGCTCGTGTAGAAGAGCGCGATGATGACGATGGCGCCGAGGTCGTCGAGCACGGCGAGCGTCATCAGGAACACCTTGAGCCCCACGGGCACGCGCGCCGCGAAGAGCGACAGCACGCCGAGCGCGAAGGCGATGTCGGTCGCCGCGGGGATCGCCCAGCCGCGCAGACCCACCGGGTCGTGCCAGTTGACCGCGGCATAGCAGGCTGCCGGCACGATCATGCCACCGAGCGCCGCGACTGCGGGCAGCGCGACCTTGCTGGCATCGGACAACTCCCCCATCACGGCCTCGCGCTTGATCTCGAGGCCGACCAGCAGGAAGAAGATCGCCATCAGCAGGTCGTTGACCCAGACCACGAGCGGCTTGTCGAGGCCGAATTCGCCGAGCCGGACGCTGAACCGGGTCTGCAGCAGCGCCTCGTAGCCGTCGGCGAGCGGTGTGTTGGCGGCGACCATGGCCAGCGCGCCGGCGAACACGAGCAGGATGCCGCTGGCCGACTCGAGCTTGAGGAATTCGCGGATGGCCGACAACGGCTGAATCGACCGGCCCTGCGACTGGTTCATGCCCGCCTCGCTTGCAGCTGGAGGCGTCAGTCTATCCTCTCCGGGGGCGCTGCCCGCGCCACGCACCACGCATCGACCGACGCGGCACCCGCCGCGCGCAGCGCGAGCGCGACGGCAGCGACGGTCGAGCCCGTCGTCAGCACGTCGTCGACGACGACGACCCGGCGACCCTGCAGCCCCGGCGCCGCGACGAACGCGCCGGCGATGTTCGCATGCCGTGCACCCGGGGCGAGCCCGACCTGCGGCCGAGTGGCACGCACGCGGCGCACGGCGCTCTCCGTGCTCCGGCACCCGAGTTCCCGTGCCACGCGGCGCGCGATCTCCGCCGACTGGTTGAAGCCCCGCTCGGCGTGGCGTGCGGGGTGGAGCGGCACCGGCACGAGGCAATCCACGTCGAGATGCAGGCCGAGCGGTCGGGCGGCCCGGGCGAGCAGCCCGCCGAGCACCCGTCCGACGGCGAGCTGGCCCCGGTATTTGAGCGACTGCACGAGGTGATCCACGGGAAAACCGTAGGCGAGCGGCGCGAAGCAGCGGTCGAGGGGCGGCGGGCCAGCGGCGAGCGGACGCGCCTCGACGGGCAGTGCCTCCTCGCAGTCACGGCAGAGGTCCACGGCTGGCGCCTGCCCCGGCAGGCCGCAGAGGACGCAGCGCGGCGGGAGCAGCCAGTCGCCGAGCGTGCCGAGGAGCCTGTCAACGCGTCCCGGGGTCATTGGTTGACAGCCGCCGGCAGTGCTCTGAATACTGCCGCGACCGTGCCGACCAGACTGCGCCGCCCCGCCCTCGACGGCAGCGCGGATTTGGCACGCAAACCGCAGGATTCCCGATGACGACGCCGGATCTCGATCGACTGGGCGAAGTGCGCACGGATTGGACGCTCGAGGAGGCCCGCGCGCTCTTCGCGCTGCCGTTCAACGACCTGCTGTTCCACGCCCAGCGCGTGCATCGCCGCCATTTCGACCCGAACCGCGTGCAGGTGAGCACGCTGCTCTCGATCAAGACCGGCGGTTGCCCGGAGGACTGCGCGTACTGTCCGCAGAGCGTGCGCTACGAGACCAGCGTCGGGCGCGAGGACCTGCTCGACCTCGACGAGGTGCTCGACGCGGCCCGGGCCGCGCGGGACGCCGGCGCGACCCGGTTCTGCATGGGCGCCGCCTATCGCAACCCGAAGCCGAAGCAGCTCGAACGCGTCAAGGAGATGGTCCGCGAGGTGCGCGCGCTCGGCCTCGAGACCTGCGCCACGCTCGGCATGCTCACGCCCGGGCAGGCGCGCGAGCTGAAAGACGCCGGGCTCGACTACTACAACCACAACCTCGACACGTCCGAGGCGTTCTACGGCGAGATC
>CAZRKS010000140.1:0-7158 GCA_964600315.1 uncultured Steroidobacteraceae bacterium | reverse complement strand
AGCCGTGGTGGCCGCGGCGCGGCGAGGCCTATCTCGGCGTGCTGGTCGACGACCTGATCACCCGCGGCGCGCCCGAACCCTATCGCATGTTCACGAGCCGCGCCGAATACCGCCTGAGCCTGCGCGAGGACAACGCCGACCTGCGGCTCACGCCCGTCGGCCGCGACCTCGGACTGGTCGACGACGAACGCTGGGCGCTCTTCGAACGCAAGCGCGCCGCGGTCGACGAGGACCTCGCCCGGCTGCGCGCGACGTGGGTGCGACCGGGCACGGAGTCGGGCGCGGCGGCGGCGCTGCGCTTCGGACTGCTCGCGCGCGAGCAGCGGGCCTTCGATCTCCTGCGCCGGCCTGAGGTGTCGTACGCGGCGCTCGCCGAGGTCGTCGGCGCGAGCGACTCGGACTGGCACGACGACGAACGGCTCGCGGCGCAGGTGCCGCTACAGGTCGACGTGCAGGCCAAGTACAGCGGCTACATCGACCGGCAGCAGGACGAGATTGAGCGCCAGCGTCGTCACGAGGATACGCGGCTGCCGGCCGATCTCGATTACGCGGCGGTAAGGGGGCTCTCGAACGAGGTACGCCAGCGGCTCGCCGAGCACCGCCCGGCGACGCTCGGGCAGGCCGGCCGGATCCCGGGCGTCACGCCCGCGGCGGTGTCGCTGCTGCTCGTCCATCTCAAGCGCCGCGAGCTCGCGGAGAGGCCCCGCGGCCGCGCTGGGCAGGGGGCATAACACATTGTTTGAAATGAGAAAATTGCGGGTCTCAGGCGGGTGGAGCGGTATGCGGTCGGCAGTGCTCGCGATGGCCGTACTCGCGGTCGCCGCCTGCGGTGGCGGCAAGGAAACAGGCGGCCCGGCCGCAGCGCCGGCGAACGCGGCCGTCGCCGTGAAGGCCGATCCCACGACGCTCACGCGCGGCAACGGCCCGGAGCCGGACACGCTCGACCCGCAGCGCGCGCGAACCGACGCCTCGTTCAACATCCTGCGCGACGTGTTCGAGGGACTCACGGCGGTCGGGCCCGACGGCGGCACCGTGCCCGCGGCCGCGAGTTCCTGGACCGTGTCTCCCGACGGACTCGTCTACACCTTCCAGCTGCGCGAAGGGCTGCGCTGGTCGAACGGCGATCCGCTCGTCGCCGCGGACTACGTCGCCGGCATGCGGCGGCTCGTGGATCCCGCCACGGCCTCGCCGTACGCGCAGATCTTCGAGCCGGTGGTGAACGCCGCGGCCATCACGCGCGGCGAGCGGCCCCCGGCCGACCTCGGCGTCGGCGCACCGGACGAGCGCACCGTCGTGATCCGGCTGCAGAACCCCGCGCCCTACCTGCTAGGCCTGCTCGCCCAGCCGGGGACGTTCCCGGTGCACGGCCCGTCGCTGGCGGCGAACGGCGCGGAGTTCGCGCGCCCGGGCAAGATGGTGTCGAACGGCGCCTTCGTGCTCGAGGACTGGGTGGTCGGCTCGCACATCGCTGCGCGGCGCAACCCGCGCTACTGGAACGACGCCGCGACGCGCCTCGAGCACGTGCGCTTCGTGCACCACTCCGACGCTGCCACGGAATTCCGCGAGTACCGTGCCGGTCAGCTCGACGTCACTTATGTCGTGCCTCCGCCGCAGTTCGTCTGGATCCGGCAGAACCTCGGCAGCGAGCTGCACGTCTCGCCGCAGCTGAGCGTCTACTACTACGGGTTCAACCTCAGCCGTCCGCCGTTCAAGGACCAGCCGGGCCTGCGCCGCGCGCTCTCGCTCGCCATCGACCGCGACCGCCTCGTCACCGCCGTGACGGGTCGCGGCGAGGCGGCGGCCTATGGGTGGGTGCCGCGCGGAGTGGCGGACTATGCGCCGCAGCAGTTCGACTTCGCGGCCCGCCCCTATGCCGAGCGGGTCGCCGAGGCGCGGTCGCTGTACCGTCAGGCCGGCTACTCGGCCGAGAAGCCGCTCGCGGTCGAGATCCGCTACAACACGGGCGACGAGCACAACCGCATCGCGGTGGCGGTCGCGGCGATGTGGAAGGAAGCCCTCGGGGTCGAGACGACCCTGTATGCCGAGGAGTTCCGCGCCCTGCTGCAGAGCATCCAGGCCCGCAAGGACACGCAGGTGTTCCGCTCGAGCTGGGTGGGGGACTACGACGACGCCTACTCGTTTCTGCAGCTGCTGCAGACCGGCTTCGGCATCAACCTGACCGGCTATTCGAACCCGCGCTACGATGCCCTCCTCGAGGAGGCGACTCGCCAGCCCGACGTGGCCCGCCGCCGGGCATTGCTCGAGGAGTCGGAACGCGTGATGCTGGCGGACACGCCCGTGCTGCCGCTCTACTTCTACGTGAACAAGCACCTCGTGAAGCCGTACGTGCAGGGCTGGCGCGACAACGTGATGAACGTCTTCTACAGCAAGGACCTGAGTGTCGGAGCGCCCGTGAGCGCCGCGTCACAGAACCGCAGCGGCAACGCGGGCGGGAGTTGAGTCACGGCGGTCGTCATTGGCAGGATGCGGCATCGATCATCCAGTTCACGTTATGTTCTGGTTTGCACTCTTCGCAGCGACGGTGTTCGGCCTGTACTTCTGGCGGGAGCACCGCATCCAGCAGCAGGACCTGCAGAGCGCCACCGCGCCGCATCGGGTCGGCGAGCGCTACATCGGGCAGGTCCTGACGCTGACGGACGGCATCAACGAGGGCTCCGGCCGGGTCAAGCTCGGCAACCGTCGCTGGAGCCTGCGCGGGCCGAACGTGCCGGCAGGCACGCGGGTCCGCGTCACCGGCGTGGACGGCAGCATCCTGATCGTCGACCGCCTGCCGGGCTGACGCCCGAGCGTGATTCAGGGCCCGACGACGAGGTCGTACTCGGCGCTGACGCTGGCCGAGAACTTCATGTCGCCTGGCTCGTAGGTCGCCTCGGGGGGCGCGGCGGCGGCCACGTCGGCCATCGCCACCCTCGCGCGGTACATCGGCACGACCGGCGGCGCCGACGCGGCGTTCAGCGTGCGGACGGCGCCGAGCTTTACGCCGGCCGCCTGGGCGAGCGTCTCGGCATTGAGGCGCGCATCCTGCACGGCGAGCGTCATCGCCTGCCGCTCGAGCGCCTTGCGCTGCGACGAGTCGAGCACCGGGTCGCCCACCTGGTTCACGCCGGCGCTGACAGCGCGCTCGATCAGGGGCCCGAGCTGGTCGAGGTCACGCAACTCGACCTCGACCTGGCGGCTGACCATGTACCCGAGCAGCACGCGCTTGCGATCCCGTTCATTCCAGTTGTACTCGGGCTGCACCTGGATGCGGGTGGAGTTGACCTGCTTCGGGTCGATCTTCAGGTCCCGGCAGAGGGACAGGACCCGGTCCACGGTGGCGGAGACCTGGGCCCGTGCATCGGCGAGCTTCGGCTGCCTTGCCTCAACGCCGAGGGTCAGGCGGGCCATGTCGGGCTGCGCCGACACCTCGGCCTCACCGGAGACGCTGACGGTGCGGGGGCGGGTCTCGTCGGCGTCGGCGGGTCCGGCCGCGAGCAAGGGCAGGGCCAGCAGGCCGGCGAACAGCAGGGGGCGTAGCATCATTTTGGGTTCCTCGTCCGGGGTGCAGACCGTGATGGTTCAGTCTATGACAGCGCCCGGGAGGTCCGGTGCCGTCAGCGCCATTCGACTCCCGAAACGCTTTTGATTAACATGCCGGCCCTTCGGCCTTGGGGAGGCCGATTGCCGCACGGAGTGTGACATGACCTCGAGATCGGCCTGGCTCGCACTGAGCCTGACCATCGCGGCGCTCGGCTCGCCGGGCCTCGCGTCGGCCGCGGACGCGGCGCGTGGCGCCCAGCTGGGCTACACCTGCCAGGGCTGCCACGGCATCCCGAACTACCGGAATTCGTATCCGATCTACAGCGTGCCCGAACTCGGCGGGCAGCACACGGCCTACATGGTCGTGGCGCTCAAGGAGTACGTGAGCGGCGACCGGCCGCATCCGACCATGCACGCCCAGGCCACGACGCTCACCGAGCAGGACATGCAGGACGTCGCGGCGTACCTGAGCGGCCAGGAGCTGAAGTCCACCGGCCACGCCGTCGGCACCGCGCCGAAGGCGGGCCAGACCTGCGTCGCCTGCCACGGCAATGACGGTGTCGGCATCATGCCCGAGTACCCGAACCTCGCCGGACAGCACGCCGACTACATCGAGAACTCGCTCAAGGCCTACCGGGCCGGGCAGCGCAAGAACGCCGTGATGGGCGGCATGGCTTCGGCGCTCACCGACGAGGACATCCGGGAGCTGGCGCAGTATTACTCGAGCCAGGCTCCAGGCCTCTGCGCGACGAACGAGACCCGCCAGCACGGCAAGTGCCCGGGACTCTGATCCCGCCGAGGACGGCCGATGCCCCGCTCGCGGTTCCCGTGGGCGAGGGCGTCTACCTGATCGACACCCTCTATCAGCGGCCGGGCCTGGCCGGCAGTCACCTCGTGGTCGACGGTGGTCGGGCCGCGTTCGTCGACACGGGTGCGGCGCCGGCCGCGCCACGACTGCTCGCGGCACTCGACGAACTCGGCCTCGCGCGCGAGCAGGTCGACTACCTGTTCCTGACGCACGTGCATCTCGACCACGCGGGCGGCGCCGGCCAGCTCATCGCCGCGCTCCCCAATGCGCGCGCCGTGCTGCATCCCCGCGGTGCCCCGCACTTGATCAAGCCGGCGAAGCTGATCGCGGGCTCGATCGAGGTGTATGGAGAAGAGCGCTTCCGCGCACTCTACGGGGAGATCCTGCCGGTGCCGGCCGAGCGCGTCATCGTGACCGAGGACGGCACGCGCATCGCGCTCGGCGGCCGCACCTTCGAGTTCATCGACGCGCCGGGCCATGCGAAGCACCACCATTGCCCGATCGACCTCGATCATCGCGAGGTGTATTCGGGCGACAACTTCGGCATTTGCTACCGCGAGTTCGACACTGCGGCGGGCCCGTTCATGCTGCCAACCACCACGCCGGTGCAGTTCGATCCAGACGCCCTGCACGCGACCATCGACCGGCTGATGTCGTACCATCCGCAGCGCGTCTACCAGACACATTTCGGTCCGGTCGAGGACCTCGAGCGGCTGGCTCGCGACCTGCACTCGAGCCTCGTCGAGCTGGTGCGCATCGCGCGGACCCACGCGGGCGCGCCGGATCGCCGCGACCGGATCGCGGCCGACATGTTCCGTCACTTCAGCGTGCGCCTCGATGAGCACGGCTACGGCGGCGACCTCGCCGAGCGCCACCGCCTGCTCGATGACGACGTGCGGCTCAATGCCGACGGTCTCGGGGTCTGGCTCGACAGGAGTTGAGGACCGATGCAATCGTTTCGCGCCTTCAGAATCCACGAGATCGACCGCAGAGTCGTCGCCCGCTTCGACCAGCTCTCGCTCGACGACTTGAGTCCCGGTGACGTGGTCGTGCGCGTGACCTGCTCGGGCATCAACTACAAGGACGCGCTCGCTGCAACGGGCGCCAGCCGCATCCTGCGCCGCTATCCGCTGGTGGGCGGCATCGACTTCGCCGGCGAGGTCGTGACCTCGACCGACGCGCGCTACGCGCCGGGCCAGAAGGTGCTGGTGACGGGCTGCGGCTTGAGCGAGACGCACGACGGCGGCTACGCCGAATATGCGCGCGTGCAGGCCGACTGGGTGATCCCGGTGCCCGCCGGCATGAGCGACCTCGACACGATGAAGCTCGGCACCGCGGGCTTCACGGCGGCGCTCGCCATCCACCGCATGGAGCAGAACGGCCAGCGACCCGCAGGCGGACCGGTGGTCGTGACGGGTGCGACGGGCGGCGTGGGCAGTCTCGCGATCAACATGCTGGCGGGCCGCGGCTATGAAGTGGTGGCGGTCAGCGGCAAGGCCGCGGCCGAGCCCTACCTGCGCGAGATCGGCGCGGCCCGCGTGCTGCTGCGGCAGGACATCGACCCGGGTTCGAAGCCGCTCGAAAAAGCGCTGTGGGCCGGTGCGGTCGACAACGTCGGCGGGCCGCTGCTCACGTGGCTCACGCGCACCGTCGACCAGTGGGGCAACATCGCCAGCATCGGGCTCGCCGCCAGCATGGAACTGCACACGACGGTCGTGCCGTTCATCCTGCGCGGCGTGAACCTGCTCGGCATCAATTCCGTGCTGACCCCCCGCGAGCTCCGGCTCGAGGTCTGGCGGAGACTCGCGACGGACCTGCGGCCCGCCGCGCTCGACCGCATCTGCACGAAGTCGGTCGGCTTCGGCGAGCTCCCGGCGCAGTTCGACGACTATCTGCAGGGCCGCGTCACCGGCCGCACCCTGGTGAGGATCCCGTGACGAACCGCGACGCACTGCCGCTCGGGCACCACACGCTCACGCACCTCGAGCGTCTCGAGGCCGAATCGATCCAGATCATGCGCGAGGTCGTGGCCGAGTGCGAAAAGCCGGTGATGCTCTATTCCATCGGCAAGGACAGCGCGGCGATGCTCTACGTCGCGCTCAAGGCGTTCTACCCGGCGAAGCTGCCGTTCCCGCTGCTGCACGTCGACACGAAGTGGAAGTTCCGCGACATGTACGCGTTCCGCGAGCGGATGATGCGCGAGCACGGCTTCGAGCTGCTCGTCTACACGAACCCGGAAGGCCTCGCGCAGGGCATCAACCCGTTCACGCACGGCTCGGCGATCCACACCGACGTGATGAAGACGCAGGCGCTCAAGCAGGCGCTCGACCAGTACGGGTTCGACGCCGCGTTCGGCGGCGCGCGCCGCGACGAGGAGAAGAGCCGCGCCAAGGAGCGCATCTTCTCGTTCCGCTCGGCGCAGCACCGCTGGGACCCGAAGAACCAGCGCCCCGAGCTCTGGCGCATCTACAACGCGCGCAAGCACAAGGGCGAGTCGATCCGCGTGTTCCCGATGTCGAACTGGACCGAGCTCGACATCTGGCAGTACATCTACCTGCGCGACATCCCGATCGTGCCGCTCTACTTCGCCGCCGAGCGTCCGGTGGTCGAGCGCGACGGCGCGCTCATCATGGTCGACGACGAGCGCATGCCGCTGCGCCCGGGCGAGAAGCCCGCGCTGAAGAAGGTGCGCTTCCGCACGCTCGGCTGCTATCCGCTCACCGGCGCGATCGAGAGCGAGGCCGACACGCTGCCCGCGATCATCCAGGAGATGCTGCTCACCACCAGCTCCGAGCGCCAGGGCCGGGTCA
>CAZRKS010000139.1:0-7162 GCA_964600315.1 uncultured Steroidobacteraceae bacterium | reverse complement strand
CTCGGCCAGAGCACCTGCGTCGGCATCGGCGGCGACCCGGTGCGCGGCATGAACTTCATCGACGTGCTCGAGCTGTTCGAGCAGGACCCGCAGACCGAAGGCATCATCATGGTCGGCGAGATCGGCGGCAGCGACGAGGAGGCCGGCGCGGAGTTCATCCGCCGGCACGTCTCGAAGCCGGTGGTGGCCTACATCGCCGGCGTCACGGCGCCGCCGGGCAAGCGCATGGGTCACGCCGGAGCGGTGATCTCGGGCGGCAAGGGCACGGCGGCCGACAAGTTCGCGGCGCTCGAAGCGGCGCGCGTGACCACGGTGCGCTCGCCCGCGGAGCTCGGCTCGGCGATTGCGCGGCGCATGAAGGGCGGGCGGGCGAAGGCTGCGCCCCGCGGTGCCGCGAAGCCGGGCGCCAGGGCCAAGGTCGTTGCCAAGCGTCCTGCGCCGTCCAAGCCTGCTGTACGGTCGCAGCCGAAGCGCAAAGTCGCGAAGCAGCGACCGGCGGCGGCAGAGCGTTCGACCGCAGCGAAGCGCTCGACGGCAGCGAAGCGTTCTACGGCAGCGAAGCGCGCGTCGGCACGCCGCGCCCGCGGCCGGTAGGCTGGGGCGGCCAGGCACCTGGCACGCACCCGCAATCACCGGGAAGGCGCGGAGCGCAGGCCAGGTTTGCGCACGAACGCCCCCGAGCAGCGAGTTCCCGAGCTGGATGGTTTGCGCGGGGTCGCCATCGCGCTCGTCCTCGCGCTGCACCTCGTCATCCGGCCGAACCTGAAGGCCTGGACCCACCTGCTCGGCGCAGGGCCGGCCAGCCTGTTGAACATGGCGTGGTGCGGCGTCGACATCTTCTTCGTGCTGTCCGGCTTCCTGATCGGCGGAATCGTCTTCGACCGGCGCGGCGCGAACAACTTCTACGTCGCCTTCTACTCGCGACGGACCACGCGGATCTTTCCGGCCTATTTCCTCCTGATCGGACTCGCGTTCCTGCTGACGCCCGGACTGGACGACTCCTACGCGGCGTTCTCCTGGCCCCGCCCGATCGGCGGCGACGTGCCGCTGGCCGGTTACGTGACTTTCACCGCGAACCTGTACTCGGCATCGGGCTTCATCACCTCCGACTGGCTGGGCCCGGTCTGGTCGATCTGCATCGAGGAGCAGTTCTACCTGCTCGCCCCGTTCCTCCTGCGCCGCGTCGCGTGGCGGGCGGTTCCCTGGGCGCTCTGCGTGGCCATCCTCGGCAGCGCCAGCCTGCGCTCGATGTGGATGCTGGAACTCATCCCTCATCGATTCGCTGCATGGGACTTCACGCTCACGCGACTCGATGGGCTTGGCCTCGGCGTGCTCGGCGCGTATCTCGTGCGGACGCCACGGTTCGTATCGTGGGTCGCCGGCCACCGTCTCGCGCTGAAGGTTGCTCTCGCCGCCCTCGTCCTCGCGAGTGTGTGGTTGTCGCAGCAGGCACGACCGATACTGATCGGACCCGGAATCCTCCTGCTGTCGCTGACCGCGCTCGTGACGATCCTCGCGCTGCGGGCCGACCCGCACTCCTGTCTCGCCCGCGGCTTGCGCCTGCGGTCGCTGGTGACCCTCGGGAAGTATTCGTACTTCCTGTACCTGTTTCACATGCCGGTCGACTGGATCGCGGACGTGCTCCTGTCGTCGTACGGCGCGCCCGCCCCGCTCGCGCCCATCGCGACCTGCCTGATGCTGGCGGGGCTGGCGTTGCTGTCGTGGCGCCACCTGGAGTCCCCGATGCTCCGCATCGGACACCGGGTCCGATACCAGGCGGCGGATCGGCTCTCGGGCTGACGACTTTCTCTACGTAGTCGGCTCGAATTCCACTCCTTGATCCTTCTCGTCAGGGTGAACCTATCGATTGATTGACTGACCAGCGGTATGACGTCTTGCGTCATATCTTGGTTCGCGTTATAAGTCGGAGACGGGACGGTGATACTGGGTTTCAAGGATCGGGACGCCGCAGCAATCTGGCAGGGTTACGGCGCTCGGCTCGCGGCGCTGCGGGGCGACCGCCGCGGTCAGTACAGCGTCCGCATCAACGATCAGTGGCGAGTCTGCTTCCGGTGGACCGCGCGAGGACCCACGGATGTCGAAATCGTCGACTACCACTCGTAGGCAAAAGAATCGGGATTGGGTCCACAACCCGCACCCCGGAGAGATCCTGCTCGAGGATCTGATGAAGCCGCTCGACCTGAGCCAGAACGCGCTCGCGCGAGCCTTGAAGGTGTCGCCGCGGAGGATCAACGAGATCGTTCACGCCAAGAGGGCTATCACGGCCGAGACCGACCTGCGGCTCGCGCGTTACTTCAGTCTGCACGAAGGGTTCTTCCTGGGGCTGCAGGTCGAGTACGACCTCATGGAGCAGAAGCGCAAGCTCGGCAATCGGCTCGACGAGATCACGCCGCGCGTCGCCTGACACCGCCTATTCCCGCGCCGCTTCCTCGTCGAGCACGCGGACCGTGTCGCGGAAGAGCGCCTGTGCGCGCTCGCGGTCACGTTCGATCGCGACGACGCCGATCTTCCCGAACTCCGACAGGGCGCCGATGAGGTTGAACACGACGCCGCGTTCGTGTGCCGCATCGAAGTGCAGATCGTGCCGGTTCGTGACCTCGACGAGGTCCTCGGGCGTCAAGCGGCGATACAGCGGGTTCACGACATTGTCGGTGGCGTAATAGGCGCAAGTCTCGCCGACCGGCGTCACGAATTCGGCGCGGCCCGGGTCGTAATGCCCGCCGGTCAGGAACTGCAACATCTGGAACGTGTGCGTCGTTCCGCCCTTGCGCAGGTTGATCTCGATCGCGTGGTGATGCCACCGGCCGGCCCGCGGGACCGAGACGAAGTCCACGCCGAAGCGGCCGAGCACGCCGTGGGTCTGCAGCACATTGCCGACGCGCATCGCGAGATCCTGGATGTCGCGCGCGTAGGCCGGGTCGGCAGGGAAGGTGCAGGCCTGGAAGACCTGTCCGGACGGGCCGCCGAGGATCTGGTCGTGCGTCGAGATGATCTCGAGTCCGCCGACGGGCGTGATGCGCAGTTGCACCGAGGGCGAACGCAGGCCTTCGCCGGTGATCCAGGATTCGACGATGCTGCCCGTCGCGACCAGCTTTTCCGCATAGCGCTCCCAGCGCATGTCGCGCGCCTCGAACGCGAGGTTGAGCGGAACGTGCGCCTGCACCCAGCGGCGGACGTCGGTCGTCGGGCAGCCGGCGTACGAGAAGACGGCATTGCCTTCGCCGGAAAATCCATCGTTGAGCTTGAGTGCGGCGCGTGCCAGCGTCGGATCGCGCTGCCGGAGTTCCGCGAGCGCGTCGACGACCTCGTCCACGGAATTCAGGTCCTCGGCCCCGTCCGGCAGCGCGATGCCGGCCTCGCGAAACGCCGCGCGGCTGCCGCTCTTGCTGCCGAACTGCTGCAAATCCGGATTGCAGCCATACAGCGGAATGCCGAGTCGCACTGCGAGCGTGCGTTCCCAGTCCGTGACGTTGAAGCAGGACAGGTGCGCGTCCGCCGGGTCGCCCGCCGCGTCACGGATGCGTTGCAGGAGACGCGGCCGGTCGAGGATCTTGCGGGTGAGCGAGACCGGTGAGGCGTCGCTCGCCGACAGCATCACGAGCCGTTCACGTGCGGCCGCGCGAGGGACGCCCGTCAGGAGATCGAGATAGTAATCGACGATCGCGGCCTCGACCGGCGTGCTGCTCACGAACACGACGCGGGTATTCGGCAGCCGCAGCAGCATGAGCATCGCGAGCTGCCGCTCCTCGTAATGGAGTCCGCCGGTGACGGTGGCCAGCACGTCCGGATCCACGCTGAGGCCGGGCACGATCACCACCGTGCGCGGAGCGAGCGGATCGGCGAACACGCGCCGGAACAGGCCGGGCAGCCGCGACTGCAGGGCCGCGAAGGCCGCCCGTTCCTCGACGCTGCCGGGAGAGAAATTCGGTGCCATTCACCGGTCTTCCGGTGGGGAAGCCGATTATCCCTCAGGGAAACTCCGCATGTATCGGCGGCGGGCCACGCCTACATTGGGTGCAGACGCGCCAGGAACCGGCGCGAATGCAGGTGGCCGCATGGACTGGTCGCCCATCCCCAAGCCGCGCGGCGCAGGGCGTCGCGAGCCCTGCCTGGCGGACTATGGCGAGGCCCGTCGCACGTTCACCTGGGATCAGGCAGGGGCACTCCTCGACGGGCTGCCCGGCGGCACCCTCAACATCGCGCACGAGACCGTCGAACGCCACGCGCAGGGCCCGGCCGGCGACCGTCGCGCCATCCGCTTCCTCGCCCGGGACGCCCCGCCGCAGGACCTGACCTACCGCGAACTCGCCGCCGCCGCGCACCGCCTCGCGAACGTCCTCCGGCGTCTCGGCGTGCAGCGCGGCGATTGCGTCGCCACCCTCATGGGGCGCGTCCCGGCGCTCTACATCGCCGTCATCGGCACCCTCGCGGCCGGCGCGGTGTACTGCCCGTTGTTTTCCGCATTCGGCCCGGAGCCGGTGAAATCGCGGCTGACGCTCGGCAAGGTGCGCGTGCTCATCACCACGGACCTGCTCTACCGCCGCAAGGTCGCGCCGATCCGCGCCGCGACCCCGGATCTGCGGCACGTGCTGGTCGTGCGCACGCCGGGTGCCGGCGAACTGCCGGAGAACACGCTCGACTTCGACGCGCTCCTGCAGGAAGCCTCCCCCGAGTTCACGGTGGTACGCACGTCCCCTGAGGACCGCGCGCTGCTGCACTTCACCAGCGGCACGACCGGCATGCCGAAGGGCGTGCTGCACGTCCACGCAGCCGTCGCGGCGCACGTGGCGACGGCACGCTGGGTGCTCGATCTCCAGGACGGTGATGTCTACTGGTGCACCGCCGACCCCGGCTGGGTCACGGGCATCTCGTACGGCGTGATCGCCCCTCTCGCGTGCGGCGTCGGCCTGCTCGTGGACCGCGAGGAATTCGACGCGCCTCGCTGGTACGAGATCCTCGACACCGAGCGCGTTTCCGTCTGGTACACGGCCCCGACTGCGATCCGCATGCTGATGAAGGCCGGTGTCGAACTCGCCCGCGCGCGAACCTATCCGGCGCTGCGCCACCTCGCGAGCGTCGGCGAGCCGCTCAATCCCGAGGCGGTGGTGTGGGGCGTCGAAGCCTTCGGCCAGCCGTTCCACGACACGTGGTGGCAGACCGAGACCGGCGCCATCATGATCGCCAACTACCCCTGCATGGAAGTGCGCCCCGGCTCGATGGGCCGTCCCGTGCCCGGCATCGAGGCCGGCATCGTGCAGCCCCGCGGCGAGGATGGCGCCAACGAGCTCCTCGAGCCCGGCGCCGTCGGCGAACTCGCCTTGAGGCCCGGCTGGCCGTCGATGTTCCGCGGCTATCTCGACGACGAAGGCCGCTACCGGAAATGCTTCCGCAGCGGCTGGTACCTGTCGGGCGACCTCGCGAAGCGCGACGCGGACGGCTACTACTGGTTCGTCGGCCGCGCGGACGACGTGATCAAGGCCGCCGGGCATCTGGTGAGCCCGTTCGAGGTCGAGAGTGTGCTCATGGCCCACCCGGCGGTGTCGCAGGCCGGCGTGATCGGCGTGCCGGACCCAGTCGCGGGCTCGGCCGTGAAGGCGTACGTGGAACTCAAGGCGGGGCAGACGGCGAGCGAGGCCCTGCGCAAGGACATCCTCGCCCATGCGCGCCGACAGCTCGGCGTGGCGGTTGCGCCGCGCGAGATCGCCTTCAGCGAGCAGCTGCCGCGCACGCGCAGCGGCAAGATCATGCGCCGCCTGCTCCGGGCCCGCGAACTCGGCCTGCCCGAGGGCGATCTCTCGACACTGGAGGGCGCGGCATGATCGAGCTGCCGTCCGGCGTCACTCGCGAGCGCGGCCTGCACCTGCTGCACGAGATGCTGCGCATCCGTCAGTTCGAGGGCCGTTGCGCCGAGCTGTATGGCGCCGGGCGGATCCGCGGATTCCTGCACCTCTACGACGGCGAGGAGGCCGTCGCGGTCGGCGTGATGCAGGTGCTCGGTCGCGGGGATTCAGTCGTCTCGACGTACCGTGAGCACGGGCACGCCATCGCGCGCGGCATCGCGCTCGGGCCGCTGATGGCCGAACTCTATGGCAAGCGCACCGGCTGCAGCGGCGGTCGCGGCGGCTCGATGCACGTGTTCGATGCGGCGACGCGTTTCTACGGAGGAAACGCGATCGTCGGCGGCGGTCTGCCGCTCGCCGTCGGTCTCGCGCTCGCAGAGAAGATGCGGGGAGGACGCAACGTGGCCGCCTGCTTCTTCGGCGAGGGCGCCGCGGCCGAGGGCGAGTTCCACGAGTCGCTCAATCTCGCCGCGCTGTGGAAGCTGCCGGTGCTGTTCCTCTGCGAGAACAATCTCTATGCGATGGGCACCGCGCTCGCGCGCTCCGAGTCGCAGACCGACATCCACGCGAAGGCGGCGGCTTATGGCGTGCGCGCCGCGGCGGTGGACGGCATGGACGTGTTCGCCGTCGAGACGGCGACGCGCGAGGCGGCGGCGCACGCGCGCGCGGGGCAGGGGCCGGCGCTGCTCGAGTTCCGCACCTACCGCTTCCGCGCCCACTCGATGTTCGACGCGCAGCTCTACCGCGACAAGGCGGAGATCGAGGAGTGGCGTGCCCATGGACCCGTGCTGTCGCTCACGAGCCGGCTGAAGGCGGCGGGACTCATGACCGAGGACGACTTCCAGCGGCTGCAGGGCGAGGCGGATGCCGAGGTGCAGGCCGCCGTCGAATTCGCCGAACAGTCGGACTGGGAGCCGGTCGCGGATCTCGCGCGGCACGTTTACGCGGAGGGCTCGTGCGCATGACCGAAGCCACCGGCACGCGCATCACCTACCGCGAGGCGGTGAAGCAGGCGATCCGCGAGGCGCTCGCCGCCGACCCGCGCGTGTTCCTGATGGGCGAGGACGTCGGCCGCTACGGCGGCTGCTTCGCGGTCAGCAAGGGGCTGCTCGAGGAATTCGGCGAGGAACGCATCCGCGACACGCCGCTCTCGGAGTCGGCGTTCGTCGGCGCGGGCATCGGCGCGGCGCTGGCGGGTTTGCGGCCGATCGTCGAGGTGATGACGGTCAACTTCAGCCTGCTCGCGCTCGACCAGATCGTGAACACGGCGGCGACGCTGTGCCACATGTCGGGCGGGCAGT
>CAZRKS010000138.1:0-7193 GCA_964600315.1 uncultured Steroidobacteraceae bacterium | reverse complement strand
ACTCGCCGTATCACGGCGGCACGCACCTGCCGGACCTGACCGTCGTCTCGCCGGTGTTCGCTCGCGACGGACGGCGCATCGACTTCTTCACGGCCTCGCGGGCCCACCATGCCGACATCGGCGGCGCGACCCCGGGCTCGATGCCGCCCGGCAGCCGCCGCATCGCCGACGAGGGCACGCTGTTCGAACCGCTGCGCATCGTGCGCGACGGACACCTCGACGAGGCCACGTTCCTGCGCGCGCTCGGCGCCGGCCCGCACCCGGCCCGCAATCCGGCACAGAACCTCGCCGACCTGCGCGCACAGCTCGCGGCCAATGCGCGCGGCATCCGCGAACTGGAGCGCGCGGCACTCGAGCACGGGCGGCCGGCGCTGCTCGCCTACATGCGGCACGTGCAGGACAACGCCGAGTCCTGCATGCGCCGCGCGATCCGTCAGCTCGCCGACGGACGCTTCAGCTACGAGATGGACAATGGCCAGCGCATCGTGGTCTCGGTGACGGTGGACCGCGCGGCCGGCACCGCGACCGTCGACTTCACGGGCACGTCGGGCCAGCAGGACAACAATCTGAACGCGCCGCGCGCGGTGACGGTCGCCGCCGTGCTGTACGTCTTCCGCACGCTGATCGACGCGCCGATCCCGCTCAACAGCGGCTGCCTCGTCCCGATCGAGATCGTCGTACCGCCGGGCTCCATGCTCGATCCGACTTTTCCGCGCGCGGTCGTCGCCGGCAACGTGGAGACCTCGCAGTGCATCGTCGACGCCCTCTACGGCGCGCTCGGCCTGCAGGCCGCGGCCCAGGGCACGATGAACAACTTCACCTTCGGCGATGAACGCTACCAGTACTACGAGACCATCGCCGGCGGCGCGGGCGCCGGGCCGGGCTACGACGGGGCGAGCGGGGTGCAGACGCACATGACCAACTCGCGCCTGACCGATCCGGAAGTGCTGGAGCGTCGCTTCCCGGTGCTCTTGCGGAGCTTCGCGCTGCGGAGAGGATCCGGCGGCGCGGGCCGATTCCGCGGCGGCGACGGGCTCGTGCGGCGCGTCGAGTTTCGCGAGCCGATGACCGCCGCGATCCTGTCGAATCACCGGCGGGTCGCCCCCTTCGGGCTCGAGGGCGGCGCGCCGGGACGTACCGGCGTCAACCTCCTGATCCGCCGCGACGGAACCTCAGAAGCGCTCGCCGCGACGGCCGCGGTCGCGGTGGAAGCGGGCGACTGCATCGAGATCGCCACGCCCGGCGGCGGCGGATTCGGGCGCGACGACGGCCGCGATCCCTGACGGTCCCGGTCGCGAGCCCCCCGGATAGCCGAACAGTTCCTGGGCGAGTGTCCGCTGCGGGCGGGTTTCGTCCGTCGCGACGTCGGCCTCCGCGCTCATGCGCGTGCCCGGTGGCAACCGGTTGAACCGCACCAGCCGGACCTGACTGCCGGTCACGGAGTGCGAGACGAGGAACGTGTGGTACTGCCCGGCGCGCGCCGAACGCAGCCCGACGAGCAGGCTGAGCCGACCGTCGCGGATCTCGTGTTCCGGGTTCAGTCGCTCGTCGCAGACCACGTAGCAGGCCTCCGCCGGGTCGCCGGCGCCGAACAACCCGGCCGCCGCGAGCGGTCGCAGGAAGTCCTCGACCTGTCGCTTGATCCGGTGCCGCACGCTCGGATCGCCGTCATGGAACACGGCCCAGCGCGTGCCGCGCTCGATGCTGTTCATGATCAGCAGGGCGCGGCGGCGCGCCGTGAGCAGCGAGCTGTCGGCATGGTGGCCGGCACCGCCCGCCAGGGTGCGCAGCACCGGGCGCTGCTCGCCGGCGGTGCGCAGCGACTGCAGCGCATTGATGCCGTGGGCCGCGAGCCGTGCGCGCTCGGCGTCGGTGAGCTGCAGCGCCGGGCGCGTGCCCGGCCGCAGCAGCAACTCGTCGTCGGGACCCGCTTGCCAGGGGGAGCGCTGCTCGTCGAGGCGCGCCAGCACGCCCGCCACGGCGCCGCCGTTCGCGAAGGTCTCGAAATGACCGCGCAGCCGATCGAAGGCGAGGATGCGCGGGAAGCACATCAGCGCGTGATCGGTCTGCAGGTCGAGTTCGCGCAGGCCGCGCAGAGCGTCGTCGCAGCTGGCCCAGGCCGCGGGCGGATCCACGATCAGCATCGCGCGCAGCTCCTGGCAGAGGCGCGCGGCGACCACGAGCACGCTCGGACCGACGTCGCGATCGCGCGCCGGCGGCGGCACGCAGAGGAAGTGGACGTCGTCCGCCGCACGCAGCGCGAAGAGCCCGGTGCGCCGCGCCTCCGAGCCGATCAGGTCGTAGTCGGTGAGCGGCTCGCCATCGTCGCCGTCCGGACTCGAATCCACGTAGCCGATCGGATGACGCGCGCCGGGGCGATAGGTGCGGTCCGGCCGCAAGGGCGGCGTCTCGCCCCGCACCGCGACGAGGCTCGACTCCTTGAGCGCGGTCGTGACGTAGCGCGTCGTGCCGGGCACGATCGACAGGCGCCGGAAGATCTCCTGGTCCTCGATGTGCTCCGAGCCGCGGGAGCGGACCCGCTGCAGGACGAGGTTGAAGCGGTCATCCTCGTTGGCGCCGATGTTGTCGTAGTCCACGGAGGCACGCAGCGCCTCCCGCGAGCCGGGGCTGCGCGCCTCGAGGACCAGCGTTCCGGGACCGGCCGGCAAGGCGATCGTCGCCGGCGCCCCGCCATTGCAGACGCGCACGATGACGGCGCGGCGGCCGCCATTGTCGAAGAACTGCTCGACGGCGTACGGCATCGGGCTCGGCTGCCAGAGACCGCCGAACACCTGCTGAAATTCCGCGAAACTGCGCACCGCGACCGGGCGGTCGAGCGGGCCACGCAGGCTGCGGCCGACGAAGGCGCAGACGGACGTCGGCAGCCGCGCGATGGCCTGGTCCGCTCCGGGCGTCTCCGCCACGACGATGCCGCTGATGTTCGACTCAGGCAAGTCCACGCCCCCGCTCGCGCCGCACGTACGTTAGCACAAGTTCTTGTATGCTTGACCGCCCGCCGACCCCAGCCCTAGATGCACACCACGTCCGGACAATGGAAGCTCGGTCTCGCGCTCGCGCTCGTCACGGCGGCGTGCTGGGGCCTGCTGCCGATCGCGCTGTCGATCACGCTCCGCGTCATGGACGCGTACACGATCACCTGGTACCGGTTCGCGGTGTCCGCCATCGCGCTCGGCCTGTTCCTCGCGTGGCGCAGGCGACTGCCGCGGCTCGGCGGGCTCGGCCGTCGCGGCTGGGGCATGCTCACCGTCGCGCTCCTGGGGCTGCTCGCGAATTACGTCCTATACCTGGTCGCGCTCGGTCACACGGGCCCGACCGCCGCGCAGGTGCTGATCCAGCTCGCGCCCGTGTTCCTGCTCTTCGGCGGCCTGCTCGTGTTTCGCGAGCGCTTCGCCCCACTGCAATGGGCGGGCTTCGCGGCCCTGCTCGGCGGCCTGCTGCTCTTCTTCCACGGCCGTCTCGCCCAGGTCTTCGCGCTCGGCACGGAACTCGGCCTCGGCGTCGCGCTGCTGCTGCTCGCGTCGCTGACCTGGGCCGTCTACGGGCTGGCGCAGAAGCAGCTGCTGATCCGCCTGACCTCCGGCCAGGTGCTGTTCCTGCTGTACGTCGGCGCACTCGCACTCCTGCTGCCGGCCGCACAGCCCCGGCAGGTGCTCGCGCTCGACGCCCTGCAGTTGGCCATGCTCGCGTTCTGCTGCGCGAACACCGTGGTCGCCTACGGCTGCTTCGCCGAGGCCCTCGAGCACTGGGAGGTCTCGAGGGTGAGCGCGGTCGTCACGCTGGCCCCGCTCGTGACGCTGATCGGCGTGCAGGTCGCGGGACGCGCGTGGCCCGCGCAGGTGCTCGCCGAGCAGACGACGTGGGTCGGGGTCGCCGGCGCGCTCCTCGTCGTCGCCGGCGCGATGACGACGGCGATTGCGGCGCGTCCCGTCAGTGCCGAGCCCGAGTCCGTGAGTCCGCCACCGGCTTGACGGCGTCCGTTGCCGGCGAGCCGTCGTTGCCGTCCCAGTTGGATCCCTGCGGCAACACGTTCTCGACGCGCTGCAGCGAAGCGAGGTAGGACTCGAGCGTGAGCCCGCGCTTCGTCACCGGCACCGAGATGCCGCGCGCCTGCGTGACGACGCGTTCGACGAGTTGCCAGTTGACCGCGCCGGCGTGCACCTTCGTCTCCTGCCACATGCGGCCCTTGAGCGCGTCGTCGAACACGACCGGCGGCGGCGCCACCGTGTCGTCCTCCCCTTCCACCACGGGCGGATACGACTGCACGAAGAGGTTGTCGCCCTGCCAGCGGTACAGCAGGGGCTGGTTCACGACGGTGACCTTGGTGCCGATCGGCACGGTGCCGAAAATGGCCGCGATGTCCTCGGGATACAGCCGGATGCAGCCGTGGCTCGCGCGCATGCCGACGCCCGGCGGCTTATTCGTGCCGTGGATCAGGTAGCTCTGCCAGCCGAGATTCATCGCGTAGGCGCCGAGCGGGTTGTCAGGGCCGGCCTTCACCTGCGCCGGCAGCGGGTCGCCCTTCTTGGCATGCTCCCTGCGCACCGACTCGGGCGGCGTCCACACGGGATTCTTGCGCTTCGAAACGACCGTGGTCGAGCCGATCGGCGTGGCCCAGCCCACCTTGCCGACGCCGATCGGGTAGGTGACCACGACGCGCTCCTCGCCCTTCTTCGCCTTCGGGAAATAGAACAGCCGCATCGCCGCGACATTGACCACGATTCCCTCGGCAGGCGCGTCGGGCAGCACCCACTGCGTCGGCAGGACGATGCGCGTGCCCTCGCCGGGCAGCCACGGGTCCACCCCCGGATTCGCGCGGATCAGTTCGTCGTAGCCGACGTCGAAACGACGCGCGATGTCCGCGAGCGTGTCCTCGTGGCGCGACTGGGTCGCCTGCACCTCGCCGAGCACCGCGGTCGACTGCGCGTCGAACGCAAACCGGTGCAGCGCCACGGGAGCGATCACCGGCGGCGGCGCCGCGACCACCGGCGGCGGCG
This sequence comes from uncultured Steroidobacteraceae bacterium, assembly GCA_964600315.1. Classification (GTDB taxonomy): domain Bacteria; phylum Pseudomonadota; class Gammaproteobacteria; order Steroidobacterales; family Steroidobacteraceae; genus RPQJ01. The sequence continues at coordinate 2,178 of CAZRKS010000138.1, read as the reverse complement.
GAGGCGGCGGCGCTTCGGGCACGAACACGGCGCACCCGCCGAGGGCGAGGAACAGGCTGAAAGTGGCGGCACGCCGGGCCGCCGGCGCGGCGATCGCTGCAATCGGGAGTCTCATGTTCGTAAACCTCTCGGGGTCGGGACGCCGGATCACAGCAGCGTCGGTCGATTCGGCAACTCGTCCGGGTTGCGCGCACCCGACCCGAGCGGAAAGTGGCGGGCCACGAGTTCGCCGACGAGCTGCACGCACTCCACCGCGCCCGCCTCGAAGTCGCCCGCACCGAAGCGCGCGTTCATCGCCTGGCAGATCGCGGACCACTCCCCGGCAGCGACGCGTCCGTTGAAGCCGCGATCGGCGACGATCTCGACGTCCCGGTCGGCGAGCAGGACATAGATCAGCACGCCGTTGTTTGCGTCGGTGTCCCACACGCCGAGCGCGGCGAAGACTTCCATCGCCCGCTCGCGAGGTTTTCGACCGCTCCAGGCCTCGGAAGGTTCGAGCGCCCCCTCGATCGCGAACCGGATTTCGCCCGAGTGCAGCCGCTCGCTCGCCGTGATCGCGGCTTCGATGGCCGCGAGCGCCGACGGCGGGAACGCACGGTGCAGACCGCGGCGCGTCGCCACAAGATGCCGGAACCCGCGACTCCAGTCCATGCCTCACCAGCTCCCGGAAGCGCCGCCGCCGCCGAATCCACCGCCACCGCCGCTCCAGCCGCCGCCCCCGCCGAAGCCGCCGCCTCCACCGCCCCAACCGCCGAACCCACCCGGGTAGCCCCAGCCGCGATCGTGCCGTCGGCTGTACCAGCCCTTGCCGCCGCCCGGCCCGCCGCCGCCGAGTCCGCCCAGCAGCGCGAAGACGAACGCCAGCAGGCCCGCGAAGATCGACAGGCCCAGGATCCCGACCAGCAGCCAGGTCAGGAAGCCGACGACGCCGCCGGTGGCGAAGGCGCCGCCGACGCGGCCGAACAGGCGCCGGAACAGCGAGCCGCCGACCAGCGCGAAGATGAACAGGAAGGGCAGCAGCGAGAAGAGTCCCGGCACGGCGTGCGCGGGAGACTTCCGCTCCGGCTCGGGCAGCGGCTCGCCTTCGATCACGCGCAGCATGCGGTCGACTCCGGCGTCGATGCCGCCGTGGAAATCGCCCGCGCGGAACTTCGGCACGATGACTTCGTCGATGATGCGATTCGCCGTGGCGTCCGGCAGCGCGCCTTCGAGCCCGTAGCCGACCTCGATGCGGAGCTTCCGGTCGTCCTTCGCGACGAGCAGGATCGCGCCGTCGTCGACACCCTTGCGGCCGAGCTTCCAGGCCTCGGCGACGCGGATCGCGAACTGCTCGATGGCCTCGGGCTGCGTCGTCGGCACGATCAGCACGGCGACCTGGCTGCCCTTGGCCTGCTCGAAGGCACGCAGCTTCGCCTCGAGCGCCGCGGACTCCTCGGGCTTCAGCGTGCCCGTGAGATCGGTGACCGGCGAGCTGAGCGCCGGGATCTCGACCAGGCCCTGGCCGACGGCGCCGACGGCGCACAGCAAGCCGAGGGCGGCGAGGAACCCCGCCGCCACTCGACGCAGCCCGTTGCCAGCCACGACCGACATGTCGCGTCGCGCGCCGCGTCCGACCAAGCGCGCCCGTCGCTCAGTTCGTGGACGGCGCCGGGGCCGGGTTGCTGAAGTCCACCGTGGGCGGTTTCGCGATCGCCGCCTCGTTCTCGACCGTGAAGTTCGGCTTCACCTTGTAGCCGAACAGCATCGCGGTGAGATTGGTCGGGAAGCGCCGCACCGTCACGTTGAAGTCCTGCACCGCCTGGATGTAGCGATTGCGCGCGACGGCGATGCGATTCTCCGTGCCCTCGAGCTGCGCCTGCAGGTCGCGGAAATTCTGGTCCGACTTGAGCTCCGGGTAGCGCTCGACCACGACCATGAGCCGGGACAGCGCGCTCGACACCTCGCCCTGCGCCGCCTGGAACTGCTTCAGGGACTCGGGATCGTTCGCGTCCACCTTGACCTGCGTGGCCTTCGCGCGCGCCTCGGTGACGCCGATCAGCACCGCTTGCTCCTGCGCCGCGAAGCCCTTCACGGTGTTGACGAGGTTCGGGATCAGGTCGGCGCGGCGCTGGTACTGGTTGACCACCTCGGACCAGGCGGACTTCACCTGCTCGTCCTGCACCTGCAGGGTGTTGTAGC
>CAZRKS010000137.1:0-7204 GCA_964600315.1 uncultured Steroidobacteraceae bacterium | reverse complement strand
CTGGAACTCGACGCCTGAGGGTGAGTGAGTGATGCCATGAAAGGCTTGCAGGGACTGTTGCTCATCGGTATCGGGCTGTGCCTTGCGACACCGGCGAGCAGCGCCCGCGGCATCAGAACGGCAACGTGACCGACGCAGCGCGCCACGCCGCGCGACTGCTTTACCTGCGCGGTGACGGTCGTCGGTCACTCGCCGCCTGTGCCGGCTGTCACGGGCCGGACGGCGCCGGGCTGCCCGCCCAGCTCCCGCGGCGGATCCGTCGTCATTCACGACGAACTCCGGGAAGGTGATCGCCTGCAAATCAGTGCTCCGACGCCCGCCGCGTCGTCTTCCCGCACTTCTCAAATCCCGACAGTGTCTGCTGCTTCATCAAACCGCCCGCTCGGTGATGAACCTTGCTCATGACACCGGCGGTAAACCAGAGTTTCCTTAGAATCCGTAACGCATCTCCAGTCCCCACTGCCGGGGCTCGGAGATCGATGCGAACGGCGTGCCGAAGGTCGCCTTGGTCAGGTTGTTGACCCCGGTCACGTACTGGTCGTCGAAAACATTGGTGACGAAGGCCGCCGCCCCGAGGCGATTGTCCTCGCTCGACCACGCGAGCCTGACGTCCACGCGGTTCTGCGCCTCGCCGACCTTGAAGTTCGGACTGACCTGGCAGGTGCCCTGCAGCGTCGCGTTGTCGTTGCAGCGCGTCGGACCGCGATAGCCCCACTGCACCGACAGGTCGGTGTGTCCCTGCTCGGCGAAGTCGAGGATCCAGTCGCCACCCACGGAAGCCGACACGTACGGCTCGCCGGTCGGGTCGCCCGACAGGTCGACGCCCTCGCGCGTGGTCTTGTCCTTGTAGGTCGCGTCGATCAGCGCGAGGTTGGCGCTGAACACGAGCTGCTCCACCGGCTGCCAGCGCGACTCGAGGTCGAGGCCGTAGGCCTGCTCGTCGCTGGTGTCGATCAGGTACTGCGGGATGCCGCTCTCGGTCTCGCCCACCAGCGTGATCGCCTGCTTGTCCTTGTAGATGTAGTAGTAGACCGAGGTGTTCACCAGCAGATTGAGCGACGGGAACACGCTCTTCACGCCGGTCTCGACGTTCCACACGTCCTCTGGGTCGAAGATCGAACCGATTTCGACGCTGTTGTAGCCGCCGGCCTTGTAGCCCTTGGCCACGGAGCCCCAGACCATCACGTCGTCCGCGAGCTCGTAGTCGACCACGAAGCGCGGGCTCAGGTCGTTCCACGTGTCGTGGGCCTTGACCTTCTGGCCTTCGATGGCCGGGTTGTTCGCGAACACGAGGTCGAACTGGTAGGCCTCGATCGGGATCGGCCACTGCTCGAAGAACCCGCCCGCCTGCAGCGCGGCGAGCGTCGCGTCGAGCTCGGGCGCGACCCGCGGGCCGTTCAACCAGCTGAAATGCTTGTCGTCGCTCGTGTAGCGCAGGCCGAGCGTCAGGTTGGTGCGATCGGTCGCGTGCCAGATCACGTCGCCGAACACGGCCGTGGCGGAGTAGTTGCCTTCGTTGTACATGTCCTCCTGCCACTCGTAGCCCAGCATCGTCAGCGGGATGCCGAGGCTCTCGAGGTAGCCGCTCGTGAAGCCGAACAGCGTGCCGTCCGGCGTCGGCGCCTTCCCCAGGTTGCGCAGCACGGTGTCCACGCTGTCGGTGAACGTGTGCGTCGCGCTGGTCTGCCGGGCGTCCTCGGAGTAGTAGCTCGCGCCCGCCACCCAGTCGAAGCGCTCGTCGGAGTGCGAGAGCTTGAACTCCTGGTACCAGCTCTCGTTGTGCTCGATGTTCGCGGTGTCGAAATAGACGTACGGCTTCAGGTTCGTGCCGTCCTCGTCCTCGAGGTTGTTCGTGTCGAACTGCGACCAGGAGGTCGACGACCGCAACTGCGCCCAGCCGAAATCGAAGTCGACGAACAGGTTGACGCGATCGAAGTCGCGCGACTCGTCGTTGCCGATGACGTCGTTCTTCACCGGCGCCCGCAGCGGATCGAGGTAGGTGTCCGGGTCGGCCGGATAGGGCACGGACGTCTGGCCGTCAGCGACCGGCACCAGCCCGATCGCCGGGCGGGCGAGCTGGTTCAACTCGTCGTGGTCCCAACTCAGCGTGGCGCTCGCGCCGTCCGCGATTTCCCAGCGCAGCGCGGCGCGCGTGGCCCAGTTGTCCTCGGGGTTGAGGTTCCTGCGGGTCGCCGCATCCTCGATCCAGCCGTCGCTCGCGTTGTACGCACCCACGACGCGCAGCGCGACGCGGTCGCCGATCGGGACGTTCACCATGCCGTCGACGTACCGCTTCTGGTACTCGCCGACGCGAATGCGCAGATTGCCGTCGAACTCGTTCAGCACCGGCTGCCGGGTGACGATCGACACCGCACCGGCCGCACTGTTGCGGCCGAGCAGCGTGCCCTGCGGCCCCTTCAGGATCTCGATCCGCTCGATGTCGTTGAAGGCGAGCATCGAAGAGCCGGAGCGCGCCGAATAGATGCCGTCCACGTACACGCCGACGGCCGGGTCCGTGCCGACGCCGAAGTCGCCGGTGGAAACGCCGCGCAGCGAGTACTTCGGCTGAGTCGGGCTGTCGCCCGACACGACCAGCCCGGGCACGAAGCCGTTCAGGTCGTTCATGTCCTCGGCCGCGGTGTCGTTGATCAGGTCCGCGCCGACCACCTGCAGGCTGATCGGCACGTCCTGCAGCGCCTGCTCGCGCCGCTGGGCCGTCACTACGACTTCCTCGATCACCGAAGGCGGCTGCTCGACTTCCTGCGCCCGCGCCAGCTGCGGCGCCGACACGAAACCACAGCTCCCCGCCAGCGCGGCCGCCACGGCCCGCGCGATCCTGGATCCACGCATCGTCATCATGACCCCCGTCATGCGGCGGTCCGGTATTGAGCCCGGATTCCGCCCGTTAGAGAAAGTGTCAGTGCACACCGCCCTCGCGGCGCGCGGGATCGCGATTCTAGCAGGCCGCCTTCGCCGCCCGCAGCCGGCCGGGAGCGCCGGCCGGGCGCAGCGGGCCTGCCCCACTCTTTCAGAGGGGGCTCAATTGTTCTTGGCGCCCTGCTCCACCCAGTGCCGGATGGTCGAGATTTCCTGCTGAGTCAGCGGGTTCGCGCCGCCGTGCGGCATGTTGATCGACGGGTCGGCGCGTCCCTCGATGACCATCACGAGGACGCTGGTGAGCGGATCGCCCGGCAGCACGACCGGGCCGAAGCTCGTGCCCTTCATCAGGGAATCGTAGTCCTTCATCTCGAATCCGCTCACCACGAAGCCCGGCCCGCCCGGTACGTGGCAGGACGCGCAGTGCTTGGCGAGAATCGGCGCGACGTCCTTCTGGTAGCTGACGGGCGTCGGCGTGCGCTCGCACGCTGCCCCGGCGACGAGCGCGCCGGCCGCCGCCATTGCCCACACGAGTCTCTGCACGGTCATGAGCATGCCCCTCGAAAACGGACGATCTCGCGGGCCACGCTGCGCCGGCAGCGAGGCAGCGTCAATCGTCTGTTCTACGTAATGGCCACGAGCCGGAAAGTGAGGTTGAGGCGCGGTCCGACCGTCGCCGTGGTCTTCGGCACGGCATGCACCCAGTGATGCTGCGTGGCACCGGCCATGAGCAGCAGGCTGCCGTGCGTCAGGTCGAGGTCCACGCGGCGGTCCTTGCGTCGCCGGGCCCGCATCGAGAATCGCCGCGTCGCACCGAGCGATACGGACGCGATGACCGGATCGCGCCCGAGCTCGGGCTCGTCATCCGCATGCCAGCCCATGCTGTCGCGTCCGTCGCGATAGAGATTGAGCAGCACGGCATTGAAGCGGTGGCCGGTCAGCTCGGCGATCCGGACCCGGATCCGCTCGAGGGGCGTCGTCCAGGGGGCCGGTTCGTGCGCCGTCCCTGAGTAGGTGTAACGGGCCCCGGGGTCACCGTGCCAGGCCACGAGCCGGGGCACGAGCCGCCGCTGGCCGAAGATCAGCACTTCCTCCCGTTGCCAGGCCGTGCCCAGCCGGATTTCCTCGAGCAGTGTCCAGGCCTCCGCTCCCGCCAACGCGGCCGGCCAGAACCGGACGTCGGCGTCCTCGAGCTCCAGAGGCAGGCCGGGGCCCGTGGTCATGGGGCGACTGGCCGGGCGCGCAGCCCGGGTCCACAATGTTCGGCTGCAATCCTCGCGAGGAGCCGCCCATGCCCAGCATCCGTGCCCGACTCATGAATGCGTTCCTGCGCCTCACGGCCCGCTCGATGTGGAAGCCCGAACTCGACATCCAGACGATCCGCTCGCAGGTGGCGAGAATGGACGCGCGCCTCGGCCGGTCCGCGCCCTCGATCGCGACCGAGGCGGTCGAGATCGCGGGCGTGCCGGCCACTTGGTACGGGGAACCGGCCCTCGCTGCGCATGGGACGATCCTTTATCTGCACGGCGGGGCGTGGTGCCTGCACATGCCCGCCATCTACGCCCGCATGGCGGCCCGGCTGTCGTCGCTGACCGGCCGGCGCGTGCTGCTGCCCGACTATCGGCTGGCGCCGGAGCATCCCTTCCCGGCCGCCACCGATGACTGCTTCGCCGTGTACCGCTGGCTCGTCGAGCAGGGGTACGCGGACCGCCCGCTCACGGTCATGGGCGATTCCGCCGGTGGCAGCCTGACGCTGGTCACGCTCATGCGGGCACGCGATGCCGGTCTGCCGCTGCCGGGATGCGCGGTCGCCTTGTCCCCGTCCACCGACCTGACCATGTCCGGGCCGTCGGTCCAGTACAACGCCGCGGTCGACCCGTTGTTCGCGCCCGGCGCCGCCGACCTCGTGCCACCGCTCTACTGCCCCGACCACGATCGCGGTAACCCCTTGATTTCCCCGCTTTTCGGCAAGTGGGACGGCCTGCCGCCGCTCCTGTTCCACGCGGGTTCGACCGAGATGCTGCTCGATGACTCGGTGCGCGCACACGACCGGGCGCGGCAGGCGGGCGTCGCAGCCGGGATCGAGGTCTGGCGCTCGGCGCCGCACGTGTTTCACCTGATCAGCTGGCTGCCTGAGGCCCGGGACGCCATGCGCAAACTTGCTGATTTCATTGCTGAAAACGCCCAGCTGCGGCGGCTCGAACTGCCGGTGGTGACGAGCCCGCCGGCGCCCGTCCAAGTCGGGTCCGGGATCGCCATCCGGCAGGAAGCCTGATCGGGGGACGCTCAGTCGGCGGCGACCGGCTCCTCGCCGAGAACCTCGATGCGGGCCCGGGCCACGCCCCGGCCCATCATGCCGAGGAGCGACGCCGCGGCCTGCGACAGGTCGGCGATGCGGTGCCCGATGAACGGGCCGCGGTCGTTCACGCGCACGACGACGGTCCTGCCGTTGCGGAGGTTGGTGACCTTGACCCGGGTGCCGAAAGGCAACGTTGGGTGGGCCATGGTGAGGGCACGGGCGTTGAAGATCTCCCCGCTCGCGGTCGGCCGGTCGTGGAACTGGCCCCCGTACCAGGATACGGTGCCTTCCTGGATGTTCGCCCGTGCCGCGCCGAAGGGCAGCACGAGGGCAAACACCGCCAGCGCGAGCAGGCTGCGGATACCGGGGCGGGACTTCGAGCGGCGCGCGGAATCGTCGGTGCGGTCAGGCATCGGCTGCGGTCCTCGAGTGGCTGGGCGCGGGCGGAGCGAGCCGCCTGGGCGCCAACGGGACGCACAGTCTACCAGCACCCGGCCGCCCTGGCCAACCCGGACGAGCTAGATTATCTTTACAATCAGTTGCTTATGTTGAGTCGGGCGTCAGCTCGACGCGTTCCTGCGGCGGAAGAACCAGATCAGCAAGGCCGCGCCGCCGACCGAGAGCAGCAGCCCGAGCGCCGTCGGCAGCTGCAGCAGCCGGCCCACCAGGCCGCCGAGGAATGACCCGGCCAGTCCGAAACCAATGGTGGCGCCCCAGCTCATCGGGTCCGGGCCGGGCAACGCCCAGCGCGCCAGTGCGCCCACGACCAGTCCGCTCACCGCGAAATAGACGATCAGGATCGCCAGCCCCACGCCCATCGCACCCGCCGTCGTTTCCATGTTGGCTCCCTTCGGTTCTTCTGAGTCCCGGCAATCTAACGCCCCCGGTCCGGAACCTCCACCCCTGCGCGCCGGCTCGTTTTGTTGCAGTGCATTGACGACGGCAAGTTCGCATGTCATATGGAGTGTCAATCCGCGATCCTGTCGCCTCCGGCGTGGGGGACCTCGGCTCCGCACCCGCGAGCCGTGGCTCCGCCGCGCCTCCCGGCGACGCCCACCGATCCAGGCAGGCCCGACCCGATGAGCACGACGCATCGCCCCGCCCCCACCCGCCCCGGCAAGCAGGGACTTTACGATCCGCAGTTCGAGCACGACGCCTGCGGTGTCGGCTTCGTCGTGAACATCAAGGGGCACCGGTCCCACCGGATCCTGGAGCAGGCCATCCAGGTCCTGAAGAACCTCGACCACCGCGGCGCCTGCGGCAGCGAGGTGAACACCGGCGACGGCGCGGGCGTCCTGATCCAGATGCCGCACGCCTTCAACGAGGAGGTCTGTCGCAAGGCGCGCATTCCCCTCCCCGGCCCGGGCGAGTACGGCAGCGGCATCATCTTCCTGCCGCGCAACCCGACGCTGCGCCGGGCGGTCGAGCAGAAGTTCGAGCAGGTCGTGCAGTCCGAGGGCCAGCACGTCATCGGCTGGCGCACCGTCCCGACGGTGAACGGCATGCTCGGCGAGACGGCCCGCTCCTGCGAGCCGTTCATGCGCCAGGTGTTCATCCGCCGCGACCCCTCGATCAAGGACGATCTCGGCTTCGAGCGCAAGCTCTACGTCATCCGCAAGCGCGCCTACAACGAGATCCGCACCTCGACGCTGCCCGGGGCGGAGTCGTGGTACGTGGTGAGCCTGTCCTGCCGCACCTTCGTCTACAAGGGCATGCTGCTCACGACGCAGCTCGACCAGTATTTCCCCGACCTGCACAACTCGGGCGTAGAGACGGCGCTCGCGCTGGTGCACTCGCGCTTCAGCACCAACACCTTCCCGAGCTGGGACCGGGCGCACCCCTACCGCTACATCGCGCACAACGGCGAGATCAACACCGTGCGCGGCAACTCGAACTGGATGCACGCCCGCGAGGCGCGCTTCGAGGCCGAGCTCTTCGGGGAGGACATCGCCAAGATCGCGCCGATCATCAACCCGAACGGCAGCGACTCGGGCATGCTCGACAACACGCTCGAGCTGCTCTACCTCG
>CAZRKS010000136.1:0-7227 GCA_964600315.1 uncultured Steroidobacteraceae bacterium | reverse complement strand
TGCGCTGGCAGGACCTGTCGCCGGACGCGCGCCGCCGGCTGCTCGAGCCGGTCGTGTCGCCTGAGTTCCACGGCGCCGTCGCGCGCGACGCGCTGCGGGCCGATGGACGGTCGACCAAGACGGCGACTGCCGCAGGACGTCGCGTCCTCGAGATTCGCGTCAGCCACGGCAGCCTCGTCGATGCGAGCGCGAGGGCGCTGGTGCTGGGCGTGTTCCGCAACGTCGATCCGTCCGGCGCGGCCGCGGCCGTCGACGAGCGGCTCGGCGGCGCGGTTCGCGACCTCACGTTGCGACGCATGTTCGCCGGGAGCCCGGGCCAGGTCTTCATCCTGCCGGGTGCGCGCGGCGCGCTGCTCGCCGAGTTCGTGCTGTTCGCCGGTCTCGGGGACTTCGACGACTTCGGCTCGGACGTGCAGGCCTGCGTCGCCGAGAACGTCGTGCGCACGCTCGCCCGGTCTCAGGTCCAGGACTTCGCGACCGTGTTGTTCGGGACCGGCTCGGGCGTGCCGGTCGCGACCGCACTCGAACAGCAGCTGCGCGGCATTTTCGACGGCCTCCGGCGCGCGGATGCCGATGGCGCGATCCGGCGATTGACGATCTGCGAGATCGATCCGCGCCGGTACGCGACGCTGCAACGGGCGCTGCCGGCCGTCGTCGCCCGGCTCGCCGGCGACGACTTCGCCGTGGTCGTCGACGAGGCGGCCGCGGTCGAGGCGGCGAGTGCGCCGGGCGCACGACCGGCACGCCGGACGACCGGCGGCGGTGATCCGGCCTACCTGCTCGTCACGTTGCTGGAGCAGGGGCGCAGCCGCTACGAGTGCCGCAGTTCCCTGCTCACGGCGGGCGCCAAGGCCGCGGTGCTGACCGGCTCGGTCCAGGTGAGCCGCTCGGAGCTGCGCGCGACGCTCGGCCAGACCGGCGCCGGCACGCTCAGCTATCGCGAACTCGCGCGATACGGTGCAGCTCTCGCCGGACTGTTGCTCGCACCCCGGGTCGTCGAGGGCCTGGCGTCCATGAGCCGCCGGCCGCTGGTGGTGGTGCACGATCGCGAGGCGTCGCGAATCCCCTGGGAAGTCCTGCACGTGGGAGACGTGCATCCCGCCCTCGGGCATGGGCTGAGCCGCCGCTATGCGAGCGAGAACCTGAGCGTCGCCCGCTGGCGCGAAGACCGGCGCGCAGGTGACAGGGCGCGCGTGCTCATGATGGTGAATCCGACGCTCGATCTGCCCGGGGCCGCGCGAGAAGGTGCCGCCGTGCGCAGGGCACTGCTCGACAGCGGTGTGCCAGTCACCTTCATCGAAGGCGGCGACGCGTCGCGCGACCGGCTGCTGCGGGAGATCGGTTCCGGCGCGCACGATGTTTTGCACTTCGCCGGCCACGCCTTCTTCGAGCCGGCCGAGCCGGAGCGCAGCGGTCTGGTCTGCGCCGGCGGCGACGTGCTGCGCGGCGCGGATCTCGCAGGCGTCGGTGACCTGCCGGCGCTCGTGTTCTTCAACGCCTGCGAAGCGGCGCGCGTGCGCAAGCCCGCCCGTGGCCCTGCGGCGCGGCTCTTCGGCCTGCGCAAGTCGAGCGGCCTCGCCGAAGCCCTGCTCGACGGCGGCGTCGCGAACTTCATCGGCACACACTGGCCCGTGGGCGACGAAGCGGCGCTCGCTTTCGCCACCCGCTTCTACGAACGGCTGCTCGCCGGCGCACGACTCGGCGATGCCCTGCTCGCCGCACGGCGCAGCGTCCTGGAACTGGAATCCATCGACTGGGCCGACTACGTCCACTACGGCAATCCAGCCTTTCGGCTCGGGCACGACGCCGCCGAAACCGAGACGCCGGTCACGATCCAGCCGCCCGAAGGCGCCCTGCGCAAGCGGTTGACATAAGAAACCGGGAAACCGGTCACGCCCGTCCCGCGACTCCGCCAGGAGAATCCGCGTCACGTAATGCGGGGCACCGACCCACGGGCATCAAGAACCCGGGTCGCGGCGCCGGGCAGAACGGGGTTCCTGGCTTCGGCCGTCACGGGAAGCGACGACCCGGTGTCGGGGACAAGACAAAGAACGTTACCCACACCGAGGAGCTACCATGCTTAAGAACTCGATCATTCCCCTCACGGCCGGCGTGCTGCTGGCACTCGCCGGCGGCGCCCAGGCCGCGACCAAGACGACGACCTTCGGCGTCAGCGCCACCGTGGCGCCGAACTGCCTGATCTCGGCCGCCAACCTCGCCTTTGGCAATTACCTCGGCGACCCGGACACGCCGGTCAACGTCGACTCGAGCTCGGACATCAGCGTCCGCTGCAGCAAGAATGCCGCCTACACGCTGGCGCTGAACGCCGGCACGACCTCGGGCGCCAGCCTCGCGCAGCGCCTGCTCCAGGGCGCCGGCTCCGAGACGCTGCAGTACAACCTGTTCACGACGGCGGCCCGCGCCACGATCTGGGGCGACGGCTCCGGCGGCACGGGTACGGTCGGCGGCACCGGCACGGGCATGGGCAACACGCTCACCCACACCGTGTACGGCCGTCTGCCGGACAACGCGTTCAACCAGGCCGCCGCGACCGGCGCCTACAGCGACACGATCCAGGTCACGGTCACCTACTGATCGCGACCATGCGCTTCCAGCTCGTCATGGCAAGCGTCCTCGCGTCGGCGGCGGCCTTCGGGCTGCCGCCGGCGTCGGCAGGAACGTTCTCGATCACGCCGCTCAGGCTCGATCTCGCGGCGCAATCGACGACGGCGTCACTGACCGTGCGCAACGAGCAGGACACGCCCGCGCTCGTGCAGGCCGAAGCGCTGGCCTGGGCGCAGGCGGAGGGCGAGGAGCGCCTTTCGGGCACGTCCGACGTGCTCGTTTCGCCCACCGTCTTCACGCTGCCGCCGAAGGGGTCGCAGCTGGTGCGCGTCGCGCTGCGGCGCGAACCCGACCCCGCCCGCGAACTGAGCTACCGCCTCATCCTCCAGGAGGTGCCGCCCGAGGCGAGCCCCGATTTCACGGGGCTCAAGGTGGCGCTGAAACTCAGCATGCCGATTTTCGTCGCGCCGACCGTGGCCGCGACACCCGAACTCACCTTTTCCGCCACGCGCGGCCCGAAGGGCGCGCTCGTGCTGCGAGCCGACAACGGGGGCGGCGCCCACGCACGGGTGCTCGGCTTCACGCTGTCGCCCGCGACCGGCGACGGCCCGGTCCTGCAGGACTCGGTCGCCGCCTACATCCTTCCCGGTCAACACCGGGAGTGGACACTCCAGAACGACAACAAGACCCGGGACGGCGCCAGCAACGTGGCGGACCGCTATCGGTTGAAGGCCAGCACCGAGCGGGGCGAAGTCGTCGCGGAGTTGACGGTCGCGAGGTGACTCGCATGCACCGCCGGCTGCCGGTCGCCGTTGCGCTCGCGCTCGCCGCGATGGCCGCCGCGCCCCAGCCAGGGCCGGAGGCCTTCACGGAGGCCGTCCTGCAGGTGACGATCAACGGCGAGCAGCTGCCGACGGCACTGGTGGTGCGCCGCGACAGCGACGGGACCCTGCTCGTCAAGGCGGACGACCTCAAAGCGCTGCGCCTGAAGACGCCCGTGAGCGGCGCGCTGCTCGTCAACGGCCAACGCTATTACCGCATCGGTCGCGAAATCGGCGCCACGGTCGTGTTCGACGCTGCGACACAGAGCGTCGACCTCACGCTGCCTCCGCAGGCCTTCGTCGCGACGCGCGCCCGCGTCGCCTCCCCCGACACGACACCGCCCGCCTCGGCTCAGCTCGGCGCCTTCGTCAACTACGATCTTTCGGCCGAGCGCAGCAGCCACCAGTCGAGCGCCGGCGGATTCCTCGAGTTCGGCCTGTTCGGTTCTCAGGGCGTGCTCACCACGACAGCCTATGCGCTGACGGACACTAACGACACGAAAGGCGTGCGCCTCGACTCGACGTGGACGCGCGACTTCCCGGAGCGCATGACCACGCTGCGCGTCGGCGACGCCATTTCGTCCGCCGGCACCTGGGGCCGCGCGGTGCGCTTCGGCGGCGTCCAGTACGGCACCAATTTCAACACGCAGCCGACGCTGGTCACGACGCCGATGCTCGCCGCGCGCGGGGACGCGGTCGTGCCCTCGACCGTGGATGTCTTCGTCAACGGCCAGCCGGTCGCGAGCGAGCAGGTGCAGCCCGGTCCGTTCGAGATCGAGGGCGTGCCGGCGGTGACCGGCGCGGGACAGATGCAGGTCGTCGTGACCGACGCGCTCGGCCGTCAGCAGGTCGTCTCGCAGCCCTACTACGCCGGGCCGTCACTCCTGCGCCGAGGCCTGAACGAGTACTCGGTGGAAGCGGGTGCCGTGCGACGCGACTACACCAGCCGCAGCAACGCCTACGGCGATGCCGTGGGTGCGGCGAGCTTCCGGCGCGGCGTGACCGACGCGCTCACGGCGGGCGCACATGCCGAGGCGCAGGCCGGCGGCGCCGCGGCGGCGGGCGTCGACGGCGCGCTGCAGGTCGGCCAGCTCGGCATCGTCTCGGGCTCCGCTGCCGTCGGCGGGGACCGGCATGATCAGGGTTGGCTCGGCGGCCTCGGCTTCGAGCGCAACGGCCCGCGGGTGAGTGTCTATGCCCGCGGTCTGTACGCTTCGCAGGGCTTCGCGCAGCTCGGCGACTCCGTGCTCGTCGACCGGCCGAAGCTGCGCGCCTTCGGCGGGCTCGGCTTCAACCTGCTCGACTTCGGCAGCCTGCAGCTGGCCTACGGCCGGCAGACCAACTGGCTGACATCGGGCGTCGAGACCTTCGGCCTCGGCTACTCCCACGGCCTCGGTCGCCTCGGATTCCTCAACCTGTTCGCGAGCCACACGACTGCGGAGAGCTCCGAGTCGGACGTGTACCTGACCTGGACGATGCCGCTCGGCGAGCGCCAGACGGCCAGCGCTTCGCTGAGCCGCAGTTCGAACGCGTTCCAGGGCGACGGCGTGCAGGCGGTCGCAGCGCTGCAGCAGAGCCTGCCCGTCGGCACCGGCGTGGGCTATGCCATGGCGATCACGAGCGCAGGCCATGCGAACCTCGGCCTCGCCTACCAGGGCGCCGCCGGCACGGTGGGCGTGGACTACGCGCGCGCGAACGGCCAGCAGGGCCTGCGCATCGGCGGCACGGGTGGGCTGGCCATCACGGGCGCCGGGGTGATGCCGGCGCGGCGCCTCGACCAGAGCTTCGCCGTCGTGAAGGTCGCCGATTACGCGGGCGTCGAGGTGTTCGTCGACAACCAGCCGGTCGGCCGCACCGATGCGAAGGGCCGCGTGCTGGTGAACCGCCTGCTGCCCTACCAGGCGAACGAGATCAGCGTCGATCCGAACAAGCTGCCGATGGACGCGACGATCGCGCGGGCATCGACGACCGTCACGCCCGCCTACCGTAGCGGCGTGGTCGTGCGCATGCCGATCGGTCGCGCCAATGCACTCACGCTGCGGCTCGTGCAGCCGGGTGGCGCGCCCGTCCCAGCCGGTGCCGAAGTGAAGCTCGACGGCAACCGGTTCCCGGTCGGACTGAAGGGCAGCATGTACCTCGCGGGCGTCACCGCCCGCACCCGGGTCACCGCAGCGTGGCGCGACGGCCGCTGCGAGTTCGAAGTGTCGCGTCCGGCCGGAAAGAATCCGCTGCCGGACCTCGGCGAGGTGGCGTGCGTGCCGGCCGCCGCCGGTGCGGGACCCGCGACATGAAGCGGCACCGCCGGCCGCCGTTCGCGCTGGCGCTGGCGAGTGCGGCGCTGCTCGCGTCGGCCGCCGTCTTCGCGGGAGTCGACTGCACGGTCACGGCGTCAGGCCCCGCGTTCGGCACCTACGACCCGACCCTGTCGGCAGACGACGACTCGACCGGCTCGGTCACCGTGACCTGTAATTACATCTCTCCGGGCAGCGTGGCGGACGCCGTGTACACGCTCGCGCTTTCGACGGGGTCGAGCGGCACGTATGCCGCGCGCCGCATGAACGCGGGCTCGAGCCAGCTCGGCTACAACCTCTTCACCGACGCGGCTCGCTCGCAGGTCTGGGGGAACGCGACCGGCGGCAGCGCCGTCATCTCCGGGACGCTGCGCGTCGGGCCGGGCGTCGGCAACGGCACGCGGTCGCAGACCTATACGGTGTACGGACGCGTACCCGCACTGCAGGACGCCGACACGGGCAGCTACAGCGACTCGATCCTCGTCACGCTCACTTTCTAGGGGATCACAGCGCGTCGACGCGGATGTGCACCGGGAACTCGTAAGTGCCCGGACGAGCGGCTCCCGCCAGCTGCAGGCGAAAACCCAGGTTCAGACGAGCCCTCTCGCTGATCGCCGGCTGCACGACCTCGACGGTTTCGTCGCCCATGACCACTGGCGAGGCGAGACCCGTGACCTCGACGGCGGTCGTGAGCCCCGTCCGGGGCTCGAGCCGCACGATGTAACCCGCGGGACCCTGGCCGCTCACCTCGTAAGTCGACGTCACGTCGACGTAGCCGCGGCTCACGTCCTGCGCCGTGACCACGAGCCGCCCGGGCTGCACCGAGCGCTCGAGACTCGCCCGTGGCAGGACGTACGCGCTCACGCCGAACTGGGTGCGCGCCTCGCCCGCGCGGGCCGCGAGCGGCAGGGCGGCAAGCAACAGGAGCAGTCCCCTCGAGCGCCTCATCCCTTCCCCCGGGACCCTTCGTTGTGACGGCCGTCACAAAATAGCCCACGTTCCTTGACCACGGGGCGCGATTTAACCGTGGCGACGCACGACGAGTCCGGCAGCGACCGCGCGCCGGCGCCGCCGGCTGCTGCATCGCACCACGCGCGCGACGGGTTGCGCCCTCCGGCAGACGCGCTAAGCTGCCGCATTCTTTCCTGAGTTCTGGACCCAGCCGCTCGTGCAACCAACCGACACGGCGCACCCGGATTACTTCCACCGGGTCGTTGACTGCCAGTGGGCCTGCCCGGCGCACACGGACGTACCCGAGTACATCCGCCTGATCGCGCTTGGACGCTTCACCGAGGCCTACCTCGTCAACCGGGAATCCAACGTGTTCCCCGGCATCCTCGGCCGCGTGTGCGACCGCCCGTGCGAACCGGCCTGCCGGCGCGGCCGCGTCGAGGACAAGCCGGTGGCGATCTGCCGCCTGAAGCGGGTCGCCGCCGACCACAAGGACGACGTGCGCGCACGGCTGCCGGTCGTGCCGCAGCAGAAGAACGGCCGCCGCGTCGCCTGCATCGGCGCGGGCCCGGCCTCGCTCACGGTCGCGAACGACCTGC